>CALXFD010000044.1 GCA_944387495.1 uncultured Clostridia bacterium | reverse complement strand
GGTCAGGCTGGTCTAGTAAACTATTCCAGTCTGATTTTTTACAGCCTAACCATCGATAACATACTAAACATAATAGTGCTATTAATCTTAGCAGGAGTAAGCATAGCCATGCTAACAGGAGAAAATGGAGTATTAACAAAAGCAACAGAAGCAAAAGAGCAAACAGAGATAGCCCAAGAAAAAGAAGAAATATCAATGTCATATGCAGCAGCAAAAGCAAATAAAGTAGCTCAAATATCAGAAGATGTAACAGCAGACGAGTTAAATACAGAATTAGATAAGTTGAATTCACAAGGAGATGCAGATGATAGTGATGGATTAAAAGTAACATATCCAAATGGGCATATATATGAAATAGAGCAATCTACTGGAAAAATAACAGGACCAATAGGAGAAGAACCACCAGAAGAAAATACAGCAGAAAATCCTGAATACTGGGAAAAGACAACAAAAGATGATAATGAATGGTATAGTTATGCAGACACAAGTAATGGAAATCAATCAGTAAAAGTAAATGCACCAAAGTTAAAAGGTGCAATGACACCAATTAAGTATGTAGGAGAAGATAAATCAGAACAAACAGGAAGTAAGTGGGCAAATGCAATAACACAAGATGGAAGTATGTTTGTATGGATACCAAGATATGCATATAAAATAACAAAAGGATATCACACAAACCAAGTAGGAACAATAGAGGTAGCTTTTATAGATACAAACAATAATTTTTTAAATGGAGAAACAGGAACATTAACTAGCAATCCAGAACAAGTAACATATAAGGAGATAGATGGAGAACAAGTGCAACAAGAATGGTTAGTGCATCCAGCATTTACATCAAACGCAGAAAATGGAGGAGGATTTGGAGAAATATCTGGACTTTGGGTAGGAAAATTTGAAACAACAAAAACAGAAGATACTTTAGTAGTAAAGCCACTTCAAACAGGGCTTGTAGAAACGTCAACAGTAGGAGAACAATATGAAATAGCATTAGAAGCGACATTTGGAGAAACACAAAGTTTAAATAGCCATATGGCAAAGAATAGCGAGTGGGGAGCAATAGTATATTTGGCACATAGTAAATATGGAACAAATGGTCAAAAAGTGGAACAGCAAGAAGAATGGATAACAGGAGGGGGATATAATAGTAAAGAGATATATACAAATAATAAAAAACAATCTACAACACACAATGCATATGGTGTATATGGTATGAATGGACGTTCAACTGAATTTACAGCATCATATGTAAATTATTCTACAATTAGTATTAATATCAAATTGCAAAACGATGGAGGAAGTCTATTTGGTAAAGATGAGCATGAAAGAACTACAAGTACAAAATATAAAACAGTATATGAAGCAAGTGGACTTAATCAAGAAGAAACATATATGCTAGCAGAAGAAAAAAAGGGAGATGCCATATATGAGACATCTAACACAAGCATGGCCAATAAAGGTGCATGGTTTGAAGCATCAACATTCTTTCCTAACAGCCAAAATCCTTTTTTTGCACGTAGTTTTGCAAAAGACTATTCATCAAGTATGTTTTTTTATATAGCAGATGCAGGTTTCAGGATGGGAGATAGAACGGAAGGATTAAGACATATCCTTGTTACAAATTAAATTTATTAATATTACAATTCAATTACAAAGATTGAAAAAGTAAAAGAAAAATGATAAGATGGAAACAATAAAAAAGTTCAAAGAGGAGTAGAAAATGAAAAAAACAGCCGAAAGCCTTGTGAGAGTACACACACAATTAGTTTAGACCAATTAGGGACGTTTCCTTTTGGACATTTTTGTCCATTTGGGGACAGATGTATGGATTGACCATGGGTCAATCATTATATATCTGTCCCCAAATGGACAAAAATGTCCAAAAGGAAACGTCCCTAATTGGTCAAAAATAAAAAAAATTGTCTATAAAGATTGAAAAAACACGAAAAAGATGATAATATAAAAATATTCAAAACTAATAAAGGTCAGGAGAGATATCTATGGAAAAACAAGCTAACAAAAATAAGAAAAAAATTTTAATTGTAACAGCTTTCCCAACACATGGAGCAGGTAGTGGTGCATTAATTACAACACAAGCAAAATCATATGTAGAAAATGGTGATGAGGTTGTTATTATAACAGGTAATAATAGGACAGATTTTGACAAATTAGAAGGAGTAAAATACCATATAGTACCATTTACAGCAGAAACAGAAAATCCAGAAAAAATAAAAGGACAATGCCCATTTAATTATTTAATGTTTACAACACATACAGAAAGTACAGCAAATTTTTGGAATGTAAGTTTAGAGCAAATAGAAGAATATAATAAAGCTTTCAAAAAAGCTATTAGTGAAGAAGTGAAAGAATTTAATCCAGATATTATACATGCACAACATAATTGGCTAACAAGTAGTATTTGTAATGAATTTGACAAACCAGTTGTACTTACAATACATGGAACTGATTTAATGGGATATATGAAAGCTAATGAAAAACTAAGCAAAGTACAAGAAGATATTAATGCTAAAAAAGCACTTATGCAAAAAAATGGAAATAAGCAAAACACAAATATAATTGAAGAAATATATAAAAGAGCTAATTCAAAAGCTGAAATTATGAGAGAATTAAAAACAGCAATAAAATCTAAAAAGCTAGACATATCTAAAACAGAATTAGGTGAACTAATAGAATTATATGATGCTAAAACATTATATGAATTATATAAAAAAGAAGCAGAAAAATCAGCTAAACAATCTGAAAGAATTATAGTAATCTCTGACATGCAAGAACAACAATTTAATGAATTATTCCCAGGAAATGAAGAAAGAGTTAGATTATTAGAAAATGGTTATGATACAAAGGTATTTTATCAAAATAAAAATATTACAAAAGAACAAATTATTCCAGAGTTAATAGGAAAAGAAAATGCAGATTATGATAATATGGTACTATTTGTAGGAAAATTTGCAGATTTCAAAGGAATAGATGCACTATTAGATGCAGCGAAACTTTATGAAAAAGATGCAGAAGACAAAAGCAAGAAAATAGAAACAATAATTGTAGGTTCAGGAGCATTGGAAGACAAACTAAAAAAACAAGCACAATCATTACAATTACAGCATACACATTTTGTAGGAAGAAAAAATCATGAAGAAATATGCAAATTACAAAACTTAGCAACAGTATCATTGATACCATCAAGAAATGAACCATTTGGACTAGTGGTTATTGAAGGTACATCATGTGGACATCCTGTTATAGCGACAAACTCAGGAGGAATACCAGGAATTTTAAATGTAGATAAAGAAGATTTGTCTGACGAAACAAAAAGTCATGTAACAAAATTAGGAGTTTTAATACCACCATTACCAGATAGACCAAACGAGTTAGATGAACAAGAAAAAGAAGAATTGGACGAAATTACTACAAAATATACTATGCTAGATGATAAAAAAGAAAAATTTGTAAAGGAAGAAGCACAGAAATTAAATCTAAAAGAAGAAACACTAAATAATTATTTGGAGCAATATATGAGAACAGTAAATGCATTGAGTTCTTCTGTTATTGATATTTGTGATGATAAATTAAAATTTAACAATGATGAAATTGCAGAATATACAGAAAAAACATATTCACAAGAAGTAATAAGAGATAAAATATTAGGAATATTTGATGAGGCAAAAGACGAATATCAAAAAAAAAGTAGAGAAGAAAAATGTTAGCTTGAAAAAATAACAATAAAATGATAAAAAAACTAAAGAAAAGAAAAAACAGCTGAAAGCCTTGTGAGAGTATACACAATTAGTTTAGAAAAAATAAATATATTAATAAAAGTAGCAAAATTAAACCTGTAAAAAGAAAGGTTTAGTTTTGCTACTTTTATATCTGAAATACTAATAAAAAATAATAGCAGATATTACAGTTTGATTACATATACATTACAAATAGTAGAAACAGATTGACAGGATAAAACGAAGTAATTATACTAAATACATAAGTATAAAAATTATACAAAAATAAAATACTATAAGAAAAAAATAGGAGGAAGAAAAAGGAAAAAACAAAAGTAAAGAACACAAACAAAGGAATAACATTAATAGCATTAGTAATAACAATTGTACTAA
>CALXFD010000043.1 GCA_944387495.1 uncultured Clostridia bacterium | reverse complement strand
ACAAAAATGTCCAAAAGGAAACGTCCCTAGTTAGACACAAATGTCCAAAAGGAAACGTCCCCAATTTTCCCCCAATTTTCCCCAATTAAATACTATTTCTTTTTACGTCCAAACATTAATCCAATTGCTACTAAGATAAGTATTTGTAATGCTGCAATCATTATAACTCTGTCATTGCTGTCTAAACCAGTTGCTACTGTTATTAGCATTTCAGATTTACTTGTATCGTCTTGGCTGTTATTGTCTTCATATCCTGCTGGATTTGATGTTTTGCTTAATATTACTGTGTTTTGTTTTTCACCAAGGTTAGTGTCTCCTCCATTCCATCTAAATACTATGTCTATTTCTTTGCTTTCTCCTGGTTTTATGACTGTGTCTTTTAATGTGTCTGTTGTTAGTATTCCGTCTGTTTCTTGCCATGTTATTTGATTGTCTTCTTGATGATAACTATATCCTTGTGGCGTTATTTCTGTTATTCTTGTTGCATTTCCTTCTATTTCTCCTGTGTTTTCTACTCTTATTGTGTATGTTATTTTTATGTTTGTTTTGTCTATTTTGTTTCTGTGAATATCTACTTTATATATTTGTCCTCTTTGGTTATAGTTTTGTGCATTTTGTGGTACTCCATCTATGTTTACTTTTGATACCCATTTACTTATTCCTAGGTTAAATGTTTGTTTTTCATAGTAGTATATTACTGTTATTTTGTCTATTTGCATTGTTCCTTCTGTATTTTCTGTTTGTCCTACTAGTTTGTAGTATTCTACTTCTTTTGGTTCTGTTTTGTATTTGTCATTTACATGTCCTTCTATTTGAGCTTTTGGTAATAATTGTGCATTTGTGTCTTTTTCTACATATTGTATTTCTACTTCTGCTTTTCTTATGTAATAAAATTTTACTACTATTTCTTCTTTTGTCATTTCTCCTTCTGCATTTGATGGTATTTCTATTAGGTCATATTGGTCAAATTGTTTTTCTTCTGTTTTGTATTTGTCTTTTTCATGTCCGTCTATTTGTGTTTCATATAGTTTTTCTTCTGTTTGACTATCTATGTATTCTACTTTTACTACTGCTTTTCTTTTGTAGTAATAGTCTACTGTTATTTCTTCTTCTGTCATTTCTCCTTGGGCGTTTTCTGGTAACATATTTTTTCCGTTTTCCTCTTCTACTAAATCGTATCCTTCGAATTCTCTTGATGGGATATTGTAGCTGTCTCCTACATTTCCTTCATGTGTTTCTTCTGCTAATTTTTCTTTGCTGATTATATCTATATGATTTTCTGTTACTCCTCCTGCTTGTTTTTTGTAATAATATGTTACTACTGTTTCTATATTATATGTTCCGTCTTCATTTTTAGTAATTTTCATTGTTCCTTCTGCATTTTCTGGTTTTTCTACTAGATTATACCCATCAAATTGTTTTTTTTCTGTGGTATAACTGTCATTTTCATGACCATTTATTATTACATCTTCTGTTAGTTTTTGATTATATGTTTTGTCTATATATTCTACTCTAACATTTGCTTTTTTGATATAATAATATTTTACTTCTATTAGTTCTTTTGTCATTACTCCTTGTGCATTTGTAGGTAATTTTTCTTGTACTAAGTCATATCCTTCAAATTCTTTTGATGGAATATTGTATGGGTCTCCTTCGTTACCTTTATGTGTTTGGCTATATATTAGTTCTCCTGTTATTTCATCTATATGCTTTTCTATTATTCCTTCTGATATGTGTGCATAATAGTATTTTACTACTTGCTCTTCTTTTGTCATTATTACATCTGGTTCTTCTGGTTCTTGTACTAATACATATCCTTCTATATCTTCTGGATGTGTTTTACACAAGTCTCCTACTTTTCCTTTTTCTATTACTTCTTTTAGGATTTCTCCTGTTTGTCTGTCTATATGTTCAACTCTTACAGTTGTGTTTTGTGCATAATAGTAAATTATTTCTATTGGTTCTCTTGGCATTTTTCCAAATGCATTACCTTGTACATCAACACATGTATAATTTGGGATTGATTTTGCTTGTGTTTCATAGTCTTTTCCCTCATAGCCTTCTATTGTGTCTGGTTCTGCTAATTCTGCATTTGTATCTTTTTCTAGATATTTAACTGTTAGATGTGTATTTTTTGCATAGTAGTATATTCTTTCTTGTGTATTTTCTGTGTATGTTCCTGTTTTTTCTGGTTCTTGTACTAATGTGTAGTCTCCTATTTCCTTTTTTAAGTTTGATATGTCAAATTGTTCTCCTACTATTCCTTCTACTGTTTGGCTTGTGCTTATTTCTTGTTTTGTGTTTATATCTACATATTTTACTGTTACATAACCTGGGAATTTTGACATTCTGTTTGTTATTGTTACTTCTTTTTGGTTTTCTACACTTGTACTATCTTTTATTTCTCCTATTTCTTTTGTGTAATAGAATAAATCATCTGAATTTACTTCTGTTTCATCTACTGTGTATTTTATTTCATCTAAGTTTTTGTCATATATATCTATATCTTCAAATACACCTTTCCAGTTATCTGTGCTTGATATTGTTTTTTGAGCTATTGTATTGTTTCCTTGTTTTAGCACAATTTTTATTTGTGTTGGTCTTTTTTTGTGTTCATCATTATTATCATCCCAGCTTTTGTTTACTACTATTTTTTGCTTATTGTTTTTGTAATAGTATTTTACTATTATTTCTTCTTTGTCACATGTTCCTTGGGTATTTCCACTATTACTTGTGTTTATATATCCTTCTATGTTTTGAGGTGTTGTTTCATATGTATCTCCTATTACTTTATCTGTTATTTCAGTGTCTGATGCTAGTTTTTTGTTTGTTCCCTCTTCTATATATTGTACTATGATTTTTGCTTTTCTATTTACTATTCCTGCATTTACATAGCTTTCTTTTATTTCTGGTGTTTGAATACTGTTTAGTTTTGTTATTTCGTCTGTTTGGTTTGTTTCTTTGTTGAATTTACTATTTATTTCTATATTTTCTCCTACATTTTTTGTAGTTAATTCATAATATTTTGTGTCATATTCTACACCTATTTTGTAATTTGCTTTTTCTAGGTCTTGGAAATTATATGTACCATCTTGGCCTGTTTTTTGTGATGAAACTTCTCTGTTTGTGTTTGTATTTATTAATTTTACAGTTATTCCTTCTATTCCTTTTTCTTCATCATCTATTAAACCATTTCTGTTTTCATCTTTCCATACAGTTCCTTCTATGCTTCTGTTTACAACTATTGCATTTACTACTGCTGTTTGCATTTGTTCTGAATTACTATATACTTGTGCCATTGTATCATTTGCATAAATATCTTTTGGTTGGTTTCCATTTGTTTTTAGTGTTATTTCTACTTCTACTCTTGTTAATCCTGGTACTTCACCTTTTACGGCAATTCCTTTTATTTGGCTATTTATTGTTGCTCCATTTACTCTTTCTTGCCAAATACTACTTGTTCCTATTTGTTCATTTTTTGCATTCATAGTTTTTACTGTGTCTGATGTTGTAGTATATATTTTTAATTTGTCTGTGCTTTGTGCTTGCTCATTTATATATTGTTTTACATTTATATTTTGTAATGTGTAAGTTCCTTGGAAGTTTGTTCCTCTATTATCTCCTATATATGGCAATATATCTAATAATTGGAACTCTGTTATTGGTTCATCTGTTTTGTTCTCATATGTTATTTTATATTTTATTTCTCCATTTTTTTCTATAACTGGTGTTTCTACTTCTTTATATAGTCTATGTGCTGATAGGTTTGTTATTTGTATTGTTAGACTATCTGTCCTTGTGCTTGGAAGTGATGCACCTATATTATCTGCTGATACTAAAACTGTACTTGTATATTGTGTTCCATTTTCTGTTTCTTCATCTATCCTTGCTTTAAATGTTATTTTTGGTACATCTTCACCTATTGTGCAATCATATATATTCCAAATTAGAGTTTGTGTGCCATCTTCATTATTTGTTATTTGAGGTTCTCCATGGTTACTACTTCCTGATTCATATGTTAAACCTTTTGGTAAGTTTTCCGTTACTTTTATAGTTATACCACTTACCTTTACTGCATTTGATGTTGGTAAACTTAGTGTTGGTTTTATACTAAGTGTTGCTAAGTTTTCGTTTCTTCCAATATCATAGTTTACTTTTGTTTCTCCACTTTCTGTTTTATCTTCTATACTATGGTCAACTGTTAGTTTACCACTTATTATTAATAATGATTGTCCAAATTCATAACTCCCATTATGTGTTCCTTCTATAATATTTCCATTTGAATCATATTCTGTTTTTATATAATTTCTTTGTACTTGGAAATTTGGTGATGGGAATACTGCATTTGGATTTTCTCTTGTTTGTGTTGTTCTATCTAGTTCATTTTCTTTTGTATATAATCTTGATGTAGATAAGAATTGATATACTTTTCCTACTTCTGCTTCTTGGCTAACTTCTAATGCTATTTCAAGTGTTACACCTTTACTAGCCGTCATTGTTCCACTAGTTGATTCAAATAGCACACCTACACAATATGCATTTTGTCCTAATTGTTTTTGTAGTTCCTCTTCTGATGTGAAGAATAACAAATCTTCTTCTGTTGCATTTTTCATTTCTTCATCTGATGTCCAATTAGTTCCATCTTTTTTAGCGACATAAAGCATTTTAAATTTCATATCACTCTGACCAAATGAATTTGTCGACTTATTCGTTGTTCTATATGTCATTCCATCTATTTGAGTTATTTTAAATACTTCTCCATCAAATTTCATTAGTTCATTTGCATCATATATATCATCTTTTATATCATTATTACGTCCCATTGTAACATCTAATCTATATATGAATTTTTGACCTATTGCAGCTTTTGCATCTCCTTGTGTATAGTGGCTATATAAGCCTCCTCCTGCGCCATAGTTTCCCCAGTTATTTTCTAACCAGTGATATTCAGTAAATGAACCTGTTCTAAATAATACATGTTGAACTCTATTTGAGTCATCAGATGTTATTGTTTGTTTTGCTAATTTTGTTCCACTGTTACTATATGCTTCTATATTCGCATCTTCTACTGTTAGATAATAGTTATATTCTGTTTCACTACTTTCTTCTGTATATGGTACAAAAATTTGGAAATATGCTGTTGAAAAACATCCAATATTTTCTGCATATTGTACTGTATGGTTATTTGGATCTTGTCCAACATATTCTGTTGGGAATTCTCCATTAAATTTATACCCTGATAATGTTGTTTTTATTGTAGAACCTTGTTGTTCCATTGTTATTTTACCAGAGTCATAACAGTTTCTAGCTCCTCCACCAAATGCCCCTGGTGCTTGCCATTCATGTGCTGAATGATATACAAATCCCATCGGTCTATTAGGTATATATCCTGAACTATCATTATAGATATTCATTTTATAGTTGTATAACATTGGTGTAGATGAGTCTGTTATATCTTCAGTTTTTCCTGTTCCATCTGTACTTATCTTTTGGAATTTCAAATTAACATCTAAATTTATATCTCCTTCTGGGTATTCTATACCTTTTAGACCTTTTGCAACTGGTCCATCATTATATAATTGATATATTAGTGTATATCCATACATTCTTCCTTTATATGTTGTATCATTTTCTGTAAATTCATATTCTTTTGCTAAATATGTATTTCTCTTTAATTGCACATTATATTTAGGTGCTGCACTTACTGTTACTGCTTCATCTTGTAAAATATATTTTTCACTATCTTCATTTCCTTCTAGTTTAAAATTAAATGTTGGTTTTATACTTGTTCCATTTTGTGCCCCTTCTACTTTTAATACTAAGATTAAAGTTTGTTTTCCTGGTATTGTAGTACTTGTTGTTGATAATGTATAACTTCCAGTCAAAGTTCTTCCATCTTTGCTAACTTCTCCTGTACCTTCTAGCCATCCCATAGAATCTAAATCCCATTTGGCTACATTTGCACAATTTTCTGGAATTTGGGCTTCTACTTCAATCTTTCCACCCTTTAATGCAGTACCTCCTATATTATCTTTTAAAGCCATTGTTATATCAACAGTCCAGATAACTTGGTCAAAACTTCTAACTATATCATTATCTTCTGATGAATCATTTCCTGGATTGTCATTACTATCAAAAGGTCCTGTTCCAGTTACTCTATCTATAATTGTAGCTGAACTAATTATACCTTTTTTACCAATTTCACTATTATCTATTGCTTCTGCTGAAGCTAGATTTTGACTATTTGCTTGGATGTCTTGGCTTACTTTTGAAATTTTTGTCTCACTTGTGTCTATAACATTAAAAATTATGCTTATTAGAAGTATCGCTACAACTGCTATTAAGAGTTTAAATTTTTCAACAAGTACTTTCATTTTTCCACCTCTATATATAATAATCTCTACTTTATAATATAATTATATATTTAGTATGTAAATAGCAGATTTTTCTACTTTTTGGGGCTGTTTAGTTCGTGTATACGGATAGTGGTTATTGGCATTCGGGGTGGAAATATTATTTTTATGTTACTTTTTTGTTACAAATTTGTGTCTCATTGGAACTGTCCCCAAATGGACAAAAATGTCCAAAAAGAAACGTCCCTAATGAGACAAAAAAACCAGCTAAATTGCTGGTCTTTGATTAAAATTTTCTCTTACGAGCTGCCTCAGATTTTTTCTTTCTTTTTACACTAGGTTTTTCGTAATGCTCTCTTTTACGAACTTCTTGCAATACTCCATTTCTTGCACATTGTCTTTTAAATCTCTTTAAAGCATCTTCTATATTACCATTATTAACTTTTATCTCTAACATTTATAATTCCCCTCCTTCCGGTCATACGAACTGTATGTTGTGGGATAACCCTTCATTTTCTAACGATATATATTATACCTTAAAGGCTCAAAGTTGTCAATAGTCTAATTTGCTTTTTTGCTTATCCTTAATTAAAATAGTAAATTCCAGTATGAAGGCAAAAGTAAAATTTATTTTTAGACAAATTTCTAGCATATCTGTCCCCAAATGGACAAAAATGTCCAAAAAGAAACGTCCCAAATTGGACATTATGAAAATATGCTTCCTATCCAATTGAATAATGGATTTTCAAATAGTAATTCTCTCATCCATCCATTTGTAAATGGTATAAACCATAATGCTATTCCTATTAGTATAACTATTATAATTGTTAATACTAGTGCAAGTATGTCTTTTTTTGTTACTTCTTTAAATTCATCTCTTTTGGGCTTATTTTTGTATAGTTCTTTTACTACTTCTATTATTCCTTGTAATGTTCCTATTTTTCGTTGTTTTGTTTCTTTTTGTGCTTTTTTTGTGTTTGTTTCATTTTCGCCAGATGGTGCTGTGTTATAATAATTATTATATATATTTGTTTGGCTTGAATATTTTTGTGAATTTATTTGCTCTATTTCTTTTTGTAATTCTTTATCATATTGTCCTCTTAAAAAATCATCTGATAATACATTATATGCTTCGTTTATTTCTTTTATTTTGTTTTCTGCATATTTTTTCTGGTCTTGTCTATATAAATCTGGATGATATTTTCTAACTAATACTTTATATGCTTTTTGTATTACTTCTTTTGAAGCTTTTTGATTTACTTCTAGAATGTCATAATAATTTTTCATCTCTTACTCCTTAAATAGGCTTTTTTATATTACAAATTATTCTATATATTGATTTTATACTAAAAGAATAAATTTATCAATATTTTTTCTTTTTTTAATGGGATTTATTCTAGTTTTAATTTAATAGGCTAGTTTGAAAAGCTGATATATATAAAAATTTTGAGCAAAGACCAGTAGGTATACCCCCATTTATGGTTTTGCTCAAATTTATTTGTATATTAACCTTTTGAACAGATTGAACATACTATTTTTTAGTTCTATTAGTTGTTCTCGTTGAATATTGCTTCAAATTCATCTGCTCCGATTTTTTCTTTTTCTAGTAGTATTCCTGCTACTTTGTGTAATTTGTCTACATTGTCAGATAAGATTTGTTTTGCTCTGTTATATCCTGTGTCTATAATTTTCTTTGTTTCTTCATCAACAATTGCTGCTGTTTCTTCTGAGTATTCTTTTGTGTGACCAAAGTCTCTTCCTAAAAATACTTCTTCTTGACCTTGACCTAGTGTTAATGCTCCTATTTTTTCGCTCATTCCATATTTTGTTACCATGCTTCTTGCAATTTTTGTTGCTCTTTCTATATCATTACTTGCTCCTGTTGATATATCATCTAAGATAAGTGCTTCTGCTACTCTTCCTCCTAGTAATGATACTATATTTTCTTCCATTTCAGTTTTTGACATGAAATTTTTATCTTCTGTTGGTCTATACATTGTATAGCCTCCTGCCATTCCTCTTGGTACTATTGATATTTCATGTACTGGGTCTTGTGTTTCTAAGAAGTGGCTTACTACTGCATGACCTGCTTCATGGTATGCAACTAGTTTGTTTTCTTTTTCACTTCTAACTCTTGTTTTCTTTTCTGGTCCCATAGTTACTTTTACCATGGCATCTTCTATTTCTCTCATTCCTATTTCGTTTAAATTTCTTCTTGCTGCTAATAAAGCTGCTTCATTTAATATGTTTTCTAGGTCTGCTCCTGCAAATCCTGATGTATTTTTTGCTATTACTTTTAAGTCTACATCATCTGATAATTTTTTCTTTCTTGAATGAACTTCTAATATTTGTTCTCTTGCTTTTACATCTGGTAAACCTACTACTATTTGTCTATCAAATCTTCCTGCTCTTAATAATGCTTTATCTAATACGTCTGGTCTGTTTGTTGCAGCTAATACTATTACTCCTTCGTTTTCTGCAAATCCATCCATTTCTACTAATAATTGGTTTAATGTTTGTTCTCTTTCATCATGGCCTCCACCTAGACCTGCTCCTCTTTGACGTCCTACTGCATCTATTTCATCTATAAATATGATACATGGCGCGTTTTTCTTTGCTTGGTCAAATAAGTCTCTTACTCTTGATGCACCAACACCTACGAACATTTCAACAAAGTCTGAACCACTTATTATAAAAAATGGTACTCCTGCTTCTCCTGCTACTGCTTTTGCAAGTAATGTTTTACCTGTTCCTGGCCCGCCTACTAATAATACTCCTTTTGGTATTCTTGCACCCATGTCTGTAAATTTCTTTGGGTTTTTTAAGAATTGTACTACTTCTTCTAATTCTTCTTTTTCTTCATCTACACCTGCTACATCATCAAATGTTATTCTATTTTTTTCAGCTGGTGTCATCATTCTAGCTTTACTTTTTCCAAATGACATTGTTTTGTTTCCTGGTGTTCCACTATTTGCTCCACCCATCATTAAAAACCAGAATATTAAGAAGATTATTAAAATTCCAAATGGTGTTAATAAGCTAAGTATTGTAATTATAAGTGATTCTGATTTTTCTTCTAATGTAAATGCACCATCTTTTAAGTAGTCTTCTGTATACGACATAAAGCTACCCATGTCTGGAATATTAACTTCTTTTTTCATTTTATCATCTTTTAATTGTACTGTTGCTGTTGTTCCATTTGATTCTATTGATATTGATTCTACATTTCCTGAATTTATATTTGAGATTAATTCAGAATATTTTAGTTTAGAATCACTGTTTTCCATTATTGATGATAATACTACTATAAATATTACTAAAATTATTAGCCACATTGCTAATGTTTTAATCCCGTTTTTCAAAATAATTCCTCCTCTTTTTACTAGGTGTATTGTTTGGGGCACAATACACCTTTGTTGTATTTGTTTTTCTTATATCATATCGTTTTTTGTTTTTCAATAGTTTTTTTGTGACTTTTTTATTACATAAATGTGCCGTTTTTGTGTATTATTACGGCTACTCATTATTGGCCATAAAAAAAATTTTTTTATTTTTTATTAAAATTTTTATATTTTTATTTGGTGTTAGATATTTATTACCAATATTGTTATTGCATAATTTTATAATATCTTCTATATGTACTTTTTCTATTCCTTTTGCATTGTTTAAAAGCCTTGTTATAGTATATAAAATTAGCTTAGATTTTATTACTTTATTTTGTTTATTAAATTTTGCTAAATCTAGTATTATACATTTTTCAAATTCTATTTTCTTATTTTCTGAATTCTCTCTTATTTCCTTATTTCTTTCCTCTTCTTGTTCACTTTTTTTATCATTTTTTACAGACATTTTTTCTATATTATCTATTTTGTTTGCATTTTTCTCTTCTTTTTTTATTGAGCTATTATTTATTCTTTCTTTTATATTCATTTCTTCATATTTTTCTCTTACAATTTCATCTATATATTTTTCTTGCTCTGTTACTATTTCTGATAACCTATTTATTGTTTCTATAATGTTTGGATTGAATTCCTTTTTTATATACGGAATCAAGCAATTACGCAATTTATTTCTTGTATGAATGTTCTCAAAATTAGTTTTATCTATTCTTGGCTCTAATTTATTTTCTTCACAATATTTTTCTATCTCTTCTCTTTCTATTTCTATTAGTGGTCTTATATATTTTCCTCTTCTTGGTTCTATTCCTTTTAAGCCTGACAATCCACTTCCTCTTAATTCATTCATTAATACTGTTTCTACTCTATCATTTTTATTATGTGCAATTGCTATTTTATTTGCTTTTGTTTTTTCTAATAACTCATCAAAAAATTCATACCTTGCAATTCTTCCTGCTTCTTCTTCTCCTATTTTTTTAGTATTAACAATTTTAGGAATGTCTATACTTTTTGAATAAAATTCTATATTATTTTTTTTGCAATAATCTTCTACATATTTTTCGTCTTCTATTGCTTCTTCTCTAATCATGTGGTTTACATGTGCTACTATTATTTCATAATTTAGTTTTTTCAAATTTGTATTTTGCAAATCTTTTAATATGTTTAGCATGCACATTGAATCTGGTCCCCCAGAAACTCCTAATATTATTTTATCTCCGTTTTCTATCAAATCATATTTTAAAATTGTTTTTTCTACTTTTTCTTTTATTCCAATATATTGTCTTTTTGCCATATTTTTCTCCTTCCATGTCCATTTGGGGACGTTTCTGTTTGGACATTTTTGTCCATTTGGGGACAGATGTGACCTTTGGGGACGTGTCAAATCGTTTCACTTTGTGATAAAAAGGTATGACCTGTAACCTTAGTATATATATTATATTTTTTACTTTCTCGCCTGGAACAGAATTAGAAATAGAATTAGTTAGGCTATCCGAATGAGGAATGTTCACGGTACCCGAAGTAATGAGGGGGTCTGAGTGAAAGAGGCTCGTTCGGAAGCCTTACTAATTCTTTTCGAATGGCAGTGACCAAGAGAAAATAAAAAATATAATATATATACTAAGGTCACAAGTCATGCCTTTTTATTACAAAGTGAAACGATTTGACACGTCCCCAAAGGTCACATCTGTCCCCAAATGGACAAAAATGTCCAAACAGAAACGTCCCCAAATGGACATTTAATCATCAAATCTTTTTTCTAAGTTTACAAATTTTGTGTAGCTTCCTAGCCATAATAGTTCTACTGTGCCTGTTGAGCCTCCTCTGTGTTTTGCTATTATTACTTCTGCAATATTTTTCTTTTCACTGTCTTGGTTATAATAGTCATCTCTATATAAAAACATTACTATATCTGCGTCTTGCTCTATCGCTCCTGATTCTCTTAAATCTGATAGCATTGGTCTATGGTCTGGTCTTTGTTCTACTGCTCTTGATAATTGTGATAATGCTATTACTGGAACTCCTATTTCTTTTGCTAATATTTTTAAACTTCTACTTATTTCTGATATTTCTTGCTCACGTGTTCCGCTTCTTCTATTTGTTCCTTGTACTAATTGCAAATAGTCGATTACTACCATTCCTAAACCTTTTTCTAATTTTAATTTTCTACATTTTGCTCTTATTTCTGTTACAGATATACCTGGTGTGTCATCTATATATATTTGCGCTTCTGCTAGTTGACCAATTTTTCCTGCTAATTTTGTCCAATCATCTTCATCTAGTTTTCCTGTTCTTAGTTTATTACTATCTACCATTGCTTCACTACACAATATTCTGTTTACCATTTGTTCTTTTGACATTTCTAAACTAAATATCATAACTGGTACATTTGCTCTAACTGCTGCATTTGTAGCTATATTTAATGCAAATGCAGATTTTCCCATTGCTGGTCTTGCAGCAATTAGTATTAAATCTGAACCATGGAAACCTGCTGTTCTATTATCTAATTCTGTAAATCCTGTTGGTACTCCTGTTATATGTTGTTTTCTGTTATATAGCTCTTCCAATTGTGTAAATGAATCTACTAATATATCCTTTATTGGTGTATAACTTTTTTTATCTTTATTTTGCATTAAATTAAAAATCTTTTTTTCGGCACTTTCTGTTACATAATCTACATCTTCTGTTGGGTCATATCCTAAATCTATTATTTCATTTGCTGCTTTTATAAGGCTTCTTAATGTTGATTTCTCTTCTACTATATTTATATATTTAGTAGCATTTGCTGTTGTAGGCACTTTATCTGGCAAGGTTGCTAAATATTCCATTCCACCCACTTGCTCAAATTTTCCTAATGATTCTAATTCTGCTTTTACTGTTATTATATCAATTGGCTCTGCTCTATTATATAAGTTCAAAATTGCTGAATATATTAATCTATTATCTGTTCTATAAAAATCTTCTTCTTTTAAGACTTCTATTGCAGAAATAACTGCATCTCTATCTGTAAGCATACTGCCTAGAACAGCTTGTTCTGCTTCTGCATCATGTGGTGGTACTTTTCCTAGCTCCATTTTTATTCCCCCATATTTAATTGTCTTATTTTATTCTTCTGGAATAACATCTATTTTTAGGTTGCCTATTACTCCTTCAAATAGTTTTATATTAATTGTTCTTGTTCCTAATTCTTTTATTGTTTCTTTTAAATCTATTTTCTTTTTGTCTATTTCGATTTTATATTGTTTTGATAATTCTTGTGCAATTTCTTTTGATGATACTCCACCAAATATTTTGCCATTTCCTCCTGCTTTTACTTTTATTTTTAGTATTATTTTTGATAATTTATCTGCTATTTTAATTGCTTCTTCTTTTTCTTGTCCTTTTTGATATTTTGCTGAATCTTGTTTTGCTTTTAATTTGCTCATATTTTCTTTGTTTGCTTCTATTGCTAAGTTTTTTGGGAATAAAAAGTTTCTTGCATATCCATCTGATGCGTTTATTACTTCATCTTTTTTCCCTACCCCTTTTATATCTGCTTTTAAAATTACTTTCATAGTTTATGCCTCCTTGCTCTTTTAATATTATATATTTTACTACACTTTTGTTATTTTTTCAACTTATTTAAAAATAGATAGCAAAATTTGCTACCTATTTTCAATTTCTGAAAAGTATTCATTTATTCTATTTATTAATTCTTGTCTTGTTTCTTCTATTGTCATTCCTTCAACTTGTGCACCTGCTAGTGTGATATGTCCTCCGCCTCCTAGTTTTTCTAATATAACTTGTACATTTATATCTCCTATTGACCTTCCACTTATGCATATTTTGTTTCCTAGTTTTCCTATTACAAATGATGCTGTAATATCACTTATTGTTAATAATTCGTCTGCTGCTTTTGCACATATTAGGCTTGCGTCTTTTTCTTTTTTGTCATATATTGCTATTGCTATTGTGTTACTTACTATTTCTGCTTTTTTTACTATTCCTGCTATTTTGTTAAATGTTGATAAATCACTTTGGAACCATTTTTTTACTCTTATGATGTTTACTCCACATCTACGTAAATATGCTGCTGCTTCAAATGTTCTTACTCCTGTTTTAAATGTAAAGTTTTTTGTGTCCATCATTATTCCTGCATATAAGCTTTCTGCTTCTATCGTTTTTAGCTCTACTCTTGTTTCTGCATATTGGATTAATTCTGTAACTAGTTCTGCTGCTGATGATGCATATACTTCTTGGAATGTTAGTGTTGCATTTTCTATATAGTCTGTGCTTCTTCTATGATGGTCTATTATTACTATTTTGTCTGTTTTGTCAAGTAATTCTGGTGCTTCTACATAATTGTATTTATGTGTGTCTACTATTACAAGTAGTGTGTCTTTGTCTATGTTTTCTTCTGCTACTTCTTTACTTATTAATGTATCTTCATATTCTATTTCTTTTGATAATGATTGTTTAAAGTTTTGTAATGTGTTTGTTTCATCACTGTCTATTATATATGCATTTTTTCCCATACATTTTGCTAGTCTATATATTCCCATGCTTGAACCCATTGAGTCTATGTCTGGGTTTGTATGTCCCATTATCATTACTTTGCTAGAATCTTTTATTAAGTTTTCTAGTGCATGTGCTACAACTCTTGCTTTTACTTTTGTTCTTTTTTCTACTTCTTGGGCTCTTCCTCCATAGAATTTGTATAGTTCATGTTCTCTTATTACTGCTTGGTCTCCACCTCTACCTAGTACGACATCCATTGCTGCTAGGGCTGTTTTGTATTTATCTTTGTCTGTAACTCCATCATTTGATACTGCTATACTTAGTGTTAATTGTACATTTTCTTTTGTGTAAATTTCTTTTATTTTGTCTAATATACTGAATTTGTCTTCTTTTACTTGCTCTAAATATCTTTGTTCAAATAGGTATACATACCTATCTCTATCTGATTTTATTAATACTCCATTTGTTTTGTCTGCCCATTCATATATGCATTTATCAATTTCTGCTATTATTTGTGGCTTCTCTTCTGTTTCTATTTGTTGCATTGCTTCTTCATAATTGTCTATTACCATTATTGTTACACATGATTTTGAGTCTTGATATTCTTTTTGCATTATTACGTTTTCTGTTTCATCTATGAAATATAATATTATCATGTCTGAGCTTTTATTTTCTTTTTTTCTTGATTCTACTATTTTTGCTACTACTTCATAGTATTTTTTCTCTACTTGTATATGTGAGATTAATTGTTTGTTTTTGTTGTTTTCATGCTCATTTCTTTCTATTTGAGATTTTATATCTTCTATTAAATTGTTTAAGTATGAATTTATATTTGTGTTTTGAAATTCTGTTATATATTTTGTATTTCTCCATATTATGTTTCCATTTGATTTTAGTATTATTAATGGAAATGGTGAATTTATTAAACTGCTTTTTGCAGCAGAGTCTACTGTTAGTGTTAGGTCTTGGATTGTTTCTGTTAATTCACTTTTCTTTCTGTTATTTGCATAATATGAGTATATTAGTAGCATAAAAAATATTAGTATAGATGGTGCTATAAATATAGGGTGCTCTATACTTATTATTACTAGTAATATAAATATAATAGCTAAATATATTTTTGTTTTTGATAATAGCTTATCAAAAATTTTTCTATTATTGTTTTGCATTGTTTTTCTCCTTATATTTTCTCTATTATATTTTACCTAGAAATGGGGGATTTGTCAAGGTTTCCAGTTGTTTCATTGTTTATTTATCACAAAATTCCAGTCATTTTTCTTTTATTTTTCACAAAATCTCCTTTCAAAACTGTATTATCATAAGAAAATATACACGAAAAAACTCTTTTCTTAGTTTTTCTAAGAAAAGAGTTTTTATTTTATTTAGAATAACTTGCCTCATAAGTTGAATCTTCTGTTGGTGGGCTTGCTCCTTTTGATACTAATTGAATTTTTAATGCTTCTAGACGATATGCATATCCTGTTGTACCTGCTAATGCGCCATTTTTTGCCCAGCCGAGCCATCCATATTGTTGACAGTGAGCCTTATAGTAAATATCGTAATGTTTAGCTATTTTTCCACCTATATTGATTTTAACTGCTTGTCCCATTAAGCTTGTATTACCAGATTGTGCAGGTCCCCACTCCCAGTTTCCATCATAATGTAAACTTGATTGATGTATTGTATAGGTAATTTCACCAGTTAACCAATCACTTGTTGATAATGAAATTTTTATTCCGTTTATTGATTTAGATTGTCCTGTTGTTCCTACTTGTGTTCCTGAGTTAGCTTTCCATCCTGTTCCTTGTACATATGCACTAAATGATGTTAATGATGCTGATATTGATGACCAATGTGCATATAATGTTCTACTTGCTGTTACTCGGTCTGTTGATACTACTTTTGTACCTCCAGATGCTGCTGTATACCATCCATCAAAGTTATATCCTTGTCTAAATGGTGTTGGCATTGTTCCATATTCTTGTTGAGAATATCTTGTTGATGATGTAGGTAGTGCAACTTCTTTTATTCTTATATTAGAGAATGTGTGCGTTTTTCCATTTTGGTTTACATCTAAACGTAACCAATAGGTTCCTGTTTGGCTAACTGAGAATGTGTAATTTGTTGAACCCATTCTGTAATATAAATCTCCTTCTCCATTATACATTAAGAATGCTTCTACTGTGTCTGATGTACTTCCATCTGAACTTGCCCATGTTCCATTTGTACTACATGAGAATGTATAACTATGACCTCTTTCTAAGAATACTCTACCAGTCGTATAACCATATCCGTCATTTCTCGTTGATGTGACTGTTACTACACCATTACTTATTGAGTATTTCATATGAGTTCCTGTTGTCGTTCCTCTATTTCCTAGTCCTGTCAGTCTATTACCATAGTTTTCTGCCGCTGTTCCAGGGCTTCTTCCTGAATCTGTGTAGTTTTCATTATATGAAATTGTATATTTTGTAAAATCTATTTGTCTTTTCTTTGTTACATTTCCTGCTGCATCTTTAATATATAAGTAGAATTCTCCTGTTCCTGATAATGTATTTGTTGGAACTGTATATGCACTTGTTGTTCTTGTTACAGATTTCCATCCTGATGATGAAGCTGTCAATGTTGATGATGTGCTGAATTGATATCCTGTTATACCAGATAATGAATCTTGTGCTGTTCCAGATGCTCTTGTTTGTTTTCCTGCTATATATTTTGATGCATAATCATTTTGTTGAACTTCACTTGCACTTAATGCCCTATTATACAATCTTGAAGCATATACTTTTCCATCGAAAAATCCTCCATCTGCGCCTTCTGTAACTCCTGCTTCTCTACCATATGGGTTTTTACCAAGTGCCATTGAAGTATCTCCTGCTTGTCTTGCATGTGTACCAGAGAAAGTGCTAGATGCTTTTAATACACCGTCTAAATATATCTTTATAGTCTTGCCGTCAAATGTTCCTGTTACTGTATATACAGTATTTAGAGATAAATTGATATTCGCTGTTGCTGTTTGATAAACATTATTAGCATCACCATTTGATACAGCAAACTGTATTCCACCTGGGCTAGCAAGAAGTGCTGCTCCCCCCCATTCAATATTACTCATTACTTGGTGTCCTTTACTTGAATCAAATGAAAGTGTTATTTCATATGTCATTGTAGTAGTATTTAATGGATTATCAAATGTTACATAATCATTTACACCATCAAAATCTAATGCATTTCCACTCCATTTTGCTCCGCTTATATATCCATCAAATCCGTTTCCACTTAAATCTGCCCATGTTGTAGTTGATGAGCTATGTCCATTTCCAGTATTATCGCTTCCATTTAGGTTAAATACTAATCCACTTTGTACTGGCTCTTTGTAATATAGTACTGAATTAATAGTTGGTGCCGTTTTATCTATATTTGTTATATGCAAAGAAGCTGTTATTTTATTTCCCATACTATCTGTTCCTTCTGCATATACATAATATCCATTTGTTGTTACCGTTACTTTTGTTGCTGTACTTGTACTTGCTGCACTTTGTGCATTTGCTACTGATGAACCTACACCTGCTTTTTTATTTGTTGTTATTACACTTGGATATGTTACTGTTACTGTTACATTTCCATTTGTCCATCCTGTTGTACTTGGTGTTAATGTTATACTACCTGATACTACTTTATATGCTGATGACACTTTTACACTTGACGCCCTATTTCCTGCTGTATCTACTACATTTGTCCATAGATAATATGTTCCTACTCCTCGTGAAGTGCTTATTGTATTTCCTGATGTAAAGTTTGTCCAACTTGTTGGTTGTGTTGAGTTTGAAGTTGACCATGCATATTGTAATGTTTTTAATCCACTTCCTCCTGTATCTGATGCTGTTAATTTTACTTTTATTGTTGCATTTCCACTTGTTGGTTTTGCAAATGTTCCTCCATTTGGGCTTAGACTTACTGTTGGTGCTGTTTTATCTATATTTGTTATTTGTCTTGATGCTGTTACTTTATTTCCCATACTATCTGTTGCTTCTGCATATACATAATATTTGTTTGTTGTTACTGTTACTTTTGTTGCTGTACTTGCGCTTGCTGCACTCGTTGCATTTGCTACTGTTGAACCTACACCTGCTTTTTTATTTGATGTTAATGCACTTGAATATGTTATTGTTGCTGTTACATTTCCATTTGTCCACGCTGTTGGACT
>CALXFD010000042.1 GCA_944387495.1 uncultured Clostridia bacterium | reverse complement strand
ACAAAAATGTCCAAAAGGAAACGTCCCTAGTTAGACACAAATGTCCAAAAGGAAACGTCCCCAATTTTCCCCCAATTAGACAAAAAAATTTTTCAAAACTATACAAATAAAACCACAAAAATAGTATAATAAATTGAAAACTAAGTATAATAAAATTTAAGGAGGAGAAAAATGGAATACACAGTAAAAGAATTAAAAAAAGGTATAAACCTTCATAAAATAAAAACAGACAAATTCAAAACAAACCTAATAGCTGTTTTCCTAACAACAAAATTACAAAGAGAAACAGTAACAAAAAATGTTATAATCTCATCAGTTCTTCGTAGAGGCACAAAAAACATGCCAACACAAAATGAAATCAGCACACAATTAGAAGAAATGTATGGAGCGGGATTTGACTGTGGTATAGACAAAACAGGAGACAACCAAGTACTAAAATTTTATATCGAAACAATAAATGATGACTATCTTCCACAAAATGAGGAAAATATGTTGAAACGAACTATTGAAAAGTTATTTGAAATAGTATTTAATCCATTAGTGGAAAATAATGCATTTAAAAAAGAATATGTTGAGCAAGAAAAAGAAAATATAAAACAAAGAATTGAAGGAAAAATTGACAATAAAGCAAGATATGCATTAGACAGATGTATAGAAGAAATGTATAAAAACAAGCCATTTGGTTTATACAGATTTGGATATATTGAAGATATGAACAATATAAACGAAAAAGAACTATATGAGCAATATCAAGAAATCATAAAAAACTGCAAAATAGATATTTTTGTGTCTGGCAAAATAGATGATAATATTGACACAGAAATATTAAATAATGAAAATATAGCAAAATTACAAGAAAGAATTCCACAATATATCCCAACAAACACAAATGAGCCAAGAGATAATGAAAAAGAAAATACAGTAATAGAAAACATGGATGTAACACAAGGAAAATTAATAATAGGTTTAGATTTAGACTTGCAAAATGAAGACGAAAAATATGATGCACTAGTATATAACAATATATTAGGAGGAAGTGCAAATTCTAAGATGTTCCAAAATGTAAGAGAAAAAGCACATCTTGCATATGTTGCAGGTTCATCATATTTTAGATATAAAAACAATATCTTTGTAAATTGTGGTATAGAAATTTCAAATTATGAAAAAGCATTAGAACTAATAAAAGAACAAATAAAAGAAATGAAAGATGGAAACTTTACAGAAGAAGATATAGAAAATGCAAAAAAAGGAATAATATCAACAATTAAAACAATAGATGATGAACAAGACACAGGAATAACATATTGTTTTGGACAAGAATTGTCTAAAAATAATATGAGTATAGAAAATTATATAAAAAGAATAGAAAAAATAAAAAAAGACGATATTTTAAATGTAGCACAAAAAGTTAAAATAAATACAATTTATTTTTTAAGAGACTAGGAGGTAGCCAAATGCAAATAATAGAAAATTCAAAAGTAAAAGAAAAACTTTATATAGAAAAACTAGAAAATGGTTTAACAGTAATGGTAGTTCCTAAAAAAGGTATACAAAAAAAGTATATGATATGGGGAACAAATTATGGTTCAAATGATAGTGAATTCATAGTACCAGGTGAAAAAGAAATAACAAAAGTACCAAATGGAGTAGCACATTTCCTAGAACATAAAATGTTTGAACAAGAAAACGGAACAAACAGTCTAGATACATTAACAGCATTAGGAGTAGAAGCAAATGCATATACAACAAATGACCATACAGCATATTTATTTGAATGTACAGACAATTTCTATCCAGCAATGGATGAATTAATGGACTATGTACAACATCCATATTTTACAGACGAAAATGTAGAAAAAGAAAAAGGAATAATTGGTCAAGAAATAATGATGTATGATGACTACCCAGAATGGAAAGTATATCTAAATACAATGCAAGCAATGTACCATAATAATCCAATAAAAATAGACATAACAGGAACAATAGAAACAATAGGAAAAATAGATAAAGACATATTATACAAATGTTATAACACATTTTATAACCCATCAAATATGGCAATAGTAATATGTGGAGACTTCAACCCAGATGAAATAATAGAAGAAGTAAAGAAAAGACTAATAAAAAAAGAAGCAAATGGTCAAATAAAAAGAATATATCCAGAAGAACCAGAAGAAATAGTAAAAGATAGAATAGAGCAAAAACTAGAAGTTAGCCAACCACTATATACAATAGGAATAAAAGATAAACCATTAGACTGTGACAACTTCGCTAAAAATGAAATTGTAAAAAAACATATAGCAATAGAAATATTATTAAATATAATAATGGGAAGAAGTTCAAAATTATATAAAGAGCTATATGATGAAGGCATAATATATGCTGGTGCAAGTATGGATTATGAATTTTCTAAAACATATGCACATGTATTAATAACAGGGCAATCAAATAAGCCAGAAGAGGTATATAAAAGAATAAGAGAAGAAATAAAAAGTTTAAAACAAAATGGTATAGATGAAAAACTATTTAATAGAAGTAAAAAAATGCTATATGGAATGTATGTAAAAGAATATGATGACACAGCAGACATAGCAAGAATGTTCTTAGCAGATTATTTCAAAGGAATAAATAGTTTTGAATATTTAGAAGAAATAGAAGGGATAAATGTAGATTATTTAACACAAGTGCTAAATGATGTATTTAAAGAAGAAAAAATGGTACTTTCTATTGTAGAAAGTTAAGAATAAAAAATGTAAAAAAACAGTACTTAAATTTATAAAAAATAAAGTGCTGTTTTTTTTTGAAATATTATGTCGAAAAGAACAATATTTTGTCATACGAAAGTTGCTAAAAACCGTTGAAAATACTTGACTTGCGGTTCTTTTTGTGGTAATTTTTTAATATAAACAACATGTGGAAACATAATGACAAAAAAATAAATATACAAAAGATAATATTTTGAAAAGGAGAGATTTATATGTTAAATGATGAAATTTGTAAATTAAGAGATAAACTAAATAAAAGCATAGAAGAAGGACAAGACTATACAATAATATATAAATTAAGTACAGAATTAGACGAACTAATAGCAAAGTATTATAGAAAAACGCAAAAAAAAACCGTTCTTGGCGTGTTATAGATAAAGAAGAAAATAAAAAATAATAAGGGGCTTATTGTAACATTGCAGTAGGTCCTTATTATTTTTTGTACATTAAAAACAAAACACTCAAAAACACACGAAACATGTATACCCCTAGCATTTTACCCAAAAGATTAAATTAAATGTAAATAAAATGTCATAAAAATGTAAAATAGAGCAAAATAAAAAGAAAAATGTGTATCCGTAGCCACAAAGAAAATGCCCACAAAAACTGCAAAATACTTCCATTTACAAGTATCTACATATAAATTAAAATAAAAACAAGGAAAAAACTTTAAAAAAGGAGAAGAAACAACATGAAAAGTCAAAAGAAAAACGAGAAAGTAAAAATGGGAGAAAAAAAGGCAAATATTTCAACAAAGCGTAAAGTGTTGACAATATTTGTCATGTTAGTGTTGGCAACAATAGCAACAGTAATGGCAGCAAACCAAGAAATGAGAGAAAAAATAGTAAATACAATAGCAGGAAAAGCCCAAAATGCCGAAGCAGAAGTATATGATGACGGCTCAGCAGAACTAACAGACGATTCAGCAATAGTAAGCTCTGCAAGTGTAGTAAATAGAATAACAGGAACAGAAGGTTTTGACGCAGACGACGAACCAGGAAACGACTCATCAGCAGACAATGAAGTAGTGCGTTCATTTGACAAAGTAATCTGGAACATAGAAGCAAACATGGAAATAAATAACACAGACCATGGAAGTGAAGATGCCCAAAAATACAATAGATTTAGAGGTGGAACAATCTGCATAGAAGCGAAGCTACCAGAAGAATACAAAGACTTAATGAAATGGTCACTAGAAGATATGACATGGGCAAAAGAAACAGGAAATTTAAGTGAAGATGGACTAACATTAACAGCAGAATATACAATGAATAAAGACCAAATAACAGTACCAGGAAAACAAGAATTACCATTAGTTTTAGATATAGATGGAGCAGGGAATGGTTCAATAATAGACCCAGAATTTAAAGTATGGATGAAAGGAAATGAAACAAATAAGGAAAATGAAGGATATGAAGCAGTAGAGTTTAAAGATGGTGAAGAGAAGGTAAGAGTATCAGCAAAGCCGGGATTTAATATAAAATTAGTACAAAGCAATAGATGTCGAGTAAAAACAACAGTAAACTTTGACGATGGAAATGGTGATGTAAGAGGAAGAATGTATGGATATCAAATCATTTTACAATTATATAATCAAGATGAAAGTAAAGGATTAAAAGGATTAGAATATCCACAAGGAGATATAACATTCGATTTAGAAACAAAATTAGAAGCAGAAGAAACAATAGATGGAAAAACAGTAACAACAGATATAACAGATTTAGCAACGCCGAAGTTATGGAACTATAAAATTAATATAGGAAGTTATAATGAAAATCCGGCATATGGAAATATCCCAAACAGAAATATGTATTTTGGAGCATATACACCACATGATGATGGAGGAGCACCATACGGAATGGAAAGAGATTATAGAGAAGAAGGTTCTGTATATAATTCAGGAAATGTCTTAATGGAACAAGAAGGCAGTATAATACATACAACTATTAATGAATATAAATTTAATGGAAGATTCCCTAAATATAATGATTATTATGTAGATGGTGATCAAAAAAAATATACAGATAATATAGGATGTTTTAGTGTTGGATATGCTCAGATATTTGTGCAAGACAATAAAGAAACAACAGATGAAAATAAAACATATTATTTAACAGTGGAAGACAAAAATATGGAAATTAATACAATAACTAATAATAATGTAACAAATCAAATTATTACAAATGATGATAAAAGTAGAAATCAACATTTTATTATAAAACCAGGAAGTTATAATCAATATACTTATTTATATGAGATTAATGGAACATACTTAAATAATGATACTTCAATTATGATAACTGGAAAGGGATATGCAAGCAGAAATCATATATTAGAAATAAGAGCACAAGTTTCACAAAATACAACTATGGATGAAGAAACAGTAACTAAAAGTTTAGATAAATTAATAAAATTTGATGGTAATGGATTTGAACCAGTTTTATATGAAGATGGAGAAAAAATAAAGACTGGAAATGATAACAACATAGAATGCAAAGTATGGTATTTAACGAAAAAAGATGGAACTAATTGGAAAAATCAAAAAGAAATGAATTCGGCTAATATAAAAGAATTAAATATTTATGAAAATCTAGAAGATATTCCAAATAATTATACATGTATAGGTATTTATATAGAAGCACAGATTATAAAAACAAAAGGATATATATATACACTTAATACAAGAATAAAAGTAAAAGATACAGCAGAGATAGGAACAACATATGCAATAGTCCAAGAATCTGATTATTGGACAGAATATTTAGATAGGGCAACACAAACTATTACAAACCCAAATGCAGAGTATCCAGATACAGTTTGGTCAACACATAATAATGAATATATAAAAACAGAATATGATGAAGAAGGAAATACAATAGAAGGTACAAAAAATACATTTTGGGGAAACACGGTTTTAGTGGTACAAGCAGAAAGCAGTATATCAGCAAGTGGAATAAATCCAGAAACAGGAGAGGAAAAAACAAGCTATGATTTAGGAAATAATGAAAATACAGTAACCTTAAAAGTAGAACCAAAACTTGAAGAATTAGACACAGAAAATCCAGCAAATGTAAAAGGAGCAACAATAAGAATAAAAGAAACATTACCAAAAGAATTAACATATGTAGCAGGAAGTGCGAACTATGGAGAGCCAGTAGAAAGAATAACAAATGAAGATGGAACAACAACATTAATCTGGGAAAAATATAACTGTAATGTAGGAGAAGAAATAGAACCGTTAACATTCCAATCAGAAATAAACCCAGATACAGCGAATGAAACAACATTAAAAATAGCATCAGTAATAGAGCCAGATAGAGAAAAAATAGGTTTAACTCCAATAGAATTAAGAACATCAGAAACAGAGTTAAAAGTAGTAAACCTAACAAGCCATAGGTTATACAAAGAAGTGGAAACACCAATAATAGAAAACAATGGAGAAATAAAATATAAAGTAACATATGAGAATAAAACAGAAAACTCAACACCAGATTTTCAGTTATTAGACATCCTACCATATAACGGAGATGGAAGAAACACAGCATATAACGGAACATATGTCTTAAAAGATGTAAAAGTAACTCAAACAAATGAAGACGGCAATGTAGATACAAGCAATTTGAAATTGTACACAACAACAGATATAAACGCAAGAAAAATAACACCAAAAGATGAAGGAATAGGAGTAGACGAAATCTGGAACGAAAAAACAATAGGACAAGAAATAAATGAAGCAGTAACAGTATTAGCATTAAAAGGAGAAATTGGGCCAAACACAAAAATAGAAATGGAAATAACATTAAAAACAAACAACAATAGAGCAGGAGACAAATATGCAAATACAGTAACAGCCCAAACAAGTAAATCAACAGAAGTAATAAACACAGCAGAAGTAGAAACAAGAGTAGTAACAAGACAAATAACAGGAAATATATGGTATGATACAAACGAGAATGGAATAAAAGATAATGACGAATCATATGCAAACAGAATAGAAGTAGAGCTAAAAAAAGCAGACGGAAGTAAAGCAACAGACACAAATGGAAATGAAATACCAAATATCTTAACAGATAGTAACGGAGAATATGCATTTAGTAACTTACCACAAGGAGAATACAAAGTAGAAATACACCCAGAGGACAAATATAAGCTAACAACAGCAAATGTAGGAAGCAACAAAGAAATAAACAGTAAATTTGAAGAAAACGAAAATGGAGAAAAAGAAAGTTACTTAATAACAAACCTAAATAATATACAAAGTCCAGAACTAATAGAAAGCAATGTAAATGCAGGACTAGTAGTAAAAGATGCAAAAATAATAGTAAAATACTTAGAAGAAGATAATACACCAGAGACAGATGAAGATAACAAAGTATTAAAAGAACAAAAAGAAATAACACAATATGAAAAAGACGGAAACTTAGTGAACTACAAAATAGGAGACAACTACGAAACACAAGCAGAACAAATAGAGAACTACATAACATTAAGAAATAGCCAAAATACAAGTGGTGTATTAAACGCAGAAGAAACAGTAGTAACATACTACTACACATATAACAAACAAAATGTAGAAATAAATAAAATATGGAAAGATAACAATAATCAAGCTGGAAAACGACCAACTTCTATTAAAGTTACCCTAAAAGATGGAAATGAAGTAGTAGGAGAACAAGTAATATCAGCAAATAACAAAAAAGATAATGATGAAAATACATGGATAACAACAATAAATGATGTACCAGTATACAAAGAAAATGGAGAAAGAATAACATACACAGTAGATGAAGAAGAAAATGAAGGAACATTAGATTCATACATAAAAACAATAGAAGGAACAACAATAACAAATACATTTACACAAAATACAGAAAAGACACAAGTAGAAGTAACAAAAATATGGAATGATGAAAATAATAAATTAGGAAAAAGACCAGAAAATACAATATTAATATTAAAAAGAGAAATAACACTAGAAAGTGGAGAAAAAGAATATCAAGAAGTAAGCAGAGTAACAATAAATGGAACAGACAACAAAGGAGAAAATAAAAACGAATGGAAATATACATTTAGTAATATACCAAAGTATGATGAGAACAATGATGAAATAAAATACATAGTAGAAGAAGAAGGCTCAAAATTCTACCAAACAAAAACAGAAGAAGTAGCACCAAATGTATATGAAATAACAAATGAATTCCAAATACCAGAAGAGAAAATAAGCATAGAAGTAACAAAAATATGGGATGACAATAATAACAAAGCAGGAAAAAGACCATTAAATGTAACATTAATACTAAGTGGAAATAACCAAGAATATAAAACAACACTAACAGAAAACAATAAAACAGAAGAAAATATTTGGAAAGCAACAATAGAAGATTTACCAAAATATGACGAAAACGCAAATGAAATAAACTATGAAATAAGTGAAGAAAACTTAGATAATATATTCTACACAGAAGAAAATACAACAATAAATCAACAAAGCAAAACAGTAACAAACAAATTCCAAGTACCAGATGAAAGAATAAGTATAGAAGTAAGCAAAAAATGGGAAGACAACAATAATGAATTACAAAGAAGACCAGAAAGTGTAACAATGTTCTTGACAGGAAATAACCAAGAATATGAAACAACACTAACAGAAAGTAATAAAAACCAAAGTGATGAAAGTTTATGGACAGGAACAATAGGAAACCTACCAAAATATGATGTAAACGGAGACGAGATAAATTACACACTAGACGAACGCCCAATAGCAAGTGAATTCTATACAAAAACAGGAATAAACCAAGAAACAAAAACAGTAACAAACACATTTGCAATACCAACAGAAAGTGTACAAGTACCGGTAACAAAAATATGGGAAGATAACAATAATAGCAAAGGATATAGACCAGAAAATATAGTATTGCAAATAAAAGAAAAAGGAACAGATGAAGTAATAAAAGAACAAACAATCCAAGGAAACAAAACAACAAATGAAGGATGGAGTTACATATTCGAAGTACCAAAATATAATGAAGAAGGAGAAATAGTAGAATATGAAATAGGAGAAAAAGACCTAGGAAATAAATTCTATCCAAGTGAAAAAGCAATAGTAAATCAAGAAAATAGAACAATAACAAACGTCTTCACAGTACCAGACGAAAAAGTAGAAATAACAGTAAATAAAGAATGGGTAGATACGACAGAACAACAAGAAAGAAGACCAGAAACAATAATCCTACAAATAAAAGGAGAAAATGGACAACCAGTAACAGAACATGAAATAAATGTAAAAGAAGAAAGTAGCTATACATTCAGTGTACCAAGATATGATGAAGACGGAGACGAAGTAGAATACACAGCAGATGAAATAGTAAATAGTGAATTCTACACAAAACAAGTAGGAGAAATGACAGAAATAAATGAGAACCAAAAAGAAGTAACAATAACAAATACATTTACAAAACCAGAAGACATGGTAAATGTAACAGTAAATAAAGTATGGGTAGACCAAGGAACGCAAACAAGTAGAAGACCAAGAAAACTAACAATTGAATTAAAAGAAAAAAACGGAAAGAAAGTAGATGCCTACGAATTAAGCACAATGGTAGAAAATAGCCATACATTTGAAAACTTACCAAAATATGATGAAAACGGAAAAGAAATAGAATATACAGCAGACGAAATAATGGAAAGTGAATTCTATACAAAACAAATAGGAGAAACAGTAGAAACAAGTGAAAATGAAAAAACAATAACAATAACAAACACATTCCAAGTACCAGATGAAAAAGTAAGTATAAAAGTAAACAAAGTATGGGTAGATAATGATATACAAGCACAAAGAAGACCAGAGACAATAACAATAAAACTAAATAAAGATAACCAAGAATATAAAACATATGAAATGAATACAAAAACAGAGGACAGCTATACATTTACAGACTTACCAAAATATGACGAAAACGGAGGAGAAATAGCATACTCAGTAGATGAAATAATGGACAGTAAATTCTATACAAAACAATTAGGAGACCTAGTAATAAGTGGAGAAAATGAAATGACAATAGCAATAGCAAACATCTTCACAAAACCAGACGAAAAGACAAAAATAACAGTAAACAAAGTATGGAATGACAACGAAGTCCAAAGTTCAAGAAGACCACAAAGCATAATAATACAAGTAAAAGATAAAGCAAGAGAAAACGAAGAAGACATAGTAGAGCAAAAAGAAATAAGTCAAGCAAATAAAGTAGAAGGAAAAGAAAATCAATGGTCAGTAACATTTGACAACTTAGAAAAATACAACGAAGATGGACAAGAAATACAATATGAAGTAGACGAAAAAGAAAAGACCCCAGATGACTTGAAATTCTACAAAAAAGAAGTAACAGAAGTACAAGACAATCAAGCAACAATAAGAAATACATTTACAAAACCAGATGATACAACAGAAATAACAGCAATAAAAATCTGGGATGACAACAATAATGAAGCACAAAAGAGACCAACAAGTATAAAATTACAACTAAAAGATGGAGAAAACAAAGTAGGAGAACAAGAAATCACATCAAGTGACGAAGTAACAGGAACAGAAAAAACAGAAATAATAAACAAAATAAATGAAGGAAAAGAAGAAAGTGAAAAACTAGATGAAAACAAAGTAGAAGTATGGAAACATACATTTACAGGAGTTCCAAAATACAATGACAACGGAGAAGAAATAGTATACACAGCAGATGAAGAAGTAACAGGAGAGAATGCAAAATTCTACGAAAAATCAGTATACGAATTAGAAGTAACAAATACATTCAAAGTACCAGAAGATAAAATAAGTGTAAAAGTAAGCAAGACATGGGAAGACAATGACATACAAGCACAAAGAAGACCAGATAGTGTAATATTAGTGCTAAAACAAAAAGAAGAAACAACAGATACACAAGAAGAAAGCTGGAAAGAAATAAGAAGAGAAGAAATAGTAGATGCTAATAAAGACACATGGGAATATACTTTTACAGACCTACCAAAATATGATAGAAAAGGAAATGAAATCGAATACAAAGTAGAAGAACAAGAAAAAGAAGCCGGAGACTTACACTTCTACACAAGTAATGTAGGAAATGTGGAAAACGAAATAGTAGATGGAAACCTAACAGGAAATAAAACAGTAGAAATCACAAACACATTTACAAGACCACAAGATACAACAGAAATAACAGCAACAAAAATCTGGAATGACAACAATAATGAAGCAAACAAGAGACCAACAAGCGTAAAGTTACAACTAAAAAACGGAACTGACCAAGTAGGAGAACAAGAAATCACATCAAGCAATAAAGTAGAAGGAACAGAAAAAGAAAATATAGTAAATACAGCAAACGAAAAATTACAAGAAATAAACCAAGGTGGAGCTAATATTTTAAATGCCAACCAAGTAGAAGTATGGAAAGCAACATTTGCTAACTTACAAAAATATGATGACAACGGACAAGAAATACAATATACAGCAGATGAAACAGAAGTAAATAGTGGAGACCTACAATTCTATGAAAAAGAATTAGCAGGAAGAACAGTAATAAACACATTTACACAAAACACAGAAAAAACAAGTCTAACAGTAACAAAGAAATGGGTAGACAATGAAACACAATCTAGTAGAAGACCACAAAGTGTAGTAATCCAATTAAAAAACGGAAATGAAGTTGTAGCAAGTCAAGAAATAAGCGAAATGAATAATAAAGTAGATGACAACACATGGCAATACACATTTACAGACTTAGCAAAATATGACCAATACAACAACATAATAAACTACACCGTGGATGAAGTAGAAAAAGAAAGCGGAGACCTAGACTTCTATACAAAGAGTATAAACGGAACAACAATAACAAACACATTCACAAAACCACAAGACACAATAGAAATAACAGTAAATAAAGAGTGGGAAGATTTACAAGACATCTA
>CALXFD010000041.1 GCA_944387495.1 uncultured Clostridia bacterium | reverse complement strand
TCAATCTATTAACTCTCAAACCTATTGCTATTCAACAGGTTTGAGAGTTTTTCTCTTTCAAAAGTGTTTAAGTTGAGTTTATTTTTCAACATTTTTGCTATGTTTTTTTGTGTTACATTTGTGAGACATTTTTGTAATTTTTATTTTTCTTACGCAAATAGGAGTTTGAGCGGTAATTTCTGGGAAAATATGTAGGATTTTGTAGGGAGCTAAGCATATTATTTTTGGAAATATTGAAAAAAACTATACAAATCTCACAAAAATTCTAGTGAATTTGTACAGTTTTTTTATATTTCTTTATAATTTTTCTATTTCTTCTACTGATAATTCAGTAATCTTGGAAATTTCTTCTATTTTAAATCCCATATTTAGCATTTTTTTGGCAATCTCTTTCTTATTTTCGTTTTTTCCATCGACTTTTCCAATTTTTATTCCATCAGCCTTTCCAATTTTTATTCCTTCTTCTTTTCCAACTCTTTTGGCAGCCTCCATTTCTGAATAGTAACTCCATCTTGCTAACTCTCTTTCTTCATATTCTTCCCTCTCTTTTGGGTTCATACTCATTACTTCTAACTCTTTTTTAGCTTTCTTTACTTCTTCATTTACTTTTTCTGCCATTTTTATTTCATCCTCCTTTCCTGTTAATAACCATAACCATTGGTCTAACTTTCTTTTTATACCTGGGTTCTTTTCTACGAACTTTGGCAATTCTATAAAATGGATTTCCGCATTTTCCGTAACTAAGCCATTTTCTTCTTTATATCCCATATCTATATATTCTTCTTTTTTTATTTTATCAAACCTCATATGTGCTATATTATGGTATGTATTTGTTTTGAAAAAATTGAAGTTTAATATCCATATTGCTATCGTTTTCTTTAAATATTTATATTCATCTCCTGGCATTAACTGTGGACTTATTAATTTTGACAAATATACTAGACTTCTATTTCCCAAGTTATATTCATCTCTGGTTTGCATTTCTATATCTAGTGTTATTTCGTCATTTATTTTTGCTTTTATATCCAGTCTTGCTAATTTTTCTCCTAATATGTTTTTTGGTAACTCTGGATTTTTTACTTCTACTTTTTGTATTTTTATTTCTAAGATTCCTTCTAATAAATCTTTTAATTCACTATTACATTCGTCTTTGGAAAATATTTTCTTAAATATTAAATCATTTGTCAGTGGTAATATTTTCGTTTCTCTTACCTTTTGTATTACCTCTTGTTTTGTCATATATATTTTTTCTCCTTCCTATTTTACCAAATCCATTGTTTTTAAGCAATAGTCATTTTGGTAAAAATTTCTTAAATTTTATTATTAAATCACTTTTTATTTCTAATTTTTTAGTTGTTTGTTTTTTATTTTTAATTACAATATATTAGGTACAGGACTAAAAACAGGGAAATTAATGCTATTGCTTAATAAATTCATATTTTTAGTGACCTAAAGTCGAAATTTTTATTTATTATTATATATTGGATAATTTAGAAGTTAAAATTAATTGACTTTTTATAATTCGAATAAAACTATTTATTTTAAATTTAATAAATCATTAAAAAATACCGTATTTTAAAAACTTAAATTTACAATTGTTATTTTTACTTGGATTTTCTAGAAATTCAAAATATGATTTTAAAACTAACATCTAAAAAATTGATATAAATTCTTTCTATTTTTTATTTTAAAGATTTTGTATACAAAATGCATATATATAATTACATATTTTGGAAGAAATTGCAATACTTTTTTTAAATTTATTTTAACTTTTCATCGCATTTTTCGACATTTTTCTTTTGTGGAGAATACTTTTCATATATATTTTTTATTTCATTTGGATTTTTGTTCATAATATTAAATTATATCAAAATCTCACACTTTTTTCACATTTTTCCATTTTCTGAATAATATAATTTATAAATAAGAATATACATATTTTAGAGGTGATTATTTTGGATAATTTTAATATAGATGAAAATACAATGAATAATTTAAAAAATATGCTTCAAAGTGGGCAACTTGATGATGTTGTTAAGCAAATTCCACCTGATATGTTTAATAATTTTTCTAATATGATGAATAATAATTCTAATAAATCCAGTGAAAATGCTAGTCAAGGTAATTCTACTACTAATAATGTTTCTTCTAGTAATAATTCAACTTCAAATGGTTTTGATTTTAGTAAAATAGATATGAATACAATGTTAAAGATGAAATCAATTATGGAAAAAATGAGTTCAAATAATGACCCAAGGGCAAATTTATTATACTCATTAAAACCATATCTCCGTAATGAAAGAAAAGATAAAATAGACCAATATGCAAATCTTTTAAATATGACTAAAATTGCTGAATTGTTAAAAAATGATAATAAGGAGAATAATAAAAATGAATAATATTCCCTTTTTTAGACCGCCTTTTAATTATTATAGATATTATAATCCAAATAACTACTACCATAACCGCGGTCAAGGGAATTTGTACAAACCTCAAAATAATAATTCTAATGAAAAAAGTATTCAAAATACAATTGCTGTTAACTCAAATAATTTAAATTCTAATACTGCTGATAATAATAGTTTAAATACAAGTAGTGAAAATAGTTCAAACGAAAAAAGAAGTTTCAATAATAAGCCTAGATTTAATTCTTTTGGTCCAATTTTGTTTAATAGTCATAGCTTTTCAGATATTGAAGAACCTGTTTTAGAAATTTTTGGGCTTAAATTATATTTAGATGATTTAATTATTTTGGCTCTTTTGTATTTTCTATATGAGGAAGATGTGAAAGATGATATGTTGTTTATTTCATTAATTTTGCTTTTACTAAGTTGAATTAGGGTAAATTGGGGACGGACCATTTGGGGACGTTTCCTTTTGGACATTTTTGTCCATTTGGGGACAGATATATGATGATTGACCTATGGTCAATCCATACATC
>CALXFD010000040.1 GCA_944387495.1 uncultured Clostridia bacterium | reverse complement strand
TTCATCTGAGTATTTTGACATGAAAATGAACCCTCCTTATTAAACTTTTTTGTCTAATAATTTGGGTTCACTTCAAATCCTCTCTTTATTAATATTAATAAAAAACTCATATTAATAGTAAATTAGTATTGATAAAAAAACGAGATTTATAGTATAATATAAATATAATAGAAGAAAGAGGTTCTAAAATGGAAAATAGAAATGAACAAAAAAATGTGAATTATGAAGACCAAGTAGAAGGAAGAAATTCAGTACTAGAATTATTGCAAAGTGGAAAAGATATAAATAAAATATTTATTACAAGAGGAGAAAGACATGGTTCTATAAATAAAATAATTGCTATTGCCAAAGAAAGAAAAGTAATGGTAGTAGAAAAAGATAAAAAACAAATGAACCAAATGGCACAAAACGAAAATTATCAGGGAGTAATTGCAATAGTACCACCATTTGAATATTGCGAAATAGAAGATATATTAGAAGAAGCAAAAAATAGAAATGAAGCTCCATTTGTACTAATTTTAGATGGAATAGAAGACCCACATAATTTAGGTTCAATAATTAGAACAGCAGAAACAGCAGGAGTGCATGGAATAATAATACCAAAAAGAAGAGCAGCATCTGTGAATAGTACAGTAAATAAAGTATCAGCAGGTGCAGTAGAACATATGAAAATAGCAAGAGTAACAAATATAACAGATAGTATTAATAAATTAAAAGAAAATGGACTATGGATATGCGGAACTGCTATTGATACAGATAAATATTATTATAATCAAGATTTAACAGGATCAATAGGAATAGTAATAGGAAATGAAGGAGAAGGAATGAGTGACAAGGTAAAGAAAAATTGTGATTTCCTAGTAAAAATTCCAATGAAAGGAAAAGTTACATCGTTAAATGCATCAGTATCAGCAGGAATAATAATATATGAAGCTGTTGAACAAAAAATGAAGAAATTAATAAATATGTAATAATTTAAGTGTTAGGGGGAAATGTACATATGATAATGGCAAGGAAAAAAAGAAGAATGGTAATAGGGTTAACTATATTATTTCTACTTATTATAATATTAGCAATATTATTAACATTATATTTCACAACAGATATGTTTAAATCAAATAAAACTTTATTTGAAAAATATTTGTTACAAGGAATGGCGCAAATATCAAATCTAGATGATGAAACACATATGAATGAACTAAATCAATTATTAGAAAATAATAAAGAACAAAATGTTCTAAAAGGAAATATTACATATGAAGAAAATGGACAAAAAGATAATGTTATCAATAATATAAATTTAGAAATAACAGGACAAACTGACAAAAAAGAAAATTATAATTATCAAGATATATCACTAACAGATGAAAATGAACAAACACTATATAAAGCTGAATATATTAATGATAATAATATTTATGGACTTAGATTAGAAGGAATTAAACAATTTGTTTCAACAGACTTAGAAAAATCAACAGATGAAAATAATAAAGCAAAAATTTGGGAAGATTTAAAAAATATAAATATAGAAGATTATTTAGGATTTTCAGAAGAGGAAAAACAAACATTACAAACAAGATATTTTAATATTATAAATAATGCAACTAATGAAAATAGTTTTACTAAGCAAAAAAATGTAACATTAATAATAAATGAACAAAATTATACTGCAAATGCATATATTTTTAGTTTAACAAAAGAAGAATTAAATAACATATATATAGAAATATTAAATCAAATAAAAACAGATGATATAATATTAAAGAAATTGGAAAATTTGGATAATAAAATAAATGAATATAATGATATAATGCAAAATGGAAAGACATCAAAAATTAAAGAAGAAATTGTAAACAAAATAACTGAAAAAACAGAAGAAATAAAAAACAGTAATATTGGAAGTGACCAAAGAAGAATAATAGTATATGAAAGTCAAGGAAAACCTATATCATTAGGAATAGAAAATGGAGAATCTAAAATATATATTAATACAATAGATGAAGAAAATAAGAAGTTCTTTGAAATAGAAGAAACAAAAGAAACAGAAAAAGAAAATAGCTCAGATTTTATAATAGAAAAAAATATACAAGAAAATAATGAACAAATAATAGTAACATATAATAAAGTAGTAGATGATGAAAAAATAGAAAATACTTTGGATTATACAAGAAAACTAGAAAATGATACTGTAAATGTAGATTTTAAATTAAATAGGAAAATTAAAGATTTTAATATAGAAGTCAATCTAAATAATGTTATAAAAATAGTAAACAATTTAGATAAAATTGAATTGGATGAAACTAATAATGTATTATTAGAAGATTTAGATGAAGATAATAAAAATAATATATTAAATATTTTAAATGAAAATAAGAATTCTCAACAAAATAGAATAAATGAAAAAATCGCACAAGAAACTTTTGATAATATACTTATAAATTTAGAACTAAAACAAGCAGGAGCAGAAGAAATTGGAAATGATGGAACAATAAGCGAAACAGAAAGAAATAGATTTAATTCTAATTTTGAATTTTACGAAGGTGAAAAAGTTTCAAAAGAAAATGTATTAAAATTGATAGAAGTTGCTAAAAATAATTTGGATGATATAAAAGTTACTAAATATAAAGAAGACGAATATATAGATGAAGAAAGAACTCAACCGGCAGTACAAGAATATAGTATGCTGATTAAAAGAAGTAGTAAAAATGATGAAGTAGCAAATAAGTTTTATAATACAATAAAAGATAGTGATAAAGATAGCTATAATATAAAAATAGAATATAATCAACAAACTGGATTAGTTGAGAGTATTTTGATTAGTGTTAATGAATAGAGTATGAGTTGTCCCAACTGCACAATAAATTGTAATGAAATAGTGCGGTTGGGATAATTTTATATACATATGACATTTTATAACAGTTTCTAATGCAATATTTTAATATCAATTTTAGTGCAAAATTAAAAAAATGAACTCTATTTTTAAAAATATTTTTTTAAAAAGATAGTTATATGTAGTAATTGGAGTTCCTATATAAGATTAGGATGTGAGTTTTGGAAAAAATTGTGTAAAAAAATTGTGAAAAAAGTATTGACTTTAAAGTTAAAAGATGATATCCTAAATAAGCAACAAGTTGAGGTTGAAAAAATTAAAAAATATTTTCAAAAATCTATTGACATAAAACCTCAAAAATGTTATTATAAAAAAGTACCTTTTAGCAAGAAAAAATACTTCAAAAAATAAAATAATTTTTTTTGTAAAAAAGTGTTGACAAAACAAAAAAGGTATAGTATAATGCAAATCGTTCCACAGAGGAACGGAAGAAAAGTACATTGAAAAGTAAACAATAAAATCCTTTGAAATTAACCAAGCGGAAGATAGAAATATCAACCGGAATTAATTTTAAAAGTTTTTAACCAATAAAAAGAAAGAAGTTTAAAAAGAGCTTGAAAAAAACTTTTTGAAGAAAGA
>CALXFD010000039.1 GCA_944387495.1 uncultured Clostridia bacterium | reverse complement strand
AAAATAAACTATAACTGGGGATGGGATGACACAAAATTGGACAAACTATTGGCAGAAGCAAACAGACAAATTGGAGAGTTAAATGCATATTCATTGTTGATACCAAATGTAGACTTATATATTAAAATGCATGTAAAAATTGAAGCTAATAAATCAAGTAGAATTGAAGGAACAAGAACGACCGTAGAAGAAGATTTATTAGATATAAAAGATATTAACCCAGAAAAAAGAGATGATTGGGAAGAAGTACAAAACTATGTAAAAGCTACAAACTATGGTGTAGAAAGAATAAAAAATGGGTTTCCAGTATGTACTAGATTAATAAGAGAACTTCATAAAATATTAATGCAAGGAGTTCGTGGAGAACATAAAACACCAGGAGAATTTAGAACATCGCAAAACTGGATTGGAGGAAGTATGCCAAGTAATGCGGTATATGTTCCACCACCACATACTGAAATTGCAGAATGTTTGACAGATTTTGAAAAATTTATAAATAATGAAGAAATAGATACACCAGACTTAATAAAAATTGCAATTTTACATTACCAATTTGAGTCAATACATCCATTTTTAGATGGCAATGGAAGAATAGGAAGACTACTTATACCATTATATATTCAAAGCAAAGGAATGCTTGATAAATCTTGTTTATATATTTCTGATTATATCGAAAGAAATAAAGATACATATTATGATATGCTAACGAGAGTAAGAACTCATAATGATATGATAGCTTGGATTAAATTTTTCTTAGAAGCGGTTATAGAAACCTCAAAAACAGCAAAAGATAAATTTAGAAATGTAGTTGAGCTTACAATGGAAATGGATAAGGTTATAATTGATTTACCAATAAAAGCAGAAAATGCAAAGAAAGTAATAGATGTTTTATATAATGAACCAATAATTAATAGAAAAAAATTGATGGAAATAACAAATATAAGACCATCAACATTAAAAGATACAGTAAATGTTTTATTAGAAAATAATATAATAGTGGAAACAACAGGATATAGTAGAAATCAAGTTTTTGCTTTTCAAAAATACATAGATTTATTTTTGAAATAAAATTTATAAGACGAAAAAAACAAAAAAATTGACCCATAAAAATTTATAGGACGAAAAAACAAAAAAATTCGGCTTATAAAAATCCATAGGACGAAAAAATTAAAAAATTCGTCCTATAAATTATTTTGGGGCAAAAAAATTAAAAAATTTGACTTATAAAATTAAAAATCAAAAATAAATTAAATAATACTACTAAAAGGCAGGAAAGAGATACAGAGTGTATCTCGTAAACACATATAAAAAGCAACACATTTGTTCTCTAAAATATGCAAAATTGTAATAAAATTAAAGTATAAAAACAAAAGCCTACTGATACTTTATTCTTTTTTCAAAATATGGTAAAATAAAAGTAGATGAGAAAGAAAATATTTTAGTTGTAAATTATAAATTAGTTAAGTATAAAAAGTAATAAAAAAATAGGAGAAAAAATGTTAAAAGATTTATGTTTTGAAGTAATACAAACATGCCCAAACAAGTGTAAGTTCTGTTCTTCAAATTCGTCACCAGATAAACAGACCATAATTTCATTAGAATATTTTAAAAAGACAGTTTTACATTTTTTGAAACAGGGTGGAATAGAAGAATTATCAATTTCTGGTGGAGAACCGTTTCTGCATCCAGATTTATTTGAGATGGTAAAGTTTTGCAAGAATAACGGAATTAGAACGGTTGTATTTACTAGTGGAATAAAAAGAGCATCTGAAATGCCAGTAGAAATGATAGAATATATAAAGGATAAGTATAAAAAAGATTTACAAGAAATAGAAGAACATGAGCCATGGAATATTCGATTAAAAAGAAACATAAAAGCATATTATGATAGACAGTTAAAACCTAAATCATTTGAAGGAATAACAAGACAAGATTTTGAAAAGTTAAAACAACTAGGATTAGATAAAATTGTATTTGATTGGCAGGCGTTTGAAGAAACAACAGATAATGAGTTAATGGGAAGAAAAGGCTTAATTACATGTTTAATGGATTCACTAATAAGAGCTAGTAGCACTGGATTGAATGTTGATGTACATTTTATTCCAATGAAACCGAATTATAAACAATTTCCTGATATAATTGAATGCTTAGAAATGTCAGGTGTGAAAAATATAAGTATATTAAATTTTGTTCCACAAGGTAGAGGAAAAGATAATAAAGAAGAATTAATATTAAGTCAAGAAGAATTAAAAGAATTTTCAGAAATATTGAAAAAAGCAAAAGAACATTATAGTGGTAAAATTAGAATTGGAATACCATTAAATGGAAGAATATCACATCTATGTACAGCAGGAACTGAAAAGTTAGATATAAAATATGATGGTACAATACTACCATGCCCAGCTTTTAAAGAGCTTAGTACAGAAACAATGGAAAAGTATGGTATAGAATTACATAGCATATATGAAGATTTAGAAAAGGTAGTTTTGCATAATGGAAAGAGAAATATACCGTTATGTAAGCAAGTTTATGGGTTCAAAGGTGATTTGATAGATGATGATGAAATGATTAGATAGGAAAATATATAAGAACATAGAGTTGACTTATTATAATGAGGAGTTGAAAATCTTGTATAAAAAAGAAATAAGAGAATCAAAAGGAAAAAGCCTAATAGAAGATTTGAAAGATTATACAGTTGTAGATATAGAAACAACAGGTATGAACTGGAATTTTTGTAACATTCTAGAAATTAGTAGTTTAAAAATCAGAAATAAAGAAATAGTAGAAGAATTTTCAGAATTGATAAATCCACATGAGCCAATACCTTATTTTATAAGAAACTTAACAGGGATAACTGATGAGATGGTATGTAATGCGCCAGAGTTAAAACATCATAAATTAGATAATTTGACAGATTATTATAATATAAAAGCTCGTGATAAACATAGAGCATTAAATGATTGTATAGTAACAAATGAAGTATATATTGATATGTGTAAAATGGTTTATGAAAAATATGATAACTGGAATAATTTTAAGAAAAAATTTAGATTAATATATTAATTTTTAAAAGCTGAAAGTAATTGAATTTGTAAGTAGAGAACTGCAAAATGTAGTTCTCTTTTTAATGAATTTAAAAAAAGTATTGACATGTTGTTACAAAGTGTTATAATAAGGACATAACAGAGAATAACAGCAAGGAGGGGAAATATGAATATAATAATTAGTAATAATAGTAGTATACCAATCTATGAACAAATAGAAAATGCTATAAAAGAAGCAATATTTTCCAATGAATTAAAAGAAGAAGATATGTTACCATCTGTAAGAAATCTAGCTAATGAGCTAAAAATTAGCTTTTTAACAGTAAAAAGAGCATATGACGAATTAGAACAAGCAGGATTTATAAAAACAGTTCAGGGAAAAGGAAGTTTTGTTGCTCCTAAAAATTTAGAATTAATCAAAGAAGAAAAATTAAAAGAAATTCAAGACCATATAGAAAAAGTTTATAATATTTCAAAAATAGCAAATATTTCAGAAGATGAAGTGAAAGAATTATTTAAAATAATATTTGAGGGGGATTTTTAGTATGGAAAATAATATTGAATTACAAAATGTTTCAAAAAAATATAAAGACTTTGAACTTAAAAATATTAGCTTCAATGTACCACAAGGTTGTATTGTAGGATTAATTGGAGAAAATGGAGCAGGAAAAACAACTACGATTAAATCTATATTAAACATTACTAAATCAGAAGGAACAGTAAAAATATTTGGAAAAGATAATAAAGAAAATGAAAAAGTAATAAAAGAAGAAACAGGAGTAGTATTAGATGATAGCTTTTTGTCAGAGTATCTAACAGCAAAACAAGTTAATTCTATTATGAAAGAATTTTATAAAACTTGGAATGAGGATAAATATATGAATCTATTAAAACAGTTTAACTTACCAACAGATAAACTGATAAAAGATTTTTCAAGTGGTATGAAAATGAAATTAAAAATAGCAACAGCAATATCACATAATCCCAAACTTCTAATATTAGATGAACCAACAAGTGGACTTGACCCAGTTGTAAGAAATGAAATATTAGATATTTTTAGAAAATATATTGAAGAAGATGAAACAAGAGCAATATTATTATCAACACATATTACAACAGATTTAGAACATATATCAGATTATATTGTATTTATTGAAAAAGGAAAATTAATATTTAATTTACCAACAAATGAATTACTAGAAAATTATGGAATAATCAAATGTAGTAAAGAAGACTTTATTAAATTAGATAAAAAAGATTATATTACTTGTAAAAAAGGGAAATATCAATATGAAGTATTAACAAATGACAAAAATACTATAAGAACTAAATACAATATTACAACAATTGATAAACCATCTATTGAAGATATAATGTTATTTTATATTAAGGGGGAAAAATAATTATGATAAAAGGATTATTAAAAAAAGATTTATATAATTTATCAAGTTATAAAACGACATTAATTATAATAATTTTATTTTGTGCAATTGCAATAATAGGAACTGACGCCATTAATATTGCACCAACAGTAATTTGTGCAATAGTTGGTATGATTTCTCTTTCTACATTTAGTTATGACGAAATATCAAAATCCAATAAATACATATTAACACTTCCTACAAACAGAAAAGAAATAGTAAAGGAAAAATATATATTAGCAATAGGTGCAACAATATTAGGCGGTTTGCTAGGAATACTATTAACTATAATTGTAGTAAACATTATGAATTATTTAAGACCTGAAAATATAATAAATATTGATTATGAAACTTTAATTACAACTGCAATAGGAGGGATATTTTGTATTTCATTGTTGCAATCTATACAAATTCCTAGTATATTCAAATGGGGAGCTGAAAAAGGAAGAATCCAAATGTTTATTTCACTATTTATAATAATTGCAGTCATTAGTGGAATATACTTTTTGATAACAAAGTCTAATATTAATGTAAATATAGAAATGTTAGGAGATTTTATTAATAAATTTGGAATAATAATATTAATAGCACTTATGATTGTTATGTATTTTGTATCTTATAAAATAGCATATAAAATATATAAAAATAAGGAAGAATAGCAGAGAAAAAACAAATAAAGTGCGAATTGAAAAGTGTTTTAAAACATATAATGATAAAAATTGGCAGACACAATTTGACTAAAAAATTATAATTCATAGGAGAAATATATGATAAGAAAATTTAATAAAAATGATATAAATACTGTGATGGAAATATGGAAAAATGAAAATATAAAAGCTCATAAATTTATTCCAAAGGAGTATTGGGAAAGTAATTATAATTTTGTAAAAGAAGCCATACTAAATGCAGAAATATATGTATATACCATTAAAGAAAAAATAGTAGGTTTTGTAGGATTAGATAATAACTATATTGAAGGTATTTTTGTTGACACAAATAACCAAGAAAATGGAATAGGAACAGCTTTATTAAATAAAGTAAAAGAAAGCAGAGACAGATTAGAATTAAGTGTATATAAGAAAAATACGAATGCAATTAGTTTCTATAAGAAAAATGGATTCGTAATAGAAAGTGAAAATATAGATAATGATACAAAGGAAATAGAATATACTATGATTTGGAAAAAATAAGAGTAGTTATGAAGTGAACCCAAATTATTAGACAAAAAAGTTTAATAAGGAGGGTTCATTTTCATGTCAAAATACTCAGATGAA
>CALXFD010000038.1 GCA_944387495.1 uncultured Clostridia bacterium | reverse complement strand
CCTGTACAATACAGAGTTCATTCCCAAGTTGCCTAGTACCTAATCAAAAAATGTCCAATTTTTTGGGTTCAGTACATATTAGCCCCTATAATTAAACCAATTATAAATTGTACCATTTTTAACATCTCCTAAAAAAATACTGGGGGAAAGATTTTTTGAATGGGGGAAACAGAAAAATGCCCAAATATAAAGGTTTTTACATCTGCCCCCAAAGTTCCCCCAGAGGTTATTTTTGATGCCCCCAAATTCCCCCAAAAAGTAGTTTTATAATAAACTTTTTCAATTTTTCTTAAACCATATTAAACTATTTTAAATTTTTGCAATTTTTCAAAAAAATTGACAAACCCTCTATTTTAAAGTATAATATCAAAAAAATACTGTTTTATGAAATGATTTATAATATGCAGGGATGAAATATATTTTAGAGCGTATGACAACTACGAACCGGAAGGTCGGGGGTTCGAATCCCTCCAGCTGCACCAAAGTATATCTTTAAAATATTTAAGTTTCGGTATTTTTCAATAAAAATATCGAAACTTAAATATTATCGTAAATCAATTATATCACAATTTCTTTCTCCTGTTCCTATCAGTGTAACAGGTATATTAGTTAGCTTTTCAATTTTACTAATAAAATCTTTTACTTTTACTGGTAAACTATTATAATTGTTGCATCTATAAGCATTCCAATCAATATATTGTGCAAAATTTAAAGCAATTTGAGTAGGATTATTTATCATTACATTATATTTTAGTCTATCCCAATTCATTTCAAAGACTCTTCTAACTTTTTTTGGTGACAGTTGTATATTCTTGCAATTCAATATTTGCATTACATCTTTTTTTGATTTCTTCCCAAGTAAGTTCTTTGCTTCCTGCATAATCTCCACTATAAATATCTACACCAATATTAGTTTTATTACTAATTCGTATAGGATGAGGTCTTATAACCATGATAATATCTTTTACCCTAAAAGGTGATATTCCTGCATCGGCTATTAGTTGTGAAGAATTGCACTTCCTATTAATAGAATTTTTTGATATCTTCTATATCAAAAATTTCTTTTACAAATTGACTTATATTTGCAAGTCCAGCTAAGTTTTTATTATTGAAATCTAAAGCGAATTTAATATCTTTCCATTCGTACATGCCTTCATAGTTAGATTTTACAGGAACTTCCTCTATAAAATCATATAAAACGCTTAAATTCGTTCCTTTATTCATTTTATTTGTTTCAGGATATATACAAGTTACAAGTAATTTGGGATTATTCAATTGTATTCCTGTTTCTTCATAACATTCTCTTATCGTTGCTTGAATTTCAGTTTCATTTTCTTCTATTTTTCCGCCAATTCCATTCCAACAATTTTTATATGGTGGTTTATTTCGTTTTACCATTAATACTTTTTTGTAATCTTTTGTAAATAGAAAAATAACAACAAATTTTTTCAAATTCCATCATTCCTTTATATTATTTAGCTTTTAATATTTTATCATAAAAATTTAAATAGTTACAGAATAAATAAGAAATTATATTCAATTTAATAAAAAAAGAATAGACTTATTTCTAAATCTACTCTTGTTACAATTTAATTATTTTATATATTCTACAATTCACTTTTTCTGATATATATGTGGATAATTTTCAAACTACGCAATATCCGGATTTTCTTTTATTATTTTATCAACAATATCTTCATCCATACTAAATGGAATTACATATCCCTTTAAAGATTTAGCTTTTTCTCTTAATGAAGTATTTTCTTCATTTACGTAGATTTTTGATTTTCCTTTACCATTTTTTGCTTCTTGAACTAAGTTTGATACTGGTGAATTTCCATCAAATGCTACTACTACTGAACTTCTGCGTTCAAATATTTCATAGTTAAAGCTTTTATATATTCCTGATGCTTCATTTTCTGTTGATATTCTTATTTTGTCTACATTTTCGTTTATAAGTTCTTCACTGTTTTCTTCTGATATTATTTTTGGTACTATTGCATCTATTTCAAATTTTTTGTTCATCTTTTTAGAGATATCTACTATTGCTTTTTCGAACCCTTGCATTTTGTGTCCTATTACAAAATATGCCTTTTCGTTATTTACTTTTTTGATTAATTCTTCTAATATTTTCTTACCTTGTTCTGTTATTATTGTTTCTCTGTTTTGTGCATTAAAACTTCCTCCTGCTATTATTATTGGTAATTTATCTGTTGGTAAGTCTTTTATTTTCGCTCTTAATGATTCTTGTGCATCTATTCCTGTTCTTATTCTTAGAGGTATTTTTTTGTTTTGGCTTTCTTTTTTATTTTTTTCTTCTTCTGCTTGGATTGCTTCTTTTATTGTTCTTCCTTTTAAAAATTCTTTAAATTTCTTGGTTTTTTCTTCAAAATATTTATTGCTTCCTTCTATGATTTGTTCTTCTACTTTTCTCATTTGTTCAAAGTCTTTATCATTTAATTTTAGTAAATTTTGTAATGCAAGTTGCTCATCTATTGTGTCTATTCCATAAAAACCGCATCCATCTGTTCCTTGTACACATTTTATATTATTTTCTAAATATGTTTTTATTGGATGTTTTTCTATATTGCTTAAATTGTTTAATCTTACATTTGATGTTAATTGGAATTCTAGTACTGCTCCTGCTTTTTTTATTTTATTTATTATTTCTTTTCCTTTTTCAGATGTTAATTCTGGTGTGTATAGTCCATGACCTAATCTTATTTTTGGTATTTTTTCTCCTGGTTTTAAGGCATTAACTACGCAATCAATTGATTTTTCTACATTATCTCTTAAACTATCATTTTCTCCTGCATGGATTCTTATTGTAAAATCTGGGTCTTGTTCTACTACATATCTTACTATTTCTGTTATTGCTGGTTGTAGCTCACTTATGTCGTTTATTTCTTCTCCTATGAAGTCACTTCCTACTACATATGGGCTTTTGGCTACTGCTTTCATTATGTCTATATTTTCTCTTAAATAGTTTTTGCTTGTTTTTTGAGATTTTACTATTGTTAATGGTATTCTTCTTATTGCTACTAAAAATCTTATTTTAACTCCTGTTTCTTCTTCTATTTTTGGCATTATTTCGTGTACATCTTCTAGTAGTTTTATTTCTTGACCATTATTTTTTGTTAGCGTTGTGTCTGCTATTTCTACATATTTTATTCCTTGTTTTTGGTATTCTCTTGCTATCCATAATAGCTTGTTTTGGAAGAATGTGTTGTGTTCATATGGACTTCCTTTTTCTTTGTCTTTTAGCATCTTTAATACCATTTCTTTTATATCTTTTTCTGGTATTTTTTCAATCTTCTCTTTGAAAATTTCTATTTTTGTTTGGTTCTCTACTCCCTTTGCAAATACATATCTATATAAATATAATTTTTCTAAATTTGTAAATACCGCTTGCCCGTCTTTTAATATTGCTAAACTTGTTCTTATTTTTGAAATATTATATTCAGCATTTTCCAAGTTGTTTAAGATAAAATCTGCAAAGTTTATAAATGTGTTATCATCTATTTTTCTTGTATAATATTTCCCTGTTAATTCTATATTTTCAAATTGTTTTTCTACTTTTGCTCGTTGCTCTAAAATTTCTTTTTCTTGTTTTTCTGTCATTTTTAGTTTTAATTTTTTTATATAATATAGTGGGTATCTTATTTGATTTGCTATTCCTAATGCTATTAAACAATCTGGTGTTAAGTTTGCATTCATATGTGTGTGTAAATCTGTTCTAAATTTTGATTTTTTTAAGATGTACGATTTTACTATTGTTTTTTCTATTGGCAAACTATATTCTTTTGTTTGTGACATTAGTGTTTTTGTGATGGCTGGAATTTTTGCTTTTATTTCTATTTTTCCGTCTTCAAATATATTTGCTATTTTTATTCCTCCAAGCCTAAATATATATACTATTTCATTGTCTCCATTTATGCTTGCTTGAATTTTGCCTTTTATTATTTTCATATCTTTTTCATTTTTTATTGTTTCTACATTGCATATTTTTGCTAAATTTGTTATTAGATTTCCTGTGTTATGATTTGGGGTTTCTAGAATATATGTTATTTCATCTTCATTTGTTTTATATAGATTTACAATTATATCTTTTTCTTTGTCTAAATAAAATTTATTGAATAGATTTAATTTATTCATTTTTCTCTCCTTCATATTAATTTTATTTAAAAATCGTTAATCTATATTATAACATAATTAGGCTCTTTGTGCAATATTTATGTAAACATTATTTGTGTTTTTTAATATATTGTCCCATTTTCTTCTTTATATTTTTTAAATACTTCTAAACAGTCCTCTCTATCTAACTCTTCTAATTTTATTAAGTCTTTATTTTTTCCTTTTAGATATTCATAAATCATGTCATCTCTAAACCCTATTTCTCCTGCATCTTTTTTTGTACATCCATAATATACTTGTTTTATATTCGCCCAGATAATTGCAGATAAACACATTGGACATGGTTCACATGATGTATATAATATATATTCTGATAAATCATATGTTTTTAGTTTTTTACATGCTTCTCTTATTGCTATTATTTCAGCATGTGCTGTTGGGTCTGTATTTTCTATAACTTTGTTATTTCCATTTGATATTATATTCTCTTCTTTGTCTACTATGATTGCTCCAAATGGTCCACCCTCATTTTTGGCAATTCCTTCTTGTGCATTATTTTTAGCTTTTTGCATAAATTTGTTCATTTTATTTTCACTCCTTTTCTGAGGTTTGTTTTTGCCTCCTTTTTATAAACTTAAATAATATTTATTTGTGTTTTATTTTATCATAGAAAAGAACATTTCTTAACTTTTATTTTAAGAAATGTTCTTTTTGTTTATAGGAACTTTTGATTTTTAATGTTTACTTTTTTTCTCTGCTTTTTTTCTTCCAAACATTAATCCTACTGCTAGTAATATTAATATTTGCAATGCTCCTATCATTATTACTCTATCATTACTATCTAATCCTGTTGCTACTGTTATTAGCATTTTTGCTCTACTGCTGTTATCTTCTTTATTTGTGTCTTGATATCCTGCTGGATTTGTTGTTGTACTTAGGATTACTGTGTTGTCTTTTTCTCCTAAGTTGTTTTCTCCTCTGTTCCATCTTAATACTATTTCTATGTCTTTGTGTTCTCCTGGGTTTATTGTTTCATCTTTTAGTGCGTCTGTTGTTAGTATTCCGCTTTCTTCTGTCCAGCTTAGTTCATTATCTTCTTGGTGATAACTAAATCCGTTTGGGATTATTTCTGTTAATCTTGTAACATTTCCTTCTATTTCTCCTGTGTTTGTTATTCTTATTGTGTATGTTACTTTTATGCTTGAATTTTCTATTTTGTTTCTATGGATATCTATTTTGTATAGTTCGTTTCTTTGGCTATAACTTTGTGCATTTTGTGTTAAACCATTTATATTTACTTTTGATATCCATTTATCTACTCCTAGATTAAATAGTTGTTTTTCGTAATAATATGTTACTGTTATTTTTTCTTCTGTCATTGTTCCTTCTATGTTGTTTGTTTGTCCTACTAGTTTGTAGTATGGTATGTTTTTTGCTGTTGTTTCGTATTTGTCTCCTACATGTCCTTGTTTTGTTTCTTTTTCTGATAATTCTATTTCTGTTTCTTTTTCTACATACCTTATTTCTACTTCTGCTTTTCTTGCATAGTAGTATTTTACTACTATTTCTTCTGCTTCCATTTTTCCTTTACTGTTTGATGGTACTTCTATTAGGTCATATCCATCAAATTCTTTTTCTTCTGTTTCGTAACTATCTCCTTCATGTCCTTCTAGTTTTTCTTCTGTTATTAATGTTCCTTTTGTTTTATCTATGTATTGGACTTTTACTGTTGCTCGTTTTTGGTAATAGTATATTACTTCTATTTCTTCTTCTGTCATTTCTCCTTTTGCATTTGTTGGTAATTTGTCTGTTACTAGGTCATAGCCTTCGAATTCTCTTGCTTTTATTTCGTAACTATCTCCTACTTTTCCTTCATGTGTTTCTTTTGCTAGTACTTTTCCGCTGTTTATGTCTATGTGTTTTTCTGTTACTGTTCCTGCTTGTTTTATGTAGTAGTATGTTACTACTGTTTCTGTGTTATTGCTTCCGTCTGGATTTTTGCTTATTTCCATTGTTCCTGTTGCGTTTTCTGGTGTTTCTACTAGGCTATATCCTTTTATTTCTTTGCTTTGTGTTGTGTATTTATCTTTTTCATGTCCTTCTATTATTATATCTTCTGCTAGTTTTTCTTCTGTTCCTTTTTCTCTGTATTCTACTTTTACTGTTGTTTTCTTAATGTAATAGTATTTTACTTCTATTAGGTTTTTAGTCATTTCTCCACTTGCATTTATTGGTAGTTTTCCTTCTACTAGGTCATATCCTTCAAATTGTTTTGATTTGATGTCATATTTATCTCCTTCGTTTCCTTTGTGTAGTTCACAGTATAGGATTTCTCCTGTTATTGTGTCTATGTGTTTTTCTAGTACTCCTTGTGAGATATGTGCATAATAGTATTTTACTATTTGCTCTCCTTTTTTCATTACTACATCTGGATTTTTTGGACTTTCTACCAATACATAGCTTTCTATGTCTTCTGCATGTGTTTTACATATGTCTCCTACTTTTCCTTCGTGTATTGTTTCTTTTAGGATTTCTCCTGTTTCTTTGTCTATGTGTTGTACTCTTACTGTTGTATTTTGTGCGTAATAGTAGATTACTTCGATTGGGGCTTTTGTCATTTTTCCTTCTGTATTGTCTGTGCTTTCTACGAAGGTATATCCTGTTATATCTTTTTGTGTTGTCTTGTACTCTTTTCCTTCATATCCATTTATTATTGTTGGTTCTGCTATTTTTTTGTTTGTTCCTTGTTCTAGGTATTTTACTGTTACACTTGTGTTTTGTGCGTAATAGTAAATTACTTCGATTGGTTCTTTTGTCATTAATCCTGTTGTATTGTCTGTACTTTCTATGAAGGTATAGTTTGTTATTTGTTTTTCTTCTGTGCTATATTCTTTTCCTTCGTATCCTTGTATTGTTTCTTGGGCTAGAACTTTGTTGTCTGTGTTATCTCCTGGTGTGTTATCTTGTTCTAGATATTTTACATTTACTTGGGTATTTTTTGCATAATAGTAGATTACTATGCTTTCTTCTCTTGGCATTTGTCCTGTTGTGTTGTCTGTGCTTTCTATGAAGGTATATCCTTCTACTTCTTTTTTAGTTGTTACATATTCTTTTCCTTCATATCCTGCTATTTCTTCTTGGCTTGCTACTACCACATTGTCTGATATATTATCTGGTGTTGCGTCTTTTTCTAAGTATTTTACTGTTACTTTTGTATTTTTTGCGTAATAGTAGATTTTTTCTTGTGCTTGTTCTGTGTATATTCCTGTTTTGTCTTGTGGTTCTTCTACTAGTGTGTAGCCTGCTATTTCTCTTTTATCTTCTGTTACATCATAGCTTTCTCCTATTATTCCTTCTTTTTCTACCCTATCATGGATTTCTTCTCCTGTGTTTTTATCTACATATTTTACTATTACCATTGCTGGGTATTCTGTCATTTTGTTTGTTATTGTTGCTTGCTTTTGGTTTGTTCCTTCTATGTTTGTTACTTGTCCTAGTATTTTTGTGTAGTAAATTTGGGCTTCTCCTAATAATTCTTTTTCATCTACTGTATATGCTATTTCTTGACCATCTTCATTATATTTTGGTAATCCTGTAAATCTTGCTTGCCAATTATCTTTTTCTGTTATTGTTTCTTGGTCTACTACTTGGCTTCCGTTCTTTACTTGGATTGTTACTGTGTCTGGTCTTTTTCCATAGATGTCTTGTAAATCTTCCCACTCTTTATTTACTGTTATTTCTATTGTGTCTTGTGGTTTTGTGAATGTGTTTGT
>CALXFD010000037.1 GCA_944387495.1 uncultured Clostridia bacterium | reverse complement strand
GATGGTCAGGCTGGTCTAGTAAACTATTCCAGTCTGATTTTTTACAGCCTAACCATCGATAACATACTAAACATTATTGTTTTACTAATTCTAGCAGGAGTAAGTATAGGAATGATAGTAGGAGATGGTGGAATAATAGGGAAAGCAAATGATGCAAAATTAGAAACAGAAAAAAGTGATATAGAAGAGCAAATAAACACAATAGTAATACGAAATAGTGGAGACTACACAATGGATAAAGACAAATTAATATCAGACTTAGAAGAAGAATTACCAAAAGGAAAAGAGATAGAAGATAGTGGAGATTTAATATATATAACATATCCAGAATACGGTTTTGAAGTAGATTTAAAAACAGGAAAAATATCACAATCAGAAATACAAAAAGCAGAAGACAAAAAACCAGGAGAATTAGAAGGAGATGGAAGTAAAGAAGAACCATATGTTATAAATAGTATTGAAGATTTAATAAAATTTTCTTATGAAGTAACTAACGGAAATACATTTGCGGAAAAATATGTCGAATTAGGTTTAAGTTTAGATTTTAATTTAAGCAAATCATATGTAGATGCAAACAGAGAAGATTTTGCACAATATGGATATAATGGAAAATTAAAAGAAACATTAAATACAAATGGTTTTATACCAATAGGAAATATGGAAACAGAAACAAGAGATGGACAAAATGAATTTGAAGGAATATTTAATGGCAATAATCATAAAATATATAATTTAAAAATAAAACAGAATATAAATACAACAGTTTATGTAAATATAGGACTATTCGCAGTAAATAAAGGAACGATATCTAATATTGGTATAGAATTAGCAGATGTGAAATTAGAAGTAAACTCAGATAAATTTAGTCATACAGGAAGCTTAGTAGGTAGCAATGCAGGAGAAATATATAATTCGTATTCAACAGGACAAATAAATGTGATAAGCAATAATTATTCTTTAAATGCAGGAGGACTTGTAGGCTCTAACGAAAATATAGTAGAAAAATGTTATAATAATGCAAATGTATCAGCTGAATATTTAGCAAATAATGATGTAACTGAAATTAGAGTAGGTGGAGTAATGGGGGCAAATGAAGTAAATGCTATGGCAACAGATTTATACAGCAATGGAGAACTATTTATAAATTGTAATAGGCAAGAAGCCTATACAAATTATATAGGAGGATTTTTAGGAGGAATATCAGGTAAAAATTTAGGAAAAATTGAAAATTCATATTCAATAGGAAAAATGGGCTTTGAAAAGCAAGATGTAGTACTTATGAGAATTAATGGTATTACAGGACTAATTGTAGGAAATGAAGCAAGTGTAAATAATTGTTACTATAAAAAAGGTATTATTCAAGAAATAGGTGAAAACGCAATAATTACACAATATGGAGAAGAACTAGAAGAGAATGAAATGAAAGATAAAACATTTGTAGATAAGCTAAATAATAATAGAGCAGAAGAAGTATGGAAAATAGTAAGCGGGAAAAATCAAGGATATCCAATTTTAGATTTTGAAATTTAAAATAAAGAAAAATCCAATATAATGTTCAAAATAAAATAGCAAAATAATTGCTATTTTATTTTTTATATAGTAAAATATAAATTAATAAAAGAGAGAAAATTTCAAAAAAATAGACAAATTCCAAGAATTATTTGGAGAAACATATATAGGAAAAGAGCCAACAAAATTAAAAAATACCTATCATATATTAAAATTTAACTTTTCAGGGATAGATACAACAGATGAAGAATCAACAATAAAAGGATTTAAAAGTGAGGTAGCATCATCAATAAAATTATTTATTGATAAGTATGGATTGGATTTTTATATAAACATGGAAGATGAAGCAGAAAACATATTAGACAATTTGTTTAAAGCATTTTATATCCAAAGAAATGAAGAAAAAATATATGTAATAATAGATGAATATGACCATTTTGCAAATGAATTACTAGAATTTAACACAAGCCAATTTAAAAGTTTAGTATCTAAAAACGGAAAAGATAGATGAAAGCATTGTAAAAATTATTCTAAATTAAAAATAATAAGGAAATTTAATGCTATTTTACAATTATAGCAATTTCAGTAAAACTAGTCAAATTTGCTTAATTTGTTTAAGAAAAATGGACTAGTTTTATTATGCAATTTATAAATTATATATATTAATGTCGAAATATGCGATGAAAAGTAAAAATAATTTATTGGAAATACTTGTAAAATACAAACAAACATGATATATTATTAACATAATTATTTATAAATAATAAAATCAAAGACAAATATTTGTTAAAAAATAAAATTTTAATATCAGGAATTTATATTTCAAAAATATTAAATTGAATCAATAGTATTAAATCGAAATTTCTAAATCAGAAATAACAAATCAGAAAAATTAAATTTATGATAATTTATAATGCCAAATTAAAATTATTAAATTGGTAAAATTAATAATGCTTAGATAAAAGTATTAAATCAATAAAGTTAAATTAATTATATTAAATAGAAAGGACATAATAATTCAAAAGTAAGTAAAAGTCAAACAAAAATAAGGAGGAAAGAAATGGATAAAAAATCAAATAAAAGTATAAACAATAATGAGGAGATAAAAGAAAATATAAAAACAAAAAGAGAAACTGTGACAAATACTGATGTAAAGCCTATAATTGTAGATACAGAAAAAAGGGAGCGAGAGAATAAACTATTATCGCCAAAACTAGATGTAATATTTCAAATCCTATTTGGAGAAGTAGGAAGTGAAAAAATAACGAAATCATTCCTAGAAGCGATATTAGATAAAGAAATAAAAGAAGTAGATTTAAAAGAAAATATAGTATTAAGAAGAGAAAATTTAGAAGAAAAGATGGGAGTATTAGATGTATTAGCAAAAATAAATAACGAAGAATATTGTAATGTGGAAATGCAAATGGTAGAAAAATCTCAACTGCTAAAAAGAATGTTATACTATTGGTCAAGAGTGTATACTAGAAATATAAAAGAAGGAAAAGATTATATAGAACTAAAAAAGACAATAGAAGTACTAATAGTGAATTTTGAAATAAAAGGGTTAAAAGATTTAGGATATCATAGTAAATGGAAGATAATAGAAGAAAAATACAGAAAACATATATTGACAGAAGACCTAGAAATACATATAATAGTTTTACCAAGAATAAGAAAATTGGCTCCGAAAGAAAGTAAAGAAGAGTTAGTAAAATGGTTAAATTTTATAGAAGAGCCAGAAAGTGAGAAGGTGGTTCAATATATGAAAGAAAATGAAGGAATAAAAGAGGCAAAAGAAAAATTAGAGATAATGAGTGAAGATAAAAGAATACAAAAATTAGCAGAATTAAGAGAAAAAGCAATAATGGATGAAAAAGCAATAGAAAGATTTGGAAGAGAAGAAGGAATAGAGATTGGAAAGAAAACTGAGAAAGAACAAACAGCTAAAAAAATGAAAGAAAAAGGATTAGATATAGAATTGATTAAAGAAATAACAAATTTAACAGAAGAAGAAATTAAATTATTGTAATATGAAAAAAATATATAAATGTTAAAAATAAATATATATTATAGAATATGAATAAATATAATATAAAATAAAGACAAAAGAGGTATAAAATGAGGAAAACAACTGAAAAGCCTGTGGCTGTAAGAGAGAGAGAGAGAGAGAGAGAGCTACACTTTAATGATAAAAAACATACATTAATCAAAGAAATTGAAATAATAACAAATTTAAGTAAAAGTATAATAAAATATATAAATAGCAAAGTAAGCCTTTAAATAGGTTTATTTTGCTATTTTTTTATTTACGAAAAATTATAAAAATCTAATATATAAAATAAAAAATTAAATGAATAATAAAAATATAAAACTGAGAAAAAGGAGAGAAAATGAAATGAGAACAAAATCAAATAAAGGAGTAACTTTAATAAGTTTAGTAATAACAATAATAGTGTTACTAATCTTAGCAGGAATAGGAATAACAAGTGGAGTACAAACAATAAAATCATCAAAACAAACAAAATTCACAACAGAAATGAAAATAATGCAAGTAGAAGCAAATGAGTTATATGATGCATATAAAAATGATAAAGAAATAGAAGTAAATGGGACAAAATATAAAGGAGAAGAAATAAAAAATATAGGAAAAAATATAACAGAAGCAGATGGAAAAGCAAATGAAGTATTTACAGAAGAAGCTTCTGGAATAACAGATAGTACAGGATATAAATATTATGACCAAGAAATAATAAAAGGACTAGGAATTGATGGAGTAGAAAATGAATATTTTGTAAATGTAGAAAAAAGAAGTGTAGTAGCAGTAATAGGAGTAGAATTTGATGGGAAAGTATGCTATACAGTAGCTCAATTACCAGATGGACTATATAATGTAGAATATAATGAAGGAGAAAAAGAAGTAGACTTTGAATTAGCTTCACAAACATCAAGTCCAGTAAAAGGAAATATAACAGTATTTGATATAACATCTACAAAAGCGATAAATAAATGGAAAGTAAGATATAGAATAAAAGGAAGAGAAGAATGGAAGCAAACAGAAGAATTTGAAGGAACAGAAATAGATATAGAAGTAGAAGAATTAGGAATATATGAAGTACAAGTATACCATGGAGAAGAAGTAGAATCAGCAATTAAAGAAATAGAAGTAAAGCCAATAGAGATAACAGACGGATGGATAGCAACAACGAAAACAGACAGTGAATGGTATGGATACATAGATATAGCAAAAGGAGATAATGAAAAAGTACAAGTAAATGCACCAAGATTAAAAGGAAATATGACACCAATAAAATATGTAGGAGAAAGCGAAGAAGATATAAAACAACAAACAGGAAGTAAATGGGCAAATGTAGCAACAAGTGATGGAAGTATGTTTGTATGGATACCAAGATATGCATATAAAATAACAAAAGGATATCATACAAATGAAGCAGGAACAATAGAAGTAGCATTTATAGATACAAATAACAGATTTTTAAATGGAGAAAATGGAACAATAATAACAGACCCAAGTAAAGTAACATATACAAATGGAGTACAAAATGAATGGCTAGTTCACCCAGCATTCACAGCAAGTGCAGAAAATGGAGGAGGATTTGGAGAAATAGCAGGAATATGGGTAGGAAAGTTTGAAACAACAGGAACAGAGGAGAATATATCTGTAAAACCAGGAGAAGCAAGTTTAAGAAATATGATAATAAATGCTCAATATCATTTGGCATTAGATGCAACATTTGGAGAAAAAGTAAATTTAAATAGTCATATGACAAAAAATAGTGAATGGGGCGCAGTAGCATATTTGGCACATAGTAAATATGGAACAAATAGTGAGAAAGTAGAGAGAAATACTAGTACAAGTTGTATAACAGGTGGAACAGAAAATAAATCTGAAATATATAAAACAAATAAAGAACAAAGTACAACGCATAATGCATATGGAGTATTTGATATGAATGGAGGTTCATATGAAAGAGCAGCTGGATTTCTAAATACAGGTGAAACAGATAATAATCTAATTTCAAATGGTGGAGGAAAGACAGGAGATATATATGAAGGAGTAAACAGTAAGAGTAGTAAATACAGAACTGTTTATGAATTTAATAATGATGCTAGCATCAGCTATGAATTAACAAAAAACCGAAAAGGAGAGGCAATATATGAAACATCAAATTCATATGATAGTCTTACAGGAGCATGGTTTAGTGCATATAGTCATATACCACTAGGAACCGTTCCATTCTTTACACGTGGTGGACAATTTGATTTTTCAAATCCAGGGATTTTTCTTCATGAAGCAAGTAGTGGGAGACAACATCCATATGCATCATTTAGAGTAGTATTAATTATTTAAAGAGAATAAAAAAATACATTTTATAAAACTGACCGCCTATCCAAACTATTGCAAAAAATGAAAATAAAATATATAATTATAAAGTAAAAATAAAGATAGAATATTATATATTCTATCTTGTTTTTTATTTAAGGAGGAAAAAACATGTTAAAAAAAGTGTTAATAGCAAATAGAGGAGAAATAGCAGTAAGAATAATAAGAGCATGTAGAGAAATGGGTATAAGAACAGTAGCAGTATATTCAGAAGCAGACAAAAATGCCTTACATACTACACTAGCAGATGAGGCAATATGTATAGGACCTGCACCATCAAACAAAAGTTATTTAAATGTAAAAGCAATATTAGAAGCAGCATGTTTAACAGGAGCAGATAGTATACACCCAGGATTTGGATTTTTATCAGAAAATGCAAATTTTGCTAAAATATGTGAAGAAATGGGAATCAAATTTATAGGACCAAACTATAAATTAATAGAATTACTAGGAAATAAATCAAGAGCAAAAGAAACAATGAAAAGAGCAGGTGTACCAGTTGTACCAGGTTCAGACGGATTAATTTATTCAAAAGAACAAGCTGTAAATTTAGCAGAACAAATAAAATATCCAGTAATGTTAAAAGCATCAGCAGGAGGTGGAGGTAGAGGAATAAGAATAGCATATTCAAAAGAAGAATTAGAAAAAGAATATGATATAGTAAAACAAGAAGCAAAAGTAGCTTTTAATGATGATAGCCTTTACCTAGAAAAATTTGTAGAAAATCCAAGACATGTAGAAATACAAATATTAGCAGATGAACATGGTAATTGTATACATCTAGGAGAGAGAGACTGCTCAATACAAAGAAGAAATCAAAAAGTATTAGAAGAAACACCAAGTGCAATATTAGATGAAGAAACCAGAAAGAAAATGGGAGAAACAGCTGTTAAAGCAGTTAAAGAGATAGGATATTCTAATGCAGGTACAATAGAATTTTTAGTAGATAAAAATAGAGATTTTTACTTTATGGAAATGAATACAAGAGTACAAGTAGAACACCCAGTAACAGAAATGGTAACAGGTGTAGATATAATAAAAGAACAAATAAAAATAGCAAGTGGAGAAGAATTAAAATATAAACAAGAAGATATTAAATTTACAGGTCATTCTATGGAAGTAAGAATAAATGCAGAAAATCCAGAAAAGAACTTTATGCCATGTCCAGGAACAATTACAGGTTTACATTTACCAGGTGGAAATGGAGTAAGAGTTGATACAGCAATATATGCAGGATATAAAATACCACCAACATATGACTCAATGATTGCAAAATTAATAGTACATGGAAAAGATAGAAATGAATCAATAGCAAAGATGAAAAGTGCAGTGGCAGAATTTGTTATAGAAGGAATTACAACTAACATAGACTTTTTACTAAAAATATTAGATGATGAAAACTTTAAAACAAATAATTATGACACATCATTTTTAAGTCATTTTGGAGAATAGAGGAGGTAGTTCAAATTTGATAATAGATAAAGTTAAAAAAATCAATGAACAAGAAACGAAAAGAGTAAAAAATGAAAAAGCTTCTGACATGATGATTGGAAAATGGGTAAAATGTGATAAATGTAAAGAAATAATTTACAAAGATGATTTGCACCAAAATTTAAGCGTATGTCCTAATTGTGGTAAACATTTTAGATTATCTGCTAGAAGAAGAATAAAACAAATAGCAGATGAAGGTACATTTAAAGAAATTGGTGGAGATATATTAACACAAGATCCATTAAAATTTAATGGATATATGAAAAAAGTAGAAACATTAAAAGAAAAAACAAAGATAGAAGAAGCTGTTAAATGTGGAATTTGTGAAATAGAAGGAGAAAAGGCTATACTTGCTGTTATGGATGGGAACTTTTTAATGGGAAGTATGGGAAGTGCAGTAGGAGAAAGAATTACACTATCTATTGAAACAGCAATAAACAAAAAATTGCCATTAATTATTTTTTGTGTATCAGGTGGAGCAAGAATGCAAGAAGGAATTGTTTCTTTAATGCAAATGGCAAAAACATCTAGTGCATTAGCTAGATTAGATGAGGCTGGTTTATTATATATTTCAGTATTTACAGACCCTACAACAGGAGGAGTTACTGCAAGTTTTGCAAGCTTAGGAGATATAATTTTAGCAGAACCAAATGCTTTAATTGGATTTGCAGGACCAAGAGTTATAGAGCAAACAATTAAACAAAAACTACCAGAAGGTTTCCAAAGCTCTGAATTTTTATTAGAACATGGATTTATAGATAAAATAGTAGAAAGAAAATATATGAAATCAGTTTTAGCTGAATTAATTAGATTACATAAAAGTAAATAAAATATAAAAATTTATACATATAAAAGAAGGGAGAATTTATATGTCTATAACAAAAACAAAATTATCTGCATGGGATAAAGTTCAACTTGCAAGACAATTAGAAAGACCAAAAGCATTAGATTATATAAATGAGATTTTTGATGAATTTATAGAATTACATGGAGATAGAAATTTTGCAGATGATAAAGCAATAGTTGGAGGAATTGCGAAATTAGATAAAATGGTTTTTACTGTAATAGGTGAGCAAAAAGGAAAAAAGGCAAAAGAAAATATGGAAAGAAATTTTGGTATGCCAAACCCAGAAGGATATAGAAAAGCATTAAGATTAATGAAACAAGCAGAAAAATTCAAAAGACCTATTATAACTTTTATAGATACACCAGGAGCATACCCAGGAATGGGAGCAGAAGAAAGAGGACAAGGAGAGGCAATTGCTAGAAATATTTTAGAAATGTCTAGAATAAAAGTGCCAATTATATGTATAGTAATAGGTGAAGGCTCAAGTGGAGGAGCATTAGCAATAGCAGTAGGAGATAAAATAGTAATGCTTGAAAATGCTATATATTCTATATTATCACCAGAAGGTTTTGCAAGTATTTTATATAAAGATTCAAGTAAAGCAAAAGAAGCAGCAGAAGATATGAAGGCAACTGCAAAAGATTTAAAAGATTTAGGAATAATTGATGATATTATAAAAGAGCCAGAAGGTGGAGCTCAAAATGATTTTGAAATGGTTACTAAAAGTATGAAAAAATATATAGTAAAAAATATTAAAAAATTACAAGAATTAAGTGTTGATGAACTATTACAAAATAGATATGAAAAATTTAGAAATATGTAAAGTTTCATTGATAGCTTAAAATATAAAAAATTTGATTTTAAATAAAATAAACATAACTTTTTTGTATAGAGTTAGATTAAAAAGTAGATGTTTGTTTAGATATAAATTTTAGGAGGTAAAAAATGTTATTAGAAGGAAAAAAAGTAATTATAATGGGAGTTAGAAACAAATGGAGTATTGCATGGGGAGCTGTACAATCAGCATATGAACAAGGTGCAGAAGTAATTTGTACATGTTCAGGAGATAGTACAGAAAAAGTAAAAGACTTAGTAAAAGATATGAAAAATGTAAGTGTATATGAATGTAATGATGTAGGTAAAGATGAAGATATTGATAATTGCTTAGAAGAAATAAAGAAAGAACATGGAAAAGTTGATGGTATATTACATGCAATAGCACATGCTAATACAGAAGATTTAAGAAATGATTTTATTTTAACATCAAGAGATGGATATGCACATGCACAAGATGTAAGTGCTTACTCATTGGTTGCAATAGTTAGAATGGCAAGAGAAAAAGAAATGTTAAATGAGGGTGCAAGCATTGTTGCATATACATATTATGGTTCTGAAAAAGTTGTTGAAGGCTATAATGTTATGGGTGTTGCAAAGGCAGCTTTGGAAACAAGTATTAGATATTTGTCAAAAGATTTGGGTAAAGATGGATATAGAATTAATGGTATATCAGCAGGTCCTATAAAGACTTTGTCTGCAAAGGGAATTAAGGATTTTGGAAGTATATTGACTGTTGTGGAGGAGAGAGCTCCTTTACATAGAAATGTTACTATTAATCAAGTTGGGGATGCTACTGCATTTTTGTTTAGTGATATGTCTAGTGCTATAACAGGGGAAATTATACATGTGGATAATGGCTTTTCTGTTGTAGGTGTATAGATTTAGACTTATTTTATTTGGCTAGTGGTAGGGACTATATTATAAAAAATTGACTTT
>CALXFD010000036.1 GCA_944387495.1 uncultured Clostridia bacterium | reverse complement strand
ATTCTAGAACAAGCTTCATCTAAAATATCAATAGCTTTATCTGGTAAAAATCTATCATGAATATATTTTTCTGACATTGTAACAGTTTGTTTAATAACATCAGAAGAAATTTTTACTTTATGATATTCTTCATAATATTTTTTAATTCCATCTAAGATTCCAATAGTATCATCAATATTTGGTTCTTCAACTAGAACTTGTTGAAATCTTCTTTCTAATGCAGAATCTTTTTCAATATATTTCCTATATTCTTTTAAAGTAGTAGTACCAATTAATTGAATCTCACCATTAGAAAGTGCAGGTTTTAAAATATTTGCAGCATTCATAGAATGCTCTCCATCACCAGCACCTATAATATTATGAATTTCATCTATAACTAAAATAATATTTCCAAGTTCTTTACACTCATCAATAATACCTTTCATTCTAGATTCAAATTGGCCTCTAAATTGTGTACCAGCTATAACAGCAGTCATATCTAACAAATAAACTTCTTTATTTAAAAGTTTTGCAGGTACATTTTGGTTTGCAATTTTAATAGCAAGACCTTGTGCAATAGCTGTTTTACCAACACCAGGCTCACCAATTAGACAAGGATTATTTTTAGAACGTCTATTTAAAATTTGAATAATTCTTTGAATTTCCTTATCTCTACCAACAATAATATCTAATTCATTATTTTTAGCTTTATTAGTCAAGTTTGTACCATATGTATCTAAAAACTTTTTCTTTTTATTTTGCTTATTATTTTTTACTTTCTCAACTTTTGCTTTTTTCTTAGAATTTTGGCTGTCATTATTAGGTTCATTTTGTTTATTTGGTGTAAACATATTAGAAAAAATTGAACCAATAGGAATTGCAGCTCCTGAAATTCTAGGTGCATCTGGATTATCAGAATTTTCATTTCCGCTATCGAAAGTGATAGCACCATCAATATTTTCTATATCTTCTAAATTTATATTTTCTGCTAAATCTTTAAAAATTGTTTCAAACTGTTTAGTCATATCATTTAAGTTAACACTATCTCTTGATAAAATATTATTTTGTTCAGATAAGACATCAACAGGATTAATACCTTTCTTTTTAGCACAGTCATAACAATATCCTTCTAATGACTCTTTACCATTTTCTATTTTTTTATAAAAAAGTATAGCTGGGTTTTTATTACATTCTGAACATAACATACTTTAAATTCCTCATTTCTATAAATATTCAATATATTATATAATACCTCAAATTGTAAGATTAGTCAACTTTTTTGGGTAAACTTTAAATTCATATATTTTCTATCTTGAAATAGAAAATACTAGATGTTATAATAAAAAAGATTAAAAGATAGAGAGGGATAATATGAATGTTACATTACCAAAAAAAGAGAAAACAGATATAAAAGCAGTTATAATTTACACAATATCAATAATTTCATGTATAATTGCCGCAATAGTAGTAGCTATTTCACAATACTTAGGTACAGATGAATTAGAAAGAATATTAAGTGTTGGTGGCTCAAACATGACACAAGAAGATATAGATGAACAAATTCTAATCTCTGGATTTGACAATATTTTTAATAATCAGCTAGAACAATATAATCTAAATATAGATATAAACAAAAAGGACGAAGAAAAAGAAATAATCTATACAGGATATGAAAAGCAAGAAAGCAAGGAAAATGATTATGATTTAGACTTACATATACCATATATAAATATAGATGACGAAAAAATAGAAAATATGAATAATGACATAAAAGAAACATTTGAAAATAAGGCAGAAAATGTATTACAAAGTGAAAATCAAAATGTAATATATACAGTACAATATGAAGCAACAATTGAAAATGATATATTATCATTAATAATAAAATCAAATCTAAAACAATCAACAAGTGCACAAAGATTAATTATTAGAACATATAATTATGATTTAAAAAATAAGAAAGAAATAACATTACAAGAATTAATAAATAAAAATGGATTAAATGAAAATGATGTACAAAACAAAATAAAACAAGAGATAGAAAATGAACAAAAAAAGGTAGAAGATTTAAAATCATTAGGATATGAAATATTTGAAAGAGATTTAGAAAGCGAAATGTATAATATTGAAAATAGTGATGAATTTTTTATTAAAGATGGGAAAATATATATAATATATCCATATGGCAATAATGACTTAACAAGTGAAATGGATTTAGTAATAATTTAAGAAAAAAATAAAAAAATCTTAAAAAAAACTACATATAGTCACAAAAAATTCACAAATATGGCGTAATATTATAATATAAAAAAGAAATAGGAGGAATTATAAGATGGAAGAAAATAAAGGAAATGAAAAATTTAAAACTGTACAAAATCCAGGAGCATATAAAGCATCATATAAAATTGAAGATTCTCAAAAAACAAAATCAGGATTTGGAAGAACTATATTAGTACCATTTTTTAGTGGAGTGGTAGGATGTGCAGTGGTAGTAGGAACATGTTTTGGAGTTCCATCAATAAGAGAAAAGATATTAAATAATAATGTTAGTTCATCTTCTAGTTCATCATCATCTACAAGTGGATTAGTAGACCAAGTATCATTATCAAATTATTCAGATACAGCAGTATTTGCTGCAAATAAAATATTACCTTCAATTGTTGGAATAAAAATAGAGTATAATGTAACATCAAACATACCATTTTTCGGTAATTCTTCACAATCAACTGCAACAGCAACAGGTTCAGGAATTATTATTAGTGAAGATGGATATATATTAACAAATAACCATGTTGTTTCTTCATCAGAGTCTGAATCTTATTATCAAGTTTCAGAAGCAACAAAAGTTACAGTTACATTATTTAATGATAAAACAGAATATGAAGCAAAAATAGTAGGAACAGACGAAGAAACAGATTTAGCAGTTATTAAAATTGATAAAACAGATTTACCAAAAGCAGAATTTGCAGATTCAGATTCTATTAAAGTTGGGGAATTTGCAATGGCAGTAGGTAATCCATTAGGAATGCAAAGCAGTATAACTTGTGGAGTTGTAAGTGCAGTAAATAGAAAAGTAACAGATTCAGATGGAAAAGAGTATACATTAATTCAGACTGATGCAGCAATAAATGCTGGAAATAGTGGAGGAGCATTAGTAAATAGTGAAGGTAAAGTAATAGGTGTAAACACATTAAAACTTACAGGAGATGGAGTAGAAGGAATGGGATTTGCAATACCAATTAATTCTACAACAGATATTACTTCACAATTAATTCAATATAGTAAAGTAAAAAGACCATATATAGGAATTACAGGAATGGAATTAGATTCAGAAACTGCTAATAGATACAATTTAGTTGAAGGTATTTATGTAAAAGATGTTGAAACATTTTCATCAGCAGAAAAAGCTGGTATAAAAATCGGAGATGTAATTGTAGAAGCAGATGGAAAACAAGTTAAAACAATGGACGAACTAAATGAAGTAAAAAATAGTCATCAAATAGGTGATGAAATAAAAATAAAAGTTAATAGAGAAGGACAAGAAAAAGAATTGACAATAAAATTAGGAGAACAACCATAAATTCACTTTTAATTCACACAATGGACAAAAAAGCATGTTATATTATAACCATAATCAGTAAACAACTGATTTAATTTAAAAAACATCCCCTTTTATTTTCAAGCTTTTGTTAAAAAGCATAGGTGCAATTTTATAAATTGCACCTAATTTTTTTACAATAGATAATATAAAATTGTTGAAAAAATGATTATTAAAGGATATAATATGGTTAAATTGAGAATATTATATATAAATAAAATAAGGGAGAGAAGAAGATGTTAAATGTAAAAAGTAACAAAGGAATAACTTTAATGGTATTAGTAATTACAATAATAGTTTTATTAATAATAGCAGGAATTACTATTAGTACAAGTGATAAACAAATGCAAATGGCAAAATTGGAAGGACTAAAAACAAATATGTTATTAATTCAAGCAAAAGCAAAAGAAAATGTAGAAAATGCAAGTTTTGAATTAGGTGTTACAGATAATCCAACAGAAGACATGATAGCAAAAGCAAATGATGAATTAAAAGGAGATTATAACGGAAAACAAGTAAGTACAGGAGATGCAATAGCTAGTACATTAACTTCAATAGGTATTAGTTCAAGTGATATAAGTGCAGGACATGTATATCAATTATCAACAGAAAACTTAGAAGCTATGGGAATAAATAATGTAAAATCAGACGAAGGAAATGGTATATATATAATTGTATATGATTTAGACGATGTAACAGCAGAAATATATAATACAGTAGGATATGATGGCAAATATTCATTAACAGATATACAAAATATAGAAGAATAAAATAATAAAAATATAAAATTACAATAAAAAATTAAAGTATAAAATTTAAGTAAATACAATATAAAAATATTATAAATAAAATAAAAAATCAATAAAAAAGAAACTAAGAAGAGGTAAAAATGAAAGAAAAAGAACTAGAAAGATTAACAGCATTGAAAAAGTTCGAAAAAGAATTATATAATAAAGGATTTAATAAAATATGTGGAATAGATGAAGCAGGTAGAGGACCACTTGCAGGACCAGTTGTTGTAGCTGGTGTTATAATGCCACAAGACTCTATGATAGAAGGAGTAAATGATTCCAAAAAAGTTTCAGAAAAGAAAAGAGAAAAATTATATGATTTAATAATAGAAGAAGCAATAAGTTATTCAGTTGCAATTATAGGGCAAGATGTGATTGATGATATAAATATACTAAATGCTACTAAAAAAGGTGTAGAAGAAGTTGTAAAGGGTTTAGATGTAAAACCAGATTTAATTATAGTAGATGCATTAACACATATAAATACACAAGGAATACCATATGATTCAATCATAAAAGGAGATGCTAAATGCTATAACATAGCAGCAGCTTCAATACTTGCAAAAGTAACAAGGGATAGAATAATGAGACAATGGGATGAAATATATCCACAATACGGTTTTTCATCACATAAAGGATATGGAACAGCAAAACATATTCAAGCTATAAAAGAATATGGACCATGTCCAATACATAGAAATACATTTATAAAACATTTTGTATAGAAGAAAAGAGGAGTAAAAAAACATATGAATATCATAGATATAATAGAGAAAAAAAGAGATAAGAAAACACTAACCAAAGAAGAAATTAATTATTTTATAGAAAATTATACAAATGGAAAAATTGCAGACTATCAAGCATCAGCATTGCTAATGGCAATTTTTTTAAATGGGATGGATGATGAAGAAACAACAAATTTGGCATTAGCAATGGCAAAATCAGGGGAAATACTAGATTTATCAAAAATAAATGGAATAATTGTAGATAAACATTCAACAGGAGGAGTTGGAGATAAAGTATCTTTAATATTATTACCATTAGTAGCATCATGTGGAGTACCAGTTGCAAAAATGTCTGGAAGAGGTTTAGGTTTTACAGGAGGAACAGTAGATAAATTAGAATCTATACCAGGATATAATACAAAAATAGATATGAACACTTTTATGCAAAATGTGGAAAAAATAGGCATAAGTATGATATCTCAAACATTAAATTTAGCACCAGCAGATAAAAAAATATATGCATTAAGAGATAGTATATCTTGTGTAGAAAGTATACCACTAATTGCATCAAGTATAATGAGCAAAAAAATAGCAAGTGGAGCAGATAAAATTGTATTAGATGTAACAGTAGGTTCAGGTGCTTTCATGAAAACAAAAGAAAAAGCTAGAAAATTAGCAAAACAGATGATTGAAATAGGTAAATTAGCAAATAGAGAAACAGTCTGTGTTTTAACAAATATGGATGAACCACTAGGATATGCAGTTGGAAATTCATTAGAGGTAATAGAAGCAATTGAATTTTTAAATGGAAATATAATAGAAGATGTAAAAGAAGTGGTATTAGAACTTGGAGCTAATATGCTTAAACTAGCAGGAATTGGTGAAGATATAGAACAAAATAAAGAATTATTAATGAAAAATATAAAAAATGGAAAAGCATTTGAAAAATTTAAAGAATTAGTACAAATGCAAGGCGGAGATATCACATATTTAGAAGATGTTGAAAAATTCCAAAAAGCTAAATATATAGAATATGTATATAGTGAGGAAAAAGGATATATAAGAAAAATAGATGCAAAAGAAATAGGAAAAATAGTATGTGAACTAGGAGCTGGAAGAATAGAAAAAGAAGATGAAATTGATTACTCAGTAGGATTAATATTAAGAAAAAAGGTTTCAGATAAAGTGGCAAAAGGAGAAGAAATAGCATATATTTATGCAAATGATACAGAAAAATTGGGAATTGCAAAGCAAAAATTGTTAAAAAATATAAAAATTTCAGAAGAAAAGGTAGAAAAACCAAAAATTGTATTAGGAAAAGAACAATAAAGCTTTAAAAACGAATCTGTATATGTTATAATAAAGAAGATGAAAAAAAGAAAGGATGAGACATATGAAAAAAAATAAAAAAGTGACAGCTAGTCAAAGAAAATATGAAAAAGGACAAATATTTGTAAAAGTAATGGCAGGAATATTAGCATTATTAATGGTGGTAGCAGCAGGTTCAACATTAATATTTGCTCTATTATAATCTAAAATTAATATTGTAACATATATAATTATAGATATAATAAATAATATTAAATGTTAATTAGAGAACATTTTAGTAGATTAAAAGGAGTAATAAATGATAATAGATTTTGGAATGAATTGGGAGAATTTTTATAGAGATAATATTTTAAGCTATATCAAATCTTTACAAGAAAATCCATTTGAATTAATAACTTTAATAATAGACTTGGCAATAGTAATATTTTTAATTTACTATTTTCTAAAAATAGTAAAAGGTTCAAGAGCATGGCAATTAATAAAAGGAATAGTATTACTAGTAGTAATAACATGGTTAAGTGGTTTATTTAACCTAAAAATACTAAACTGGATATTAACAGGAATTATGAATTTAGGAGTAATAGCAATAATAGTAATATTCCAGCCAGAATTGAGAAGAGGACTAGAGCAATTAGGAACAAATAAATTTGCAAAATTTTTTGGAATAGATAAAGACTTAGCTACAAAAACCAAAGAAGATATATATAAAATAGTAATTGCTGCAACAGAGCTTTCTAAAACAAAAACAGGAGCATTAATTGTAATAGAAAGAGATATAAAAATACAAGATATAATTTCAAGTGGAATACCGATGAATGCAGATGTATCACCACAATTACTTGTAAATATATTTGAACCAAAAACACCATTACATGATGGGGCAGTAGTAATTTCAAATAATAAAATAGCAGCAGCAGCATGTGTGTTACCACTTGCAGATGATAAAGATATAGCAAAAGAATTAGGAACAAGACATAGAGCAGCAATAGGAATATCAAAAGAATCAGATAGTATAGTAGTTGTAGTATCAGAAGAAACTGGAAAAATTTCAGTAGCAAAAGATGGAACACTTATTGCAGATTTAAGAGAAGATTCTTTGAAAAAAATCTTAATAACAAATGTTGTAACAAAAAGATTTGCAGTTGAAAAACAAGAAAGAAAAGAAAAAATAAAAAGCATAAGAGAAAAAATACAGAAAAACAAAAAAGAGCAAAAAGAAAATAAAGAAATGGGAAAATAAAATGCGAAACATAAAATTAACAATAGAATATGATGGAAAAGATTTTAATGGATGGCAAAAACAACCTAATAAACTAAATATTCAAGGAACAATAGAACAAGCAATAGAAAGAATAACAGGGGAAAAAGTAGACTTAAATGCATCAGGAAGGACAGATGCAGGAGTACATGCATATGGACAAGTTGCAAATTTTAAAACAAATTCTAATATACCAATAGAAAAAATCCCAATAGCGATAAATTCTAATATAAAAAAATCAATAGTAATAAAATCAGCAGAAGAAGTAGAAGAAAAATTTCATAGTAGATTAAATTGTAAGAGAAAAACATATAGATATGTAATTAATAATTCAAAATATGGTACTGCAATATATAGAAATTTAGAAACACATATACCACAAAAATTAAATGTAGAAAAAATGAAACAAGCAGTAAAATATTTTGAAGGAGAACATGATTTTAAAGCATTTAAAGCAAGTGGAACAAGTAGTAAAAGCAGTGTAAGAACAATATATAAAGCAGAAATAATAGAAAAAGAAAATGAAAAAATATATATAGAGCTAACAGGAAATGGATTTTTATACAATATGGTAAGAATAATTGCAGGAACACTAGTAGAAGTAGGATTAGAAAAAATAGAACCAGAAGATATAAAAGAAATAATAAAAAGTAAAAAAAGAGAAAACGCAGGAAAAACATTGCCACCACAAGGGTTATATTTATTAAAAGTAGAATATGACTAAATAAACACATTATTTTAACCATTTATCTGGATTATGCATAAAATATAATAAAAAGGGAAAAGGAGAGAGAATATGACTATATTATTTATATTTTTTGCATTACCATTAGCAACAATAATTATATCAATTGCATTACAGAAAATACTAAAAAATCCTTGCTTAGTAGCAGCAATTATATTTTCAATATTTTTAATAGTTACATTTGCAATAGGAGTTATAGAATTTATAATAGCAGCAATAATATATGCTATAATAAGTTATATAACAGCAGTTATAACATGTATAGTAAATAGGTTTATTAGAAGAAATACAGATAATGATGATTGCAGATGTAGGAATAGATGTTATGATACAAGAACAAATAATTTATTAACAATTAGTAGTAGTTGTAATAATAACAACAATAAAGCAGAACCAACTACAATAAATGGAGTACTTAGAATAAGAAATGATGATACACCATCATGTTGCAATTGTAATAATAGAACAAATAATAACAATATAAGTACTAGAATTAATGTAATACCTAATAATTCTGATAATGGAAGAACAGGATGTATATGTGGAAGGTATAGGAGAAATTAAAAGTTTCTTCTATATCTTTTTATTTTATAGGGTGCTTATATTATAAGTTATTCATAATCTTTTCATTTTTTATTTGAAAAAATAGAAATAATATGTTATTATATTAAGATGAATAGAAGAAAGGAAAATAATAACATGTTAGAAGTTTTTGAAGATGCAATTATAGATAGTGTAAAATTATTACCATTTTTATTTATCACTTATTTAATAATGGAATATATCGAACACAAAACAAAAGACAAAACAAAAGAAACTATAAAAAAATCTGGAAAAATTGGACCATTAGTAGGCGGAATTTTAGGAATAGTTCCACAATGTGGATTTTCTGTTTCAGCAACAAACCTATATGCAGCAAGAGTAATAACACTAGGAACATTAATAGCAGTATATTTATCAACATCAGATGAAATGTTACCAATATTTATATCAGAAGGTGTAGAAATAGGAGTTATTACAAAAATATTAGGAATAAAATTAGTAATAGGTATAGTTGCAGGTTTTGCTATTGATTTTGTGATAAGATTAAAAAATAAAGGAAAAGTAGAAGAAGAAAAAATAATAGACTTATGTGAGAAAGAACATTGCCACTGTGAACATGGAATTTTAAAATCATCTTTAAAACATACAATAAATATATTCTTATTTATATTAGTGATAACATTAATTATAAATATAGCAATATACTTTATTGGAGAAGAAACAATTGCAGGATTTATGAAAAATCAACCAATATTAGGACCAGTAATTGCAGGTTTAATAGGATTAATTCCAAATTGTGCTTCATCTGTATTAATAACACAAATGTATTTAGAAAATATGATTACAGCTTCAACAATGATTGCAGGATTATTAGTAGGAGCAGGTGTAGGACTTGCGGTATTGTTTAGGACAAATAAAGGAATAAAAGAAAATATAAAAATTACAGCATTATTATATGCAATAGGAGTATTTTCAGGAATTGTATTACAACTAATAGGATTACAAATTTAAGATTAAAGAATTATGAATTTGTTTATTTATTGGTTTAATATATAAAAAATTAACAAGTAAAAAATAGAGATATGTTTGTACTGAACCCAAAAAATTGGACATTTTTTGATTAGGTACTAGGCAACTTGGGAATGAACTCTGTATTGTACAG
>CALXFD010000035.1 GCA_944387495.1 uncultured Clostridia bacterium | reverse complement strand
GTCAATCATCATATATCTGTCCCCAAATGGACAAAAATGTCCAAAAGGAAACGTCCCCAATTTTCCCACAATTTGACACAAAAAAATTAAAAAAATATTGCAAAATTAAAAAAATGTGGTATAATATTAAATATGTATAAATAAAAAAACAATAGCTAGGACAACATAAATAGAATAATATCTTAATAAGAGAGCCAAAGGTAGCTGAAAATTTGGCAAGTAAAATCTATTTATTATCACCTATCTGTTATTATGTTGAACACAATTTGTAATTAAGCATAATCGTAAATCTGCGTTAAAGATAAATTAAGAGAGCTAGAATAATATATAAAATAATATAGATAAATACTGCTAGCTAAAATAGGTGGTACCGCGGAAAAGTTAAAGCTATTTCGTCCTATAAAATATAGGATTGATAATAGCTTTTTTTGTTATTGTAAAGAAAAATCAATAGTAAAACATATATTGATTTTTATATAACAAGAAAGGTAATATATATTAATTATTTTTCTTAATATTATAAGAGGTGAAAAGGTAAAAGCCTTAAAACCGAAAAGGAGGAGTTTTATGTATAAAAAAGTAGAGCTTAAAGATGGATTTGTCGGAATGGAAAATGAAGTATCAAAAATGTGGAAAGAAAAAGACATTATAAAGAAAAGTTTTGCTGAAAATGAAGGAAAAAGATATTTTACATTTTATGATGGACCTCCAACAGCAAATGGAAAACCACATGTTGGTCATATTGAAACAAGAGTAATGAAAGATTTAATCCCAAGATATAAAATAATGAGAGGATATAAAGTTATTAGAAAAGCAGGTTGGGATACACATGGTTTACCAGTTGAGCTTGAAATAGAAAAGAAATTAGGAATTTCAGGTAAAGAGCAAATAGAAGAATATGGTGTGGAAAAATTTGTTAAAGAATGTAAAGACAGCGTTTTTTCATATGTTCATATGTGGGAAGAAATGACAGATAAAGTAGGATTTTGGGTTGACATGGAAAACCCATATGTAACATATCATAATGATTATATAGAATCAGTATGGTGGGCTTTAAAACAAATGTGGGAAAAAGGACTTTTATATGAAGGACATAAAGTAATGCCATATTGCCCAAGATGTGGAACTGCATTATCATCACATGAAGTTGCACAAGGTTATAAAGATGTAAAAGATTTAACATGTGTAGCTAAATTTAAAGTTCAAGGAAAAGAAAACACATATATATTAGCATGGACAACAACACCATGGACATTACCTTCAAACTTAGCACTTTGTGTAAATAAAGCATATGAATACGCAGAAGTAAAAGCAAATATAGGAACAGATGATGAGCCAATATATGAAAATTATATATTAGCAAAAGATTTAATAGAAACAGTATTAAAAGAAACACCATATGATATTGTAAAAACATTTAAAGGTGAAGAATTATTAGGAACAAAATATGAAAGATTAATGCCATTTGGAGAAATAGAAGGAAAAGCATTTGAAGTAATCCATGGAGATTATGTAACATTAACAGATGGTACAGGAATTGTTCATATAGCACCAGCATATGGTGAAGATGATAGCTTAGTTGCTAAACAAAACGGAATAACATTTATAAACTTAGTAGATAAAGAAGGAAAATTTGTACCAGAAGTAGAACCATGGGCAGGAAGATTTGTTAGAGATTGTAATGAAGATATATGTAAATGGTTAGCACAAGAAAATAAATTATTTAGCAAAGAAAAACATATGCACTCATATCCACATTGTTGGAGATGTGACACACCATTATTATACTATCCAAAAGAAAGTTGGTTTGTTGCTATGAGTAAACTAAGAGATGAATTAGTTGAAAATAATAGCAAAGTAAATTGGTACCCAGAAACAATAAAAACAGGAAGATTTGGAAAATTCCTAGAAAATGTTATAGATTGGGGAATATCAAGAGACAGATATTGGGGAACACCACTACCAATATGGACATGTGAAGATGAAAACTGTGGACATAGAGAATGTATAGGAAGTATAGAAGAATTAAAAGAAAAAGGTATAGATGTACCAGATGATATAGAATTACACAAACCATATATAGATAATGTATATCTAAAATGCCCAAAATGTGGCAAAAAAATGCATAGAGCAAAAGAAGTTATAGACTGTTGGTTTGACTCAGGTTCAATGCCTTTTGCACAATGGCATTATCCATTTGAAAATAAAGAAATGTTTGAAAACAACTTTCCAGCACAATTCATATCAGAAGCAATAGACCAAACAAGAGGATGGTTCTATACATTAACAGCAGTAGGAACAGCACTATTTAATAGAACACCATTTGAAAATTGTGTAGTATTAGGGCATGTCCTAGATGAAAAAGGACAAAAAATGTCAAAATCAAAAGGAAATGGTGTAGACCCAATGGAATTATTAAATACAGTTGGTGCAGATGCAACAAGATGGCATTTCTATACATGTAGTGCACCATGGCTACCAACTAGATTATCATTAGACAATGTAAAAGAGACACAAAGAGGATTTTTAAGTACATTATGGAATGTATATTCATTCTATGTACTATATGCAGAAATAGACCAATTTAATCCATTAAAATATAAAGACTTTAAAGCAACAAATATAATGGATAAATGGATAATATCAAAATTAAATACACTGGTAAAAGTAGTTGCAGAAAAACTAGACCAATATGATATAACAGGAGCAGCACTAGAAATAGAAGACTTTACAGATGAATTATCAAATTGGTATGTAAGAAGAAATAGAGAAAGATTTTGGAGCCAAGAACTAGATGATGAAAAAATAGGAGCTTATGTAACATTATATAATGTATTAGTAACATTAATAAAAATATCAGCACCATTTGTACCATTTATAACAGACGAAATATATCAAAATCTAGTAGTAGGACTAAATCCAGATGCACCAGAAAGTGTACATTTATGTGAATGGCCAGAAGTAAAAGAAGAAATAATTGATAAAAACCTAGAAAAAGAAATGGACTTAGCATATAAAATAGTAAAATTAGGAAGAAGTGCAAGAAACTCTGTAAACATCAAAAATAGGCAACCATTATCAGAAATGTTAATATCAATAGACACATTACCAGAATACTATTCAGACATAGTAAAAGAAGAACTAAATGTAAAACAAGTAAAACTAGGTGCAGAAATGTCTAAATATGTAAACTTTGAAATAAAACCAAATCTACCAGTACTAGGAAAAGAATATGGAAGATTAATACCAAAAATCAGAGAAGAAATAGCAAAGAAAAACCAAATGGACCTAGCAAATACAGTAAAAAGCGGTGGAGTAGAATATATAGAAATAGGAGACACACAAATAGGATTAAACTCAGAAAATTTACTAGTAACAATGCAAGGTAAAGTTGGATTTGCATTTAGTGGAGAAGGAGAAATAGGAGTAGTATTAGACACAACAATAACACCAGAACTAGAAGAAGAAGGAATCCTAAGAGAAGTATTATCAAAAGTACAAAATATGAGAAAAGAAAAAGGATTTGAAGTATTAGATAGAATCAATCTATATGTAGCTGATAATGATAAAGTTGAAAATATCATAAAGAAATTTGAAGAAACAATCAAACATGAAACATTGGCAGATAATATTTTCTTTAATAAAGAAGGAAGAGAATATGTAGACACTAATATAAATGGAGAAAATCTAAAAGTTGATGTGGAACGTTAAAAACATAAAAAAGGAGTATCAATCAGAAGCAAGATTAATACTTCTTTTTTTAATTTGAAAAATTGAATATGAAATTATTAATATCGATATAATTATGACAAAAATTTTACTTTTGTCATAAAAAGTATTGTAAAAGAAAAAATTAAATATTATAATGGGTAAGAATAAAGGAATGGGGATGATTTTATTGATAAATTGTGAGATGATTTGACACGTCCCCAAAAGACTCAGAAGGAGGATTAAAAATGGGATTAAAGCTTGAAAACGTATCAAAAAAGTTTGTTGGTAAACAAGCTGTTGATAACATTTCTTTTGAAGTAGATAAACCAGGTGTATTTGGGCTATTAGGAACAAATGGCGCTGGAAAAACTACAACAATAAGAATGCTATTAGGAATTATTAAAAAAGATACAGGGGATATTACATGGAATGGTAAGTCTGTTGAAAGAAAGAATGTAAATTTTGGTTATTTACCAGAAGAAAGAGGAGTATATCCAAAAACAAAAATTTATGACCAATTAATGTATTTTGCTAAATTAAAAGGGATGAAAAATAGTGATGCAGATACTGCAATAAAAAAATGGTCAAAAGTATTAAAAGTAGAAGAATATTTACAAATGCCAGCAGAGAAGTTATCAAAAGGTAATCAACAAAAAGTTCAATTTATGACATCAATTATTCATGACCCAGAATTAATTGTTTTAGATGAGCCTTTTAGTGGTTTAGACCCTGTTAATACAGAGATTTTAAAAAATGTTATTATAGATTTAGTATCACAAGATAAATATATAATAATGTCAAGTCATCAAATGGCTTCTATTGAAGAGTTTTGTACTGATATTTTAATATTAAATAAAGGTAAAACAGTTTTAAAAGGAAATCTTAAAGAAATAAAAGATACATATAAGGCAAATAGATTAGAGATTTCTGCAAACAAGAATATTGATAAATTTATTGAAGAATTTAATATGAATATTGAATTTTCAAAAAATAATGAATATTCAATAAAAATAGATTCAGAAGAAAAAGCTCACCAGCTACTAGAAAAATTAGTTTCAAATAATATAGAAATAAATAAATTTGAAATTAAAAAACCAACATTAAATGACATATTTATAGAAAAGGTGGGTGGATAAAATGAATGATTTAAAAACAGTAATAGGTTTTACAATAAAAGATATGGTAAAAAGAAAATCTTTTATAATTTCTACAATAATAATTTTATTAATTATAATTTTAGGATTTAACATACCAAATATAATAAAACTTTTCAATAATGATTCAACAAGAGATACTAAGGATAAAATATTAATAGTAGATAGTAGTAATCTATTTGAAGGGACTTTAAATACTATAAATTCTATGGATTTGGGATATGAAGTTGAAGTATCTTCTGAAAATATAGAGTTTAATAAAATAAAAGAAAGAATAGAAAATAAGGAAATAGATGAAGCAATAATTATTGAAAAAACAGATACTAATTATAAATTAAGATATATAGTTGAAGATATGACTATGATATCAAGTATGCCAGAAGATTTAATGACAGCAATTAATACAATATATACAAATATGCAAATATCAAAATTAGGATTAACACAAGAACAATTGCAAAGTTTAGCACCAAATTTTGAATATAGTGTAGAGCAAACACAAGAACAAAAGGTAAGTGGAAATGTTATGGCAATAATGTTACTTTCAATAGTACTATTTTATGCAATTTATTTCTGTGCATATCAAGTTTCAAGTTCAATAACAACAGAAAAAACATCAAAAATAATGGAAACATTAGTAACATCAACATCACCACGAACAATAGTTATTGGTAAAACAATAGGAATAGGTATAGTAGGGCTTTTACAAGTTTGCCTATTTGTGGCAGTTGCATTAATTTCAGCTAAATTATTCCTAGAACCAGGTTTAATAGAATCTGTATTAGATATGTCTAAAATGACACCATATTTAGCAATAATTACAATTCTTTATTTTATACTTGGATATTTTGCATATGCATTATTATATGCTTTAACAGGTTCAACAGTAAGTAAACCAGAAGATATACAATCAGCAAATACACCTGTTGCAATACTTGCAGTTATTGGATTTTACTTATCATATTTTACAATGATGAATCCAACAAGTGAGTTAAACTTATTTGCAGCAATGTTCCCAATATCATCACCATTTTGTATGCCATTTAGAATTATGATGGGAATAGCATCTACATCAGAAGTTTTAATATCAATTGCAATTTTAGTTATAACTATATTAGTAATTGCAAAAGTTGCTATTAAAATTTATTCAAATGCTATATTAAATTATGGAACTAAAATGACATTTAGAGATATGGTAAAAATATATAAAGATAAAAATAATTAAAAAATAATTGAATTTTAATAAAAAGATTGATATATTAGTTATAAAATTAATTAATATATTAATCTTTTATTATTACCAAAAAGATTATATATTTATAATAATAATATTTTGCAAATTAGGACCAAAGTGTTGAATATATAAAATTTAATTTAGATGGTATTAAGATTATATATTAATAAAATATTTAAAATTAGTAGTGTAAAGGAGAAATTATGGAAGAAGTAATAAAAAAATTAGAAGAATTAAATATTGAATATGAATTAATCAAACATGAAGCAGTACATACAATTGAAGATATGAACAATTTAGAAGAGGGAACTTTTAAAGGTGCTGAAATATGTAAAAACTTATTTTTAAGAGACCAAAAAGGGAAAAGACATTTTCTAGTAATGTTATGTAGTGAAAAACAAGCAGATTTGCAGTCAATACAATCACAAGCATATACTACTAGACTAAGTTTTGCATCTCCGGAGAGATTGAAGAAATATTTGGGCTTAGAAGCTGGATATGTGAGTGTTATGGGGTTAATAAATGATGAGAATAAGGATGTGGAAATTTTAATTGATGAAGATTTAAAGAAAGAGGATATGCTGGTTATTCATCCTAATACAAATGAGGCAAGTTTGTTGATAAAATATGATGATGTTATTAAGTTTATAAAAGAGCAAGGAAATGAGATGAGGTTTATTAGGATTTGATTTTAAATGGTTCGTTCAAAAGAGATATAGTATAAAAATAAGACACCTTATAGCTGGCAATATTATATTATTTTTTTATAATTCGTCCCAACTGCATAAGAAACTGTAATGAAATAGGTGGGCTTTAGGACAATGTTATTGTGGCGGGACATTTCATAACAGTTTCTAATTTGCTGGTCCCCACACAAGCTCATTATAAAAAAATAATATAATATTGCCAGCTATAAGGTGTCTTATTTTTATACTATATCTCTTTTGAACTACTCTAATGATTAAAAAAATAAAAGTTTAAATGAAAATATTGACAAAATAACATAATAATTATATATATACTATAACTAGAAAGATTAATAATGAGTTCATATCAAATCTTATATTGGAGGTGATATGAATGGATTTAGGCTTTTTTAATGAGATAGGAAAAAGTATTGCAGATACAGCTCAAAGTATAGCTGAGAATTGGCTTAGTCAAAATATTGGAAAGGATGAGTTAGAGTTGGCAGAGAAATTAGATGCAATAGAAGAATATTCTGTTGATAGATTTGAAGATGATATAGCAGTATTGGAAGATAGAAAAACTGGAAAAATTAAAAATATTTCTCAAAAAGATTTGCCAGATAATGTAGAAGAGGGGTCTATCTTAAAATGTATTAATGGAAAATTTGTTATTGATGAAGAGTTAACAAGAAATGAAAGAGCTAAAATAAAAGAGCAAATGGATAATTTATGGAACTAAAAATGGAATAATATTATAGAATAATTCGAAAATTGAAGAAGTGGGGGAAAGATGAGTAGAAGAAGGAAAAAAGAGAGTAAAAAAATAATTTATGGAGTACTAGTTGCACTTTTATTAATATTAGGATTAATTTTTGGAAATAATGAAAGAGTTTCAAGTATAGTAAGTAGTATGAACATATTACAAAATGAAGAAAACTCTACTATACAAAATACTAATGAAAATGAAACAATAGAGGCAGAACCTGTAAATGTTGATAGCAATTTAATAGTGGATTTTATAGATGTAGGACAAGCTGATAGTATATTAATTCAAAATGAAGATAAAGTAATGCTAATAGATGCAGGAACAAATGAAGCAGGTAAAACAGTAGTAGATTATTTAGAAAATAAGGGAATAAGTCAAATAGATTATTTGATAGGAACACATCCACACGAAGACCATATAGGCGGAATGGATGATGTAATTGAAGCATTTGATATAAAACAAATATATATGCCAAAAATGGAAACTACAACAAAAACTTTTAAAGATGTATTAACAGCAATTTCAAATAAGAATTTAAAAATAACACAACCCAATAAAGGAACTCAAATAGAGTTAGGTGAAGCAAAATGTAAATTTATGACAGATCCAATTATAGATAAAGATAATATTAATTTATCTTCATTAGTAATAAGATTAGAATTTGGAAATAACAGCTTTTTATTCATGGGAGATGCAGAAAAAGAAAATGAAGAAACTATAACATGGCCAAAAACTGATGTATTAAAAGTAGGCCATCATGGTTCAAATACAAGCTCATCACAAGAATTTATAGAACAAGTACAACCTAAATATTCAGTAATAATGGTAGGAGAAGATAACAGCTATAACTTACCAAAACAAGAAACAATAGATAAATTAGAAGAGGCAGGAAGTAAAATATATAGAACAGACGAAACCGGAACAATAGAAATTACATCAGATGGCAATGAAATAAAAGTATCAACTGAAAAGTAAAAAAAGTACCATAGAAAAAATAAAGTTATTAAAAAATTCAAAAATAGCCCAAATTATTAAAGTTTTATATTTAATAATTTAGGTTATTTTATTATATAATTACGTTAAATTTTATACTTAAAACACTAATATTTATAATCTTTTTGATTTATTTAAGGGATATATAATGATTTCATAATATTATTAGCAGTAAAAATACAAATTATAAATATAAAATTTAAAGACATTTATATTTAAGAATACAAAAATATAGGCAATAAATTTTGTGTAAATAAAATATATAAATTCTAGTTCTTTTATTAAAAATTCAACATATATTTTAGTAAAATTGGAGGGATTTATATATGATTAAAAAATATATTTCTTTAATAACTTTAATAGCTATGATATTTAGTTTTACAACAATTTCACTATCAGCAACAGAAGAAGGAACATATATATGGAGTACATTACCAGTTAACGCGGAAAGCTCTTCTACACAAGAAAATCAAGAACAAGAAGTTGAAGAAAGCAATTCATTAAATCTTGAATCAGAATCTGCAATTTTAATTGAACAAACAACTGGGCAAGTATTATATTCTCACAACATTCATGAACAACTAAGACCAGCATCAGTAACTAAGGTAATGAGTATTTTATTAATAATGGAAAGCTTGCATAATGGAAAAATATCTTTAAATGATGCTGTACCATGTAGTGAAAATGCTTCTTCTATGGGAGGTTCGCAAATATGGCTAGACCCAAAAGAAACATTAACAGTAGATGAAATGTTAAAAGCAATTTGTGTAAACTCTGCAAATGATTGTGTAGTTGCAATGGCAGAATACATAGCAGGAAGTGAAGATGCATTTGTACAAATGATGAATGACAAAGCAAAAGAGCTTCGGAATGAGTGACACAACTTTTAAAAACTGTCATGGACTTGATGAAGATGGTCATGTTACATCTAGTTATGATATAGCTGTAATGTCACGAGAACTATTAAACAAATATCCAGAAGTTACTAAATACACTACAATATGGATGGACACATTAAGAGATGGAAAAACACAGTTATCTAACACAAACAGACTAATAAAAAATTACACAGGAGCAACAGGACTAAAAACAGGTTCAACATCACTTGCACTATACAATTTATCAGCAAGTGCAACAAGAGATAACTTATCATTAATAGCAGTAATAATGAAAGCACCAACAACAAAAATCAGATTTAGCGAAGCAAGCAAATTATTAGACTATGGATTTAACAATTTTTCATATAAAGAATTTGGGAAAAAAGGAGATTTAGTAAGCACAATAAATATAGAAAAAGGTAGTAAATCCACAATTCCTGTTATCTTAGAAAACACAGCAGGTGTACTAATAAAAAAAGGTGAACAAAATAATGTTGAACAAGAAATATCTATAAATGAAAATATGGCTCTACCAATAAAGAAAGGAGATATACTTGGAGAAGTACGTTTTTCAATAAATGGAGAAGTTTTAGCACAAGTAAATGTTGTTGCAGGTGAAGATGTTGATAAAATAAATATCTATACAATGGGGCAAAATATATTTTCTTCTTGGTTTAGTTTGTTAAGATAAATTTTGAAATTATATTTTGAAAAAGTATATATAAAAGATAAAAATAAAAACATTATTTCTTTTAAACAAAGATATTATAATTAACAAGAAATAATGTTTTTGTTAAGTTATTAAAAAGAAAAAAGTATGATATTTAGCAATAAATTGACTTATAATATATGAAAAATAGAAGAAGAATAAAATAAAAACCGAAAATTTCATTTGAAATGCAACAAAAATTCAAGAAAAAAGTAAATGAACAGTAGACAGGAGTAAGCAAAACT
>CALXFD010000034.1 GCA_944387495.1 uncultured Clostridia bacterium | reverse complement strand
ACATCATTAGGATAACGGCTTTTTATTTGACCTATATTTTGAAATATTGGTATTAAATTTATTGACCTACTTCTAACGGTAGATATCTTCTTGTTAAATTCAGTTATTACTTCACTTCCGGATTGTACCGTATATTTGCAAATTCGTCTAAAAAGAAGTAAACCTCATTTTCACATTTACCATCTTCTTTTGAATCTGCATATTTTACGAGTTTTATAAACAAAAATGTAAAGAAAAGCGATACAATAAAATCTTTACTTGAATCAACATCAGAACTTATTACATAATAAATGCAAGGTCTTTTAGCAGGAAGGACTAAATCAATATCAGTAGCATTTGTTAGTTCTTGTAAATCTTTATTTTGAAACGCTTGAAGATTTGAACTTGTTTGAATATCTGTAACAATAATTGATTTTTTATATTTTAATAGTTCCAATAGGTTGGTAATAAGAAAACCGAATTGTTTTCATACTACCACTACTTCCAAAAACAGAAATGTTTTTATTAAAGAAACTGTCAAAGGGTAGTTTTATAATGTCATTGTTTCTTTTTCCTAGTATTATTCCTAGTACATTGTTTCTTCCAAGTATTCCATCTATCTCATTATCATTTAGCCAATCAGCAGTACCGATATGTTCCATCTTCTGATTTCAATTTAATTCCTTTTATTTCATCTTTTTTATAAAAGACTACTAACTTTATTGATAATATAATTAAAATTGAAATAACGGCAATTATGGAGCAAATAACGGTATAATAAAAATTAGTTAAAACAATATTTTTCTCAAAGCATATATTTAAAACATTTATATAATTTTTTATATTTATATCTAATATAATATTTAAAATAAAAATTACAAAAATTGATACATAAAGAAAAATCTTTTTAGCCATAAACTTTTATATCTTTTTCTATGAAATCAGATATATTAATAAGTTTATAATTTGCAAGTGGTAGTTATTTTCCTAATAAATTTACTATTTCTTGACTACAAACGATATCTGCTTGTTTTCTTTCATTACTTTGGAAAAATACTTTTAATAATAATCACCACCTTTACAAATAATTTTCATATACAGAACTTTGGCTAGGAATGTGATAGCATGACGCTCTCACACACCTATCCAGCCGAGATTAAAATGTCATTTCAAATGCTTTGAAGTATTGAAATATAAGTGTTTTCTAAAACAAAAAAGCCTTATACAAAATGTTTGTATAAGGCTTTTTTCCATTTAAATTTTTTATTTCACATCTTTTAAATTTCTATACTTTAATCCAAATATTGCAATTAAAACTGCTACTCCTAAAATAACACATATTGTAGCACTTGCTCCTGCCTTTGGCAATCGTGTATTTGCTGTTGTATTATCTATATTATTTCTACTAGTATTAGTAGGTGTTTGTACTTGATTTGTTTGTTCTTCTTGGTTTTCTTCATCTTCTGTATCTTTTCCAATTACTGAAAAATCTGCATCTTTGTTAACTGTTAAAGTAAATACTATTTTGCAAGATGTGTCTGTTACATCTTGTTTTTCCATATATAATTGATATGTATTACCTTTATCTGCATCACTTATTGTTTCTGGCTCTTTTAATAGTGAGTTAGCGTAATCCATAGCATATTTTTCAAATTCTGATGCTTTTATTACAGTTTTTCCATCTGCATCTATTTCTACATCTGCATCTGAATCTAAATCTCTATCATCATATATAATATATTCACTACTTTGAAGTCCTCCATTAGATAATCCATCTCCCATATATGTTAATGCAAAATACCAAAAAGCTTTGTCAACTTCTACATTATTTAAATTTGCTATTGCTAAATAGCTAAGCATAATGCTTGATAAATTTTCCTCTTCTTCCTCATATTCATCATATGACATTCCGTCTTGTATATTCATTTCTACTGTAAATGTAGGATTATCTGTCAAATCATATTTCATTTCATTTTCTTTATTTGTTGTTGATACAGTAATAGTATCATCTCCTACTTCTACGCCTGTAATACCATTATCTTGCACTGATTGTGATGATAATATATTTTGAAATGATTGTTCTAAGTTTTCTTTTGTTATTTGTACTGTTGTTGCATAACAACTAGAATATATTGTTAATATTATCATGCTGAAAACAAATATAATATTAAAAATTATTTTTTTCTTTTGCATATTTATTCCCCCTTCTCTTTCAATATATATAATAACATAAATATTATTTTTTGTATATATTATTTTTAGTTTTTTAAAAGTCATACTTGCAAATTTTCTAGTTTAGTATGACTTTTTATTTCTAAACATAAATCTAGTATGATTTTTTTATTTTAATTCCCAATAAATTTGCTAATTCTAATGCTTGTAGTTCATTAACAATTGCACCTTTTAAATCTTCTAATCCAACTACTATTCCAGATATGTTTGACTCTGAAAAATCTATTCCTGTTAATTTAGTTCTAAAAAATTGACTGTTACTAAAATCTGTGTTTTTAAAATTTACATTTTTAAATTTTACCTCACTTAAACTACCACTAGAAATATTGCTATCTTCAATTATAACATTTTTAAAGTTTGCTTCTGTAAAATTTCCATATTGCATAATGGTTTCTTTTATTTTTATATTCATTAAATCTGATTCGCTAAAATCGCATCCCACCATTTTACAATTAGAAAAATTTGTATTATTTAAACATGTTTTATTAAATTTTGAATTTGATAAATCACATCCTTCAAATTCAACATTTTTAAAATATGTATTTTCAAAATTAGAATTTTCAAATTTACATTTTATAAATTTGCAATTGTGAAATTCCATTTTTTGTGCGTTTATAAGCTCTTGTATATCTTGATATTTTTTTAATTTTATCTCATAATATTCCATGTTTTCATTTATATCTTCTATTAAACTTCCAGATTTTTCATATTCTATTTTTTCCATTTCTATCACCATTTTTATTATATCATAAGTTATATGTTTTTTATATTTTTAAATTCATATAGTGATATTATTTGCCTTTTTAGTTCTGATACATCTTTTGCTTTATTAATTTTGTCTAATAAAAATGTGATATATAAATTCATTGCTATATATTGCCTTACATTTATATATTTTTTAGTTTTTTTCATATGTTTTTTTAATTTGATTTTTTTTATATTTTTTTGGTTAAGTTTATTATCTCTTTGCATTTTTTCTATTTCCAACATTGCTAGTTCTTTTATTGAATAATAATCGTTATTATTTATGCAAGATATTATAGAATTTAAAAATTGTGTGTATTGTTCATTTTTTATCATACTATTTCTTCCCTTTTCTTTTTGTTTTTACATATTTTCTAAGGCGTTGGGTATAACTATTAGTGATACTAAACGCATTTACTAATACTATCACTTTTTGTGTGTTTTTTCAAGTATTTTCCATATTATTTTTTATTTATTTTGTGTTTTTTTGTTGTATTGTTAATTTGTTCAAGTTCTTTGCTTTGCTTGTTATACTTATACTGATACTTTTATATTGGAGGTATGTTATGGATAATTTTTCTAAGTCTGATATTGATAAATCTTTTGGAAAACTTATTAAAGATTATCGTTTAGCTAAAAACATGACACAAGATGAATTAGCAGAGGCTTTAAATATTTCAGAAAAATATATTTCTCGTATAGAAAATGGTTATAGTGGAGTAAAAAGACAAACTCTTATAAATTGTATGAATGTTTTAGGAATTCCTCCTAATCTTATATTTAAAGATTTTATAACTGACGAAAATTTACTTTTAGAAATAAATATATCAGAAAAATTAAATAAATTAAGTCCTAAGAAATTAGCATTTGCTAATGGTATGCTTGATTTACTTTTAAGTGATGAGGCAGATGATTAATTTAAAATTATATAATAAGAGTGAAAATTTAATGAACTCTTCTCTTTGATATGTATTATATTAAAGATGAAGAGTTCATTTTTATTATTTTACTTATTCTTTCCAAAATGCTGTATATGCTTTATATGCTGAATATACATCATATTTACTTGTTACTTCATATGGAGCATGCATTGATAATACTGGAACACCGCAATCTATTACATCTGCACCTTTATTTGCAATAATATATGCTATTGTTCCTCCTCCTCCGATATCTACTTTTCCTAATTCTGCAATTTGGTATTTTATATCATTTTTTTCTAATACATTTCTAACCCATGCTACATATTCGGCATTTGCATCTGATGCTCCTGATTTTCCTCTTGAACCTGTATATTTATTTATGCTAATTCCTTTTCCTAAAAATCCTGCATTATGCTTATCTGATACTGATGCATAAATTGGGTCAAATCCTGCATCTACATCTGATGATAACATTTTTGAAAAACAGAATACTTTGTCTAATAAATTTGGTTTGTTTATTCCAAGTTTATTTAATATTTCAGATATAAAGAAATCAAACATATGTGATTCCATTCCTGTATTTCCAACACTTCCTATTTCTTCTTTATCTGATAATATACATACTGCTGTATTTTTTACACTTTCTAATTCAAGCATTGCTGCTAGTGATGTGTATGCACATACTTTGTCATCTTGTCCATATGCAGCAATTAAACTTTCATCTAATCCTAGACTTCTTGCTTTAAATGCTGGAACTACTTCTATTTCTGAACTTGATAAATCTGCTTCTGTTATTCCATATTTTTTGTTTAATATATTTAAAATGTTTAATTTTATTAAATCTGTTCCTTTTTCATCATTATATGGAATACTTCCTATTAATAATTTTAAATCTTCTCCATCAATTCCGTCTTTTAATTTTTTTTGCATTTGGTCTTGTGCTAAATGTGGTAATAAATCTGTTATTGTGAATATTGGGTCATTTTCATCTTCACCTATACATATATCTATTTTTTCTCCATTAGTTTTTACTATTGTACCATGTATAGAAAGTGGAATTGTTGTCCATTGATATTTTTTTATTCCACCATAATAATGTGTTGTAAAATATGCAAGTCCAGTATCTTCACATAAAGGATTTGGTTTTAAGTCTAATCTTGGAGAGTCAACATGTGAACCTATTATATGCAATCCATTTTCTATATTTTCTGTTCCTATTATTGCTAAATACATACTTTTATTTCTGTTAATAAAATAAATTTTATCTCCTGGTTTTAAAGAGCTAAATTCCATTATATCTTTATATCCATGTTCATCTGCAAGCTTTCTTGCATTTTTTACAAATTCTCTTTCAGTTTTAGATTTATTTAAAAAATCCATATATTTTTTTGATAACTCAGCTATTTTTGTTTTTTCATCCTCATTTATTTTCTTCCATCCACTTTCTTTTTTGTCAAATAACTTATTTTTTAATTCTTCACTCATATTATAGCCTCCTTTTCTTTTATGTAGTTAGTATAACACTATCTAAAATATTTTTCCACTATTTTTTTATTTTATACTTTTATTATTTCGTTTTATTGAAATGCTCTTTTAATTTATTTGTTGAAGTATGAAAATTATGATATTTATTTTTTTCGTTTCTTATAATTTTTATATTTATGGATATAATATTTTAAAATATTAAAATTTGCTCAGATTATGCGAATGTTCATACACTTAATTTTTCTTGCTTTTGATAGATAAATTTAAAGTATAATTTTATTTTTTAGATAATGGAAGGAGTTTTTATGAATTCAATATGGTTAGATTCTATTAAAGATTTTACAAATTTTAATTCTCTTAATTCTAATGAAGAGACAGAAATATGTATTATTGGTGCAGGAATTTTTGGTCTTACTTGTGCTTATTATTTAAGTGAGCTTGGCTTTAAAGTGAGCGTAATTGATAAAGAATATTTTGGTAAAACAACTAGTTATACATCTGCTAAAATAACCAGTCAACATGGCATTTTTTACGATTATTTATATAAATCTTTTGGTCTTGATTTTGCAAAAGATTATTTAGAAGTAAATGAAAAGGCTATCCAAAATATTAAAAATATTATTGATAAAGAAAAAATTTCATGTGATTTTGAAATTATGGATAATTATGTGTATACAACTAAAAATGATGAATTACAATTGTTTGAAGATGAGCTTTTTGCTTTAAATGAAATTGGTTATTCTGCCAGTTTTGTAGATAAAATTTCTCTACCTTTTGATATACAAGGGGCAATTTGTTTTAAAAATCAAGCTCAATTTAATCCTTTAAAATATCTTGTTGGATTGTATAATTCTATAATAAGCAAATCTAATAAGGTATATTTTAATACACTTGCTACTGATGTAAAAAGAGAAGATGATAAATATATTGTAAAAACTAATTATGGAGATATAACTTCAAAATATGTGGTTATAGCTTCACATTATCCTTTTATAAAATTCCCTGGATTTTATTTTTCTAAATTATATCAATCTACATCATATATATTAGCTATTGAAACTAATTCTGAATTATTTGATGGTATGTATATAAATAATTCTGCACCTATTTTTTCATTTAGAACTGCTTATTATAATGACAAAAAAATATTATTAATAGGTGGTGGAGACCATAAAACAGGTCAAATTCCTAATTATGAAAAAAGTTATGGTTATCTAGAAGAAAAAGTAAAACAGTTATATCCAGATTCTAAGATAATTTATAAATGGAATACAGAAGATTGCATTTCTTTGGATAAATTGCCATATATAGGTCCTTATTCTTCTTTATATCCTAATATGTATATTGCTACTGGTTTTAAGAAATGGGGTATGACTCTTTCTAATGTTGCTGCAAATTTATTTGTTGATTATATATTAGGTAATGAAAATAAATATGCTTATATGTTTAATTCTTTCCGCTTAGAGCCTATAAAAAATTCAAAAGAATTTAAAAATATGCTCGTTGACTCTTCACATGGTTTGTTTCTTGATAAATTAAAACATTCTAATGTGGATTTAGACACAATTTCTAATGGTTGTGGTAATATAATTGAAATTGATGGAGAAAAGTTCGGAATCTATAAAGATGATGATGGCAAAATTTATGCTGTAAAGCCTATATGTTCTCATTTGGGTTGTTTGCTTTGTTGGAATGCTCTTGATAAGACATGGGATTGCCCTTGCCATGGTTCTCGTTTTAGGTATGATGGTAAAAATATTTATGGTCCTGGGGTAAATGATTTGGAAACTTTTCAATTATAGCTTATATCTCTAGCAAAAATCCTCATGAAATTAAAAATTTTTTCGTTTTTCTGTTGACTTGTTGTTCTTTTTTTGCTACAATTTTTTTAAATTAATCATATATTTATATATTATTAATTGTTTTTTGTTTATTGAACTAGATTTCTCCTTTTACAGTAATCTAGTTCTTTATTTTTATTTCATTTTAGGAGGATTTAAAATGTTAAAAATTAGACAAGAAAATGAAAACGACTATGATGAAGTATATAATGTTATTAAAGGCAGTGAAAAATATTATCCTAAATTTGGTTATATTCCTGCTATTAACTATGCTATAAAACCACCTTTTGATGTTTCTTCTGAAAATTTTATGGCTGTTAAACTAAGTGATAGTGTTAAAGATATAAATGGTATTGTTGAATATGCAAGGGAATTTGGTGTATAATTAGCCATCATCAAAAAAATAGAAATAGGCAAAGAAAAAATGGAATTTATTATTCATCAATAGGTCTATTATGGAAAAAATTTTGTAAGAAGTATCTAGAAAGTTTAAATGTAAAAAATATAGATAAAACTTTTGAATACTTAGATAATGAATTGATACAATATATTGATGCAACTGCCAATATGCAAATAGAATATTTGGAAAATAAAATATCTCCTGATTTTATAAAATTATGCAACCCTGAATGGAATGAAAGTATATCAGAAGATGAAGCTTTTATTAATGCGTTAAAATTAGCAGATGAGTTTTGGAAAGTTTATATAAAACATGCAATAGCTGAGGTAGAAGCAATTGAGCTAATTTTGAATAAAATGGATAAATGTAAAGCGTGTTATTTAGTATTTGATAAAGAAATGCCATATAAAAAAGCAATAAAGCTTTCTAATAATACTAAGATAAAATATTTTATTTTTAAATCCCGAAGAGAAGGCTATGATGTTAGGATAATTACAGATTTATGCAAGTTTAAAGATGAATTAGTTAGGGCAAAAGATATTGATACTGCTAGAAATTTAACGGGACTTATAGATTTGCTCTATGTAGATGTTCATGGGAAATTGTGTTGTACAAAAACACTAGAAAGTGCAATTGGAATTGTGAAGTATAATGAAGAGAAATAATTATTGTTAAAAAAACATGGATTTATTGAAATTTGTTAAAAAACATGGTATATTATTAACATAATCTTAGCTAATCAGCTAATTAATTTTTTATAATCTCCTTTTGGAGTTTCCATAGATAACATGTAAACAGCTTAATTAATATTAGAGGAGGTATGATATGGAGCAATTTTTGCCAGTAACTCATAAACAGATTTGTTATGGAGGTAATTAAATTGAAAAAGGAAAAGTATATTGAATTAAACTTTAAAAACTTAAAAAAATTTTCTATTGCAGCAATTATTACAGGTGTTATACTTTTGTCAATGATGTATAATGTAAATAATAATATCTTCATTATGCCATCAACAGACAATAAAATAATTATTGGATTATTTTTTGTTTTGAATCTTCTACTTCTTGTTTTTAGTTTCGGCGGTTTTCTTACTTCAGTTCTCCTTATATTATTTACAATAGTAGGTAACACTATTTTTAGTAAGAAAGCAGAGAAATTATATAAAAAACGGGTTTTAAAGGTTCAAGAATATTTAAATGCTAAGGATTTTTCTGATGTGCTTTTAAAAAAATATGACCCTGGTATTATACCAGTAGAAAAATTTGTCTGCACGGCTAAACTAGATGAAAATGGCAATATTATATATAAAGTTTCACTTGATTATGTGGCTCAAACAGACGATTATGAAAAATTCTTAAAACACTTTGACATTCAGAATTAGAATAATTTTTATAACTATTAATGCTTTTTCTTTAAAGATATCCCAGACTAATTGTTTGGGATATTTTTAATGTAGTAACACAAATATAGAGAAATTTTCAACAAGTTAGAGAAAAGAAAAAAGGCTTGAAATAGCCTAAAAACAATTTAAGGAGCTTTCAAAAAGCTCCTTTTTCTGGTCGAGGTGAGGAGAAATTATAGTTTAAACTCGTTTGTTTTCTAGGTATTTTAAAATTTTTTGAATGTAGTTTGAATGCAGTTGAATCAATGTTTATTTTGTTTATTCCTTTTATAACCCGTAGAATTTGATTTTATTTGTTTGTTGGGGTTTTTAATTTTTAGTGGTAATGAAAGACTATTAAAGCCCATATTAAAAACTTTAAATCCGTTTATTGGTTTACTAATCTCGTCAATCATGTGTTTTATTCCTGTCATTTCATTTATTGATTTATTTGTAAATGGATTCTCTAATTTTGGAAATAACCCTTCTGGAAGCTCAAGTTTTGTTTGTTCTATTTGTTCAAACATTGATTTAATTGCTTCAGAAACAAAATCAAAACTTATTGGTTCTAATAATGCACTAAGAGATTCTTTTATTTTTTTACTCATCTCAGAAAAAGATATTAATATATCCTTTGATATTGATAAATCATAATTTTTCAAAGAAATATTGATGATGGCAGTATCAATTTCTTTAGTAATAGATTTTAATAATATTTGACTTTCAGCATATTGCTTTAATGATATTTCCTTAAAATGTGCCACTTCGTTTCGTAATTTTCTTATTCTTTCTAATTTTTCCTCTAGCTTAGTTATCTTTATTTCGGAAAAACATTTGTCCCATAATCTATATTTTTGAATTTTTTCAAGATGTTTTATTATCTCATCTTTTTCCAATGTTCCGATGTTTTTAATAGACAATTCATTATCTATTACTTCTTCAATATTATACCAATACCTAGGTTTAAATAAAAAGTCCTCTAAATCATTAATATCCATTTCTTGTAAAGCTTTTTCAATCATTGCATCGGTGCTATTTAATTTATTTTTCAATTTATTTTTCAACTCATCGTTTATTGTTTCTTGCACCCATAACTTACCAAATGCTTTTATTAATATGAGATATATTAACCTTCTAATTTTTCTTTCAAATTCATTGAATTTAGGATATATTTTGTCACATAAATATTTTGAACTTTCATCATATGTCTGTATAATGTAATAATCTTGATGAAGTATAGATTTTTTTATATTTTCATTTATATAGTTTAAAACTTTAGCTATTTTTAAATTGTCGTTTTTAATAATTTCTATTTTTAAAAAATGTTCTCCATTATCATTACATGTATAGTTGTATTGTATTTCAAAGTTTTCGTTATTATACTCCACATTAAATTTATTTGCAGTTAAAGTATTTTTTATGGCAACATCTAAAAATAATTTTTTATAAAATGGGGTAATGTTATAATTGTCTTCTCTTTTACTATTTTTATTTTTTGTTCTTTTATCTTTTTCTAAAAAAATATAATCAATTTCCACGATAAATCTCCATTAATTATTAAATCCAAATTTCTCCATTCTTTCTTCTTCTCTAGTAGATAATTCTTTTAGCCATTCAGCTAAGCCATTACTATCATTATTTCTTAA
>CALXFD010000033.1 GCA_944387495.1 uncultured Clostridia bacterium | reverse complement strand
GAAAATCAAAAATATAGAACGAGAATATGACAACACTTTTTGGAAAAAAGTTGTTGCATTGGCAATGAAAATTTTGCCACGTCCCCAACGTTTCAAAAAATTCTAAAAAATACTTGAAACTATTAGAAAAATATGGTAGAATAGTAAATGTAGACAATTTAAAACCAATTAAAAAGCAAAGTATATATATTAAAAATATTTCATAGAGAAAATGGTCATAGGCTGGAAACCATTAAATATCAATATATAGAAATTTCACTTTTTAGGTCTTTTCTTGAAATAGTAGTAGAGAAAAGCGGTTGAACCGTTAAAACTATAATGAGGTTAGTATAATAAACTAATAAAATTAGGTGGTACCACGAAAGATAGCCATTTCGTCCTATGATGTAGGATGAAGTGGTTTTTTTGAGAGTATAAATTAAATTTTTAATAAAGTTTAATAAAGGATGTTGATATTATGATAAATGAGAAGAAAAGTTTAGAGTTTTATTTTGATTCTAAAACATTTACAAAAGAACAGCTAATGCAGAGTATTGAAGAGGCAAAAAAAGATTTTCCTAAAAAAATAATAGAACCTAAATTATTTTTAAATAAATTTGGCACATATATATTGCAAATTGATTTTAAAGATAAAAACAATTATTTAAACAGATTAAAACAAAAAAGGAAAATAAAGTCTCAAAAACCAAAAGCTAAAAAACATCATAGAGTAAAAAATGTACAAGAAATTTATGGTACAAGAACATATGGCCAATATAAGCAAACAGGTACATATAGACCTATATAAAATATTTAAGAAAAGGAGTTTAGGAAGATGAAAGAAAAAATTACAGAAATTAAAGAAAGAGCTATACCAGAAATTACAAATTGTAAAGATTTAAAAGAATTAAATGATTTAAGGGTAAAGTATTTAGGTAAAAAAGGAGAATTAACACTAGTTCTAAGAGGAATGGGAAGTTTAGCACCAGAAGAAAGACCTATTATTGGAAGTTTAGTAAATGAAATAAGAGATGAACTAGAAGAATTAATACAAAAAAAGGAAAAAGAATTTAAAAAAGAAGAATTACAAAAAAGACTAGAAACTGAGAATATAGATGTTACAGAACCAAGTAAAAAAATAGAATTAGGAACACGTCATCCAATTACACAAATTATAGAAGAGGTTGAAGAAATCTTTTTAGGTATGGGTTACCAAATAGCAGATGGACCAGAAGTGGAAAAAGCAATATATAATTTCGACAAATTAAACACACCACCAGACCATCCAGCAAGAGATATACAAGATACTTTCTATATTACAGATGATATACTTTTAAGAAGTCAAACATCACCAGTACAAGCAAGAGTAATGGAAAATCAAAAACCACCAATAAAAATAATTTGCCCAGGTGCAGTATATAGAGCAGATAGTGTAGATGCTACACACTCACCAGTATTCCACCAAGTAGAAGGGCTAGTTGTAGATAGAAATATATCAATGACAGATTTAAAAGGAACATTAGAAATGTTCGCTAAAAAATGTCTAGGGGAAAATACAAAAATTAGATTTAGACCACACCATTTTCCATTTACAGAGCCATCAGCAGAAGCAGATGTATCATGCTTTGTATGTGGAGGAAAAGGATGCAGAGTTTGTAAAGGTGAAGGATGGATAGAACTTTTAGGATGCGGAATGGTACACCCAAATGTTTTAAGAAATTGTGGAATAGACCCAGAAGAATATTCAGGATTTGCATTTGGATTTGGAGTAGAAAGAATAGCAATGGCAAAATTCGGTATTGAGGATATGAGATTATTATTTGAAAATGATGTAAGATTTTTAAAACAATTTTAAAATAATATATGAGTTAAATATGAAATATAAAAAACTAAAAATAAAATTTATATAAATATATTTTACCAATGAAAAATATAAAATTTAATAAATATTCATAAAAAATTAATTGAAAATTTGATTAATTAAGGAGTGAAAGTATTGAAAAAGAAAAAAGAAAAGGGATTGTTAGTATACGAATTTGATGTTAGAGATTTTGAAAATGGAAAAGGACTAAGTACAATTAGAGAAATTAAAGAAAAATATATAAAAAAAGGAATTGATATACAATTAATAGATTTAGCTAATGGAGCATATAGAGTAGAAATAGAAACAAAAAATAGAAATTTACAAGATAGAATGTACAATAAAGAAAGAACAAGTTGGAGAGAAAGTCAAAAAGTGCCAAGAGCATTTTTACGTAAAACAAGAACAGCTAAAAATGAATTAGAAGGACATATAAATAATAACAGAATAAGTGAATATGGAGATTATACAAGAGCTAAAAAATATCAAAAATATATTAATGAAAGATAATTTCATATTCTCATATCTTAAATTGAAAGGAATGAAAATAAGATGAAAGCAAGTATAGAATGGTTAAAAGAATATAGTGATATAGATGTAAATCCAGTAGAATTAGGAGATATTTTAACAATGACAGGGTCAAAGGTAGAAACAATAGACCAAAAAGGAAATGATATAAAAAATGTTGTTGTTGGAAAAATATTAGAAATAAAAAAACATGAAGATTCAGACCATTTAGTTATAACACAAATGGATTTAGGAACTGAAAAAGTACAGATAGTTACAGGAGCAAATAATATAAAAGTTGGAGATATAGTACCAGTTGCAAAAGATGGTTCAGAACTACCTGGTGGCAAAAAAATAAAAAAAGGAGAATTAAGAGGAGTAGAATCATGTGGAATGATGTGTTCAGTAGGAGAATTAGGATTAGATATTAACCAATATCCAGGACAAATTGAACACGGAATAATGATATTACCTAAAAAATATGAAAAAGATTTAGGAAAAGATATTGTAAATGTACTAGATTTAAAAGAAGATATAATAGATTTTGAAATAACACCAAATAGACCAGATTGTTTATCAATAGAAGGACTAGGTAGAGAAACAGCAGTATCACTAGGAAAAGAATTTAAAAATCCAAGAAAGAATATAGATGAATTAAAAGTAGAAGATAAAAAAGAATTAGAAGGACTAAAAGTAGATATAACAGCACCAGATTTATGTTATAGATATATTGCAAGAATTGTAAAAAATGTAAAAATAGAGCCATCACCTGAATGGATGGTAAAAAGATTAAATGCTTGTGGAATGAGAAGCATAAATAATATAGTAGATATAACAAACTATGTTATGCTAGAAATGGGTCAACCAATGCATGCATTTGATATAAACTCAATAGAAGGAAAACATATAACAGTAAGAAGAGCAAAAAATAATGAAAAAATAACTACATTAGATGAACAAGAAAGAATATTAGACGAAAATGATTTAGTAATTGCAGATGACAAAAAGCCAGTAGCAATTGCAGGAGTAATGGGAGGACTAAACTCAGAAATAGAAAAAGATACAGAAACAGTAGTGTTTGAATCAGCTGTATTTTATGGAGGAGCAGTAAGAAAAACTGCAAAAAAAGTTGGACTAAGAACAGAAAGCTCATCAAGATTTGAAAAAGGTTTATCACCTGAAAATGCATTAAGAGCAGTAAATAGAGCAGTAGAACTAGTAGAAATGTTAAATGCAGGAAAAGCAGTAGATGGAAAAATTGATGTATATCCTACAAAACAAAAAGTAAATAAAATAAAATTAGATGTTGAAAGAATAAATAACTTATTAGGAACAAAAATATCAAAACAAGACATGATAGATATATTAGAAAAATTAGACATAAAAGTAGAAAATGCTCTAGTAATACCACCATATTTTAGACAAGATATTGAACAATTAGCAGATGTAGCAGAAGAGGTATTAAGATTTTACGGATATGACAAACTAGAAACTACATTAATAAAAGCAGACACTACATTAGGAGTTAGAAACAAAGAACAAAAAATAGAACAAAAAATAGAAGATGTACTTGTAAATAATGGACTATCAGAAATATATACATATGGATTTGTAAGTGAAAAAGACTTAGAAAAGGCAAATATTAGTGAAGAACTAAAACATACAGCAATAACAATAAAAAATCCATTAAGTGATGAATACAAATTAATGAGACCATCTACAATACCAAGTATGATGCAAACATTAGCAACAAATGCAAATAAGAAAAACCAAAATGTAAAATTATATGACATATCAAGAAGCTATAAAAATATCAATAAAGAAGTAGAAAATGGCGAAATACCATTACAAGAAAATATTTTAACATTAGGAATGTATGGAGACAATTTAGATTTTTACACATTAAAAGGACTAGTAGAAAATGTATTAGAAACAGTTTCAGTAAATAGATATGATATAGAAAAAGAAACAAAAAACGGTTCATATCATCCAGGAAGATGTGCAAATATAAAAGTAGGAATAGATACAATAGCAACATTTGGAGAAGTACACCCAGAAGTATTAGAAAACTATGGAATAGAAAAAAGAGCATATCTAGCAGAACTAAACCTAACAAAAATCACAAAATATTCAAGAAATAACAAAAAATATGTAGAAGTACCTAAATTCCCAGCAGTAGAAAGAGATATTGCAATTATAGTAGATGAAAATATAGAAGTTGGTCAAATAGAAAAAACAATAGCAAAAAAAGCAAAGAAAATATTAGAAAAAGCAGAATTATTTGACATATACAGAAATGAAAAATTAGGAGAAAATAAAAAGAGTGTAGCATATGCATTAACATTTAGAAATAAAAATAAAACATTAAATGATGATGAAGTAAATGAAGTAATGGAAAATATCATAAAAGAACTAGAAAAAAGCTTAGGAGCAGAGCTTAGAAAATAGAATTTGAAAAAATTATAAAAATATGGTAAAATAGATTATGTAACTTAAAAGTAGAAAATTCTACTAAGATACTCAAAAACAGAGGAGGAAATTTTTATGATTATGGGAAAAGAAAAAACTAACGTATCAACTATGCGGAAAGGAGGAATTCTAAATAATATTGAATATCTAACAGAAAACCTTATAGTAAAAGGAATCAAGGGAGAAACCAAAAATAAAAGAATCTATTTGATTTTTGAGGATGAGTTTGTAAAATTTAAACCATCTAAAACCGAATATAATAAAGTAATAATCAAAGATTGCCCACAAGGTGCAAAAATTGATTATAGACTTTATGGAAATCTTCCAGGAGAAGTCAAAGTAGTTTTTCTAAATGCCAAAAATAGGGGAATAGAAGCAATTGCAAATGACTTGGAGGATTATACCAAAATCCTAGAAGACTATTCTGAAATAGTAGGAATAGGAAAAGGTATTGGAGGAATTTTAGCTAGTCTTTTACCAGAATTTTTTGAAAAGAAAGGTATGGTAAGAATTATAACAATAGCTACTCCTTACTGGGGAATTGAACCAGCAACAGGATTTAGTAGAAAAAAATTCATACCAGAAAGCAATGAGCTTCTTAGACAACTATTTTGGAAAGATTTTTTCGATATTGCACAATATTCACTAGATGGGATTAAACACATAAATTGCATAACTGATGATATACAAAAATTAAATTATACAATTACATGTGAATCCCAACAAATCCCAGAAGAGGCATACACAGAAAGGAAAGATTTTAATGGCATAAGTTCTCTTGAAGAAGCAACAAGAGAGATAATTAAAATCTTATCACCAGAATTGCTGGATGATGAAATTATTGTTTTAGAATTATAAATAATCCCATAAAACGTGTGATGGCAATTGCCATCACACGTTTATTTTTTGAAAAAATTTCATCAAAACACTTGACATTTACACAAAAATAGTGTAAAGTATATTAGCATTACATTTGAAAAGAGGTAGTATTTATGGAAAAAAATGTAGAAATAAGTATACTATGTGATTTATATGGTAACCTATTAACAAAAAAACAATTAAAATTCATAGATGACTACTATAACAATGACTTATCCCTATCAGAGATAGCAGAAAACGAAAAAATAACAAGACAAGCAGTAAGGGATAATATAAAAAAGGGGGAAAAGAAACTTTTCGAATATGAAGAAAAGTTACAATTCATGAAAAGGATGTTAAAACAAGAAAAAAAGATTGAAAAAATCTTATTTGAACTTACAAAAATTCAAAAAGACTACTCAGATGAAGAAGTAGCAGATATGTTAGAACATGTAAAAAAAGAATTAAATTGTTTAGTATAAGACAAAATGCTTAAATTATGATTTTCAGATGATAAAATAAGAATGGAGTGGATAGATATGGCTTTTGAAGGATTATCTTCTAGATTACAAGAAATAACAAGAAAAATTAGAGGTAAAGCAAGAATTACAGACTCAGACTTAAAAGAAATGTTAAGAGAAGTAAAACTTGCATTATTAGAAGCCGATGTAAACTATAAAATAGTAAAAGAATTTATAGCAACCATTCAAGAAAAAGCATTAGGTCAAGATGTTCTAAAATCATTAACACCTGGACAACAAGTAGTTAAAATAGTAAAAGATGAGCTAGTACAATTATTAGGAGGAGAGACAAGTAAAATAAGTTTTACTCCAAACCCACCAACAATAATAATGTTAGTAGGGCTTCAAGGTTCTGGTAAAACAACAACAGCAGGAAAACTTGCAAACTTATTAAGAAAGCAAGGTAAAAAGCCATTACTTGTAGCATGTGATGTTTACAGACCAGCTGCTATAAAACAATTGCAAGTAGTAGGTGCACAACTTAATATACCAGTATTTGCAAATGAAAACTCAAAAGATGTTGTACATATAGCAAGACAAGCAATGTCTGTTGCAATGTCAAAATTAAATGATGTTGTAATACTAGATACAGCAGGTAGACTTCATATTGATGAAGAATTAATGGAAGAATTACAAAAATTAAAAACAAATATAAAACCACATGAAATATTACTTGTAGTAGATAGTATGACAGGTCAAGATGCAGTAAATGTAGCAGAACAATTTAGCGAAAAAGTTGGAATAGATGGAATTGTACTAACAAAATTAGATGGTGACACAAGAGGTGGTGCTGCACTATCAGTAAAGAAAATTACAGGAAAGCCAATCAAATTTGCAGCAACAGGTGAAAAATTAAGTGATATAGAAGAATTTCATCCAGATAGAATGGCACAAAGAATATTAGGGATGGGAGATATCTTATCAGTAATAGAAAAAGCAGAAGAATCATTTGACCAAGAACAAGCAGAACAACTAGAAAAACAATTAAAGAAAAAAGAATTAGATTTAGATGATTACTTAGCACAAATTAGACAAGTCAAAAAAATGGGTTCATTCTCATCATTACTAAAATTAATTCCTGGAATGAATCAAATAAAAGACTTAAAAGTAGATGATAAAGAATTTGGAAAAATAGAAGCAATTATTTGTTCAATGACAAAAGCAGAAAAAAGAAATACAAAATTACTAAATGCAAGCAGAAGACAAAGAATTGCAAAAGGTAGTGGAACAACAGTACAAGACATCAACAAATTCATAAAATCATTTGAAATGACACAAAAAATGATGAAACAAATGAAGAGCAACAAAGGTGGATTAAAAAGATTTATGAAAGGTATTGATGAAAATACACTTAAAAACTTCAAATTCTAAACAATAATATGTTATTAACTTTTTAATATATATATGGATTAAAAGAGCTAATTAAAATATTAGCCTCATATGGTCCCAATTTTTTAGGAGGTGAAATAAATGGTAAAAATTAGATTACAAAGACAAGGAAAGAAAAAAGCTCCATTTTATCATATAGTAGTAGCAGATTCTAAATCACCAAGAGATGGTAAAATAATTGAGCAAATAGGAACATATAATCCTATGACAGAACCAGCAACAATAGTATTAGACAAAGAAAAAGTTGAAAAATGGATTAAAAATGGTGCAAAACCAACAGATACAGTTAAAGCTTTAATAGAAAAAGCTAACTAATTATATTTCTTTATAAAAATATGGAGGCATAATATGAAAGAAATATTACAATCTATTATTTCAAATCTAGTTGATAACAAAGAAGCTGTTGAAATAAAAGAAACAGAAGAAGGAAAAACAATTAAATTTGAAATTAAAGTCGCAGAAAGTGACATGGGAAAAGTAATAGGAAAGCAAGGAAGAATTGCTAAATCTATTAGAACTGTTATGAAATCAGTAGCAGGTAAAGAACATAAAAAAATATCAATTGATTTTGTAGAATAATTGGAGAAATATTATGGTACAAGAATTTGAAATAGGTCAAATTGTAAATACATTTGGTATTAAAGGGTTTGTAAAAGTTAAACCTTTTACAGATGATATTACAAATTTTGAAACTTTAAAAAAAGTATTTATTTTAAATAAAAAACAAAAAAATGAATATGAAATAGAAGAAGTAAAAGAACATAAAAACATGGTATTAATAAAATTCAAAGGTGTAGATACAATAGAACAAGCAGAACTACTTAGAAATAGCTATATAGTAATTTCTAGAAAAGATACAAAAGAGCTAGAAGAAGATAGATATTACATAGTAGATTTGCTAGGTTTAGAAATATTTACAGATGAAGGAACTTTATTAGGACATGTTGAAGATATTTATAACACAGGAAGCAATGACATATATGTGGTAAAAAATGACTTAGGAAAACAAATTCTATTACCAGCAATTTCAGATGTTATAAAACAAATTGATATAAAAAATAATAAAATAATTGTTCACTTAATAAAAGGATTAATATAAACTGTAATCTGTTTTAAATATACAAATATTAGAAAGGAAATAAAAATGAAATTTGATATTTTAACATTATTCCCAGAAATGTTTGACATATTAAAACAAAGCATTATAGGAAAAGCAATAGAAAAAGAACTAATAGATATTAATTTAATAAATATTAGAGATTTTTCAAAAAACAAACACAAAAAAGTAGATGATACACCATATGGTGGCGGAGCTGGTATGATAATGAAACCAGATGTAGTATATGATGCATATAAATCAATAAAAAGTGAAAATGCAAAAGTAATATATATGTCACCACAAGGAAAAGTATTAAATCAAAAAAAAGTTGAACAATTATCAAAAGAAAACCATTTAATTATACTTTGTGGACATTATGAAGGGATAGACCAAAGAGTACTAGATAAAATTGTAGATGAGGAAATATCTATTGGAGATTATGTATTAACAGGTGGAGAAATTCCAGCAATGGTTTTAATAGATAGTGTTAGTAGATATGTAGAAGGAGTTCTAAATGAAGAATCAATAAAAGAAGAAAGTTTTTCAGAAGGACTACTTGAATACCCTCAATATACAAGACCAGAAATTTTTGAAGGTGAAAAAGTACCAGAGGTTTTACTTTCAGGACATCACAAAAATATAGAAAAATGGAGAAAAGAAAAATCATTAGAAATAACAAAAAATAAAAGACCAGAATTATTAAAAAATAAAAACGCAGATAGCATATAAATTGCATATCTGACATTAAAAGAAAAGGAGGAAATTCTGACATGGATATTATAAAATCAATAGAGCATGAACAACTTAAAAACAAAATACCAGAATTAAAAGTTGGTAATACAGTAAAAGTGCACGTAAGAATAAAAGAAGGAAATAAAGAAAGAATCCAAGTATTTGAAGGAATAATTATAAAAGTACAAGGTGGAGGATTAAACCAAACATTTACAGTTAGAAAAACATCATATGGGGTAGGAGTAGAAAAAACATTTTTAGTACACTCACCATTAGTTGAAAAAGTAGAACTAGTAAGAGTTGGTAAAGCAAGACGTGCAAAATTATATTATCTAAGAGACAGAGTTGGTAAAGCTGCTAAAACTAAGGAACAAATAGGAGCTAGAATCGAAGATAGAGAAATAGTTCTAAAAGAAGACTTAGTAGAAGAACCAGCAGTAGAATCAGCACCAGAAGAAGCACCAGCTGTTGAAACAGAAAATGTAGTAAAAGAAGAAGTTGTTGATACAGTAAAAGAAGAACCAGTTGAAGAAGTAAAAGAAGCACCAGCAGAAGAAGCAAAAAAAGAAGAAAAATCAGCTGAATAATATAAATAAAAAAGACATTTAGAAAAATCTAACTAAATGTCTTTTTTATTTCAAATATAAAAATAATAAAATTTTACTAAAATTGATAATAATATTAGATTGCGTTAATTGCCTTATTAAATATTAAAAATATTATCCATATTGTATAAACCTGCATTTTGCTTAACAACAAATTCAGCAGCTTTTAAAGCACCTTCTGCAAATACATTTCTAGAATAAGAAGTATGTTTAATCTCAAAAGTCTCAAACTCTCCAAAAAACTTAACTTCATGTTCACCAACAATATTTCCACCACGAATAGAACTCATACCAATCTCATTTTTATCTCTTTTTTCATGTTTAGAATGTCTATCATATTCACAATAATGAGAATTATCTAATGAAGAATTTATAGCATCTGCAAGCATTTGAGCTGTACCACTAGGACTATCAATTTTTCTATTATGATGTGTTTCTACTATTTCGATATCTGTATTTTTTAAAATTGGTGCAATATATGAAACAATTTTTTTCATAAGAGTTATATCAAAAGACATATTAGCAGATTTAAAAATAGCAATTTTTTTACTACATTCTTCAATTTCCTTATTTTGTTCATCAGTAAAGCCAGTAGTTGCAATTACAACAGGTATATTTTCTTTTACTGCATATTTTAATATATTCAAAGTTGCAATAGGAATAGAAAAATCTATAATAACATCAGCTTTTACATTAATTTCTTCTATATTTGTAAAAACAGGAAATTTAGTATTATTTAGATTATCTTTATCAAATCCACCAACTAATTCTAAATTTTCACTTTTAGAAACTAAATCACAAACAATACTACCCATTTTTCCATTGCAACCATTTACTAAAACTTCTACCATATTTATTTCCTCCATTTTTATAAACAAATCTTACAATATCTTATATATTAAGTAATTTATTAATTATTATAATAGAAATATTTATAATATTTTGAATTTGCTAACTTCAATTTTCTAGTTATGTAATATAAAATGTAATAATATTAATAATAGTAAATTATAACTAAAATTAAATATTTAATTAAAATAGCTTAAAATTTAAAAATCTAAAATGGCTTTTTTCAAAATTTCTGCTTTACTTTCAGTCATTTTTGTAAGAGGCAATCTAGGAACTCCAAAGTCAAATCCAATAATATTTAAAGCTTCTTTTACAGGAATAGGATTTACCTCTGAAAATAGAGCCTTAATTAAAGGTAAAGCATGTAATTGCATTTCTGTTGCCTTTTTAATATTACCATCAAAGAAATTTTGAACCATATCATGAGTATATTGTGGCTTAACATTAGAAAGAACAGAAATTACACCTAAACCACCTAATGAAAGAACAGGTAGAACTTGGTCATCATTTCCTGAATATATATGTAAATTATCGCCACATAAATGAGCAATTTCAGCAACTTGTGACAAATTACCACTTGCTTCTTTTATAGCAACAATATTTTCTATCTTAGAAAGTTCATAACAAGTTTTTGGTTCAATATTAACACCAGTTCTTCCAGCCACACTATATAAAATAATAGGTAAAGAAACTTCACTTGCTATCAATTTATAATGTTCAATTAAACCATTTTGTGTACATTTATTGTAATAAGGAGTAACAATTAATAAACCATCAACACCTAATTTCTCAACTTGCTTAGAATATTCTATAACTTGTTTAGTATTATTACCACCAGTTCCAGCAATAATAGGAACTCTACCATGTGAAGTCTTAACAGCACATGAAATAGTAGCAAGTTTTTCATCAAGAGTCATAGTAGAAGCTTCACCAGTTGTACCACAAACAATAATTGAATCTACTCCATTTTCAATTTGGAAATTAACTAATCTCTCAAATTCTTTTAAATTAACACCATTCTCATCAAATGGGGTACTAATAGCTGTTCCACAGCCCTTGAATAAAATTTTTTTCATAAAATCACCTTATTTTATTATAAAATACTTAAAAAATATAATTATATTTTTTTATTCTACTGACATTATATTACAAAAAGAGAAAAAAGAGAAGAGAAAGAAGAAAAAAACAGTTTAAAATCTAATAATCAATAAACTAAGGAAAGCATATGCATATTTAAATACTTTCTTCATAAACATTCTACTTTTTAAAACTTCAAAAGTTTCAGACATAGCACAATATTTATCAACAAAAGTTAAAATAAGCCCTTCTACTGACTTAGGAAAAGCAAGAGTAACAGGCCACATATGGTTTATAATCATATCTTTTTCCTTATCGTTCAAATCAAACAATTTGCAAGCATTTTCGCAAGCAATTTTACCATGAGTAAAAGCATGTAAACCTTTTCTACCAGGTTGTTTTACTCTCCAATCGTATAAAAACAAATCATGCAACATACTAGCCCTAGCAGCAGACTTATAATCTAAATTATACTTTTTACAAATCAAAAAACAATAATATGAAACAGCAAGACAATGATCAAAACAAGTAGTTTCATAATGTTGACGATACTTCTTCATCTCTTGAACAGTTTCATTATTTATAATTTCATCTATTATATTCAAAAATTCTTCATCATATTTTTGAATCAAATTATTTTCCATATTCATCCCTCAATTATAATTATACCATATATAATATTCAAGAGCAATATATTTTGGAACATTGGGGACGTGTCAAATCGACTCATCTTAAAGTTTTAAGACATATCCTTGTTACAAATTAAATTTATTAATATTACAATTCAATTACAAAGATTGAAAAAGTAAAAGAAAAATGATAAGATGGAAACAATAAAAAAGTTCAAAGAGGAGTAGAAAATGAAAAAGGAAAAAACAAAAGTAAAGAACACAAACAAAGGAATAACATTAATAGCATTAGTAATAACAATTGTACTAAATGCTAGCGCATGGTCATAATGAAAAAATGCTAGCATCCAAAACGCAAATTGAGAG
>CALXFD010000032.1 GCA_944387495.1 uncultured Clostridia bacterium | reverse complement strand
AGTAATGATAGAGTAATAATGATAGGAGCATTACAAATATTAATATTACTAGCAGTAGGATTAATGTTTGGAAGAAAGAAAGCAAAACGTAAATAAAAATACTAGTTAAAATAAAAAGGTTGCAAATACATAAATTTGCAACCTTTTTAATAATATGAAGAATAAAAAATGTATATCAAAATGCTTAAAAATTGCACATCGTTTGCAAAAGTGTGAAAAAATACATAAAAAAACTTGCAAAAATGTGATAAATTCTTCAAAAATAGTTACAAAAGTGTGATAAAAATGCCAAAAAAGTTTACAAAAATGTGAAAAAGAGGTATAATTATTATAATAGTTCATATAATATAAAGGGAGTGAGGACTATGGAAAGATACATATTAAATGACTTAATTAAATGGAAAAATAGTAAATATAGAAAACCTCTAATTTTAAAAGGAGCAAGGCAAGTAGGAAAAACATATATATTAAAACAATTTGGAAAAAACAATTATGAAGGAGTAGCATATTTCAATTTTGACCATGATGAAGACTTATATAATCTATTTACAAATACCAAAAATCCAAAAAGAATACTAGAACAATTATCATTTATATATGGAAAAGCAATATTACCAGAAAAAACATTAATAATATTTGATGAAATTCAAGAATGCCCAGATGCGTTAAATAGCCTAAAATACTTTCAAGAAGAAGCAAACGAATATCATATAGTATGTGCAGGAAGTCTACTAGGAATTAGATTATCACATACATCATTTCCAGTAGGAAAAGTAGATTTTTTAAATATGTATCCAATGACATTTACAGAATTTCTATTAGCAGATAATTGCAAAAATTTAGTAGATTATATGGAAACAATTACTCAAATAGAAAATATACCAGACATATTTTTTAATCAATTAGAGGAAAAATTAAAAGCATATTTCATAATAGGTGGAATGCCAGAAGTAGTACAAGTATGGGTAAATGAAAAAAACATGGAATTAGTAAACAAAGTACAAGAAAATATATTAAGGGCATATGAAAGTGATTTTTCAAAACATACACAAGATAGTGAAGCTAATAAAATATCTTTAATATGGAATAGTATACCTTCACAATTGGCAAAAGAAAATAAAAAATTTTTATATCAAACAATAAAACAAGGAGCAAGGGCAAGAGAATATGAAAATTCTTTAAACTGGCTAAATGATGCGAATTTGATTTATAAGGTATATAATATAACAAAACCAGATTTTCCATTAAAAGCATATAATGATTTAAGCTCATTTAAAATATATATGAATGATGTAGGTTTATTAAGGAAAATGGCAAATTTAGATAGTAGAATAGTAGTGCAAGGAAATAAACTATTCGAAGAATTCAAAGGAGCATTTACAGAAAATTTTGTATTAAATATGTTAAATATAACACTTGATACATTACCAAATTATTATATATTTGATAGACATGAAATAGATTTTATAATTCAATATAAAAATGAGATTATACCTATTGAAGTAAAAGCAAATAAATCTTCAAATAATATAAGTTTAACAAAATATAATCAAAAATTTGATAATAAGGTATCTATAAGATTTTCAATGAACAATTTGAAAAAAGATGAAAAGGTTATTAATATACCATTATTTTTAATAGAGTATTTAGAAAATATTTTAAAAAGTGCATATCAAAATCATTAAAAAATGTATATTAAAACAGTTAAAAAACGTATATCAAAATTATTAAAAAATGTATATTAACTATTGAGATTAAATATATCATATGGTAAGTATAATAATAAAGTAGATAGATTATATCATTTTAGAGATAATATATTGTGCCAATTACAGCACTAAAACCATAAAGAATGTAAAAAACTATTTAATATTAAAATAAACTCTCCTTATTAAGTAAAAATCTTAATAAAGAGGGTTTATTTTATATAGAATAGTTTTTTTATCCTCGCAAAAGCTTGAAAAAAACCAAAATCTATTATATAATATTATGCTGTAAAAAAGGAGAAAACGTATATGTTAATAAATAGAAATATAATAGAAAACTTAATAGAAGACGCAGGCTCTGCTCGTGCAGAAAAAGCAAGAAAATATAAAGCACAAAAAAAAGTAAAAATCCTAAAATATGAATATGAAAACCCGTTAAACTTCGAAGTAAAAGGAGAAGTTGAAGGAAATGATATATATGACACATATGTACTAGTAAAAAATGGAGAAATAGAAGATATATCATGTACATGTCCAGATTACTATAACCATTATGGAACATGTAAACACTCATTAGCAACAATATTAAAATTTGCAGACTATAATGAAATAGAAGATGAAGACGAAGAAGATTTAGATATAGGTTTAGGATACTTTTCACACAGCAACAATTTTGATAAAAATTACAGAAGTTTCAAACAAATGGTAAACATCTTCTACAATGAAGAACTAGAAGGAATAGAAGAAGAAAAAGAATTAAACATAAAAGGCGATGTAAAACTAGAACCACAAATATTTTATGACAGATTTACAGGAGATTTAAAAGTAGAATTCAAAATAGGAACAAAAAAAATGTACAAAATAAAAAACTTATCAGAATTCTACACAAGAATGCTCCAAAAGGAATTATACAGTTATGGTCAAAAACTAAAATTTGTACACACAAAAGAAAGTTTTGAAGAAGAAGCAAGACCATTATTAGATTTCTTAATGAAATATGCAGAAATAATAAAATATGCAAACTCAAATTCAAACAGTAATTACAGGTTTTATGGAAATGCCCTAAGTGAAACAAGTATAATATTAGGAAACAGTGGAATAGATGAACTATTTGAAATTCTAAAAGGAAAAAAAGTAGATTTTAAAAAAGATACTATAAGTACAAAAATAGAATTCACACAAGAAGAACCAAACTTACAATTTGAATTAAAGAGAATAGCAGACAAACAATACGAAATAGTGCCAAATGTAGAAATCTACAAACTATCTATATTACAAGGAAAAGAATATAAATATATATTAACAAATGACAAATTATATAGATGTACACAAGAATTTGAAAAAACAAAACTAAAATTATTAGAACTATTTAGGCAAAACTACATGACAGAAGTAAAACTAGGAGAACAAGAATTGTCAGAACTATTTTCAGTAGTAATGCCAAAAGTAAAAAATGCAATAACAATAGAAAATATACCAGAAAAAGAAATAGAAAAATATAAACCAAAAACATTAGTTGTAAAAGTATATTTAGACTTTGACAAAAACAATTATCTAATAGCAGATGTTAAATTTTGCTATGAAAACGAAGAATTTAATCCACTAGATGAAAAAGCAAATATACAAATTCCTAGAAACAAAATAGAAGAAACAAAAGCATTAAATATATTTAGAAAAACAGGATTTATGTTAGATATAAAAAATCTAAGATTTATCTTACCAAATGATGACAAAATCTATGAATTTATGAGTAATGATATAAATTACTATATGCAAAAATTTGAAGTAATGGTAACAGAAAATTTTAAGCAAAAACAAATAAGACAACCTAAAATAGGAAATCTAGGTGTAAAAATAGAAAACAATTTGTTATCAATTAACCTAGAAAACTTAGAAATAGATGTAAAAGAATTAACAAAAGTTATGCAAAAATACGAATTAAAGAAAAAATATTACAGACTAAAAGATGGAAGTTTTATAAACTTAGAAGACAACAAAGAAATAGAATTTATAGAAAAACTATCAACAGGAATGGGAATAGAATATAAAGACTTAGAAAAAGGAGAAATCCAGTTACCTGTATATAGAAGTTTCTATTTAGACAAACTTCTAAAAGACGTAAAAGAAGTAAACAAAAATGATGAATACAAAAAAACAGTAAGAGGGCTAAGAAAAGAAAATATAGATGAAGAAATAGAACTTCCACAAAATCTAAATGCAACATTAAGATATTATCAAAAAACAGGTTTTAAATGGCTAAAAATATTAGATAATTATAAATTTGGTGGAATACTTGCAGACGACATGGGATTAGGAAAAACAATACAAATTATTTCTATAATTTTAGACTATGTACAAAATGAAGAACCTTCTCAAAAAAGACCAAGTATAGTAATATCACCAAGTTCATTATCATTAAACTGGCAAAGTGAAGCAAATAAATTTGCTCCAACACTTAAAACAATGGTAATAAAAGGAACATTAAAAGAAAGAAAAGAAAAAATAGAACAAATACAAGACTATGATTTAATAATAACATCATATGACTTACTAAAAAGAGATATAGATTTATACAAAGAAAAAAATCAGCAATTTAGATATATAATAGCAGATGAAGCACAATACTTAAAAAATAGCAATACACAAAATGCAAAATCAATAAAACAATTAAAAGCAGACACAAAATATGCATTAACAGGAACCCCAATAGAAAATTCACTGGCAGAATTATGGTCAATATTTGACTATATCATGCCAGGATATTTATTTACATACAAAAAATTTAAAACAATGTATGAAACACCAATAGTAAAAGACGAAAATCAAGCAGTAATGGCAAAATTAAAAATGTTAATAGAACCATTTGTATTAAGAAGAACAAAAAAAGAAGTATTAACAGAATTACCAGAAAAAACTGTAACAGTACTAGATAATGAAATGAATGAAGAACAAAAAAATATATATCTATCATATCTAGCACAAGCAAAACAAGAAGTAGCAGATGAAATAGATTTAAACGGATTAGGAAAAAGCCATATAAAAATATTAGCAGCATTAACAAGGCTAAGACAAATATGTTGCCACCCAAGCCTATTTATATCAGACTACACAGCAGGAAGTAGTAAATTAGAACAATGTGTAGAAATAATAGAAGATGCAGTAAAAGCAAACCATAAAATATTACTATTTTCAGGATATACATCAATGTTTGAAATAATAGAAAAAGAATTAGCAAAAAGAAAAATAAAATATTTTAAACTTACAGGAGCAACAAAAGTAGAAGAAAGAATGAGACTTGTAGACGAATTTAACGAAAACCCAGAAATCAAAATATTCTTAATATCACTAAAAGCAGGAGGAACAGGACTAAACCTAATAGGAGCAGATATGGTAATACACTATGACCCATGGTGGAATTTATCAACAGAAAATCAAGCAACAGATAGAGCATATAGAATAGGTCAAAAAAATAATGTACAAGTATATAAGCTAATCACAAAAAATTCAATAGAAGAAAAAATCTATGAATTACAACAAAAAAAGGCAGAATTGATGGATAATATGTTAGATACAAAAGGAACATTTATTAATCAACTATCAAAAGATGATATAATGAAATTATTTGAGATTTAATTTTTATATATAAATTAAAAATAATAGTATGTAATATTTCTTATAAGAGACTAGATTTAAGAATATTTTTTCAATTATAAAATAAGTTAACAGTAAATTAAACAAAAAGAAAAATAAAGATATATTAAGAAATAAAAAAGAAATGGGGGAATATAAAATGCCAAAAAAACCAATAACAGAGGACTATGCAGATTTAAGAAGAGAAAGAGAAGTTAGAGAAGAACTAAATAGTGCCATTTCAGCACTAGAAAGAATATCAAACAATGATACAAAACTAGAAGAAAAAATTGATTTAATAACAACAATATTAGATATTTATAAAACAATGAGAAGAGAAAGCATAGATTATGATACTTCATATAAAGCAAAATTAGAAAAAGAATTAGACTATCTAAAATTTAGAAAAAGATATATAGAAGAACAGCCAGGAATAGAGTTTATGACACCAGAACAAGCACAAGAAATAGAAAAAAGAATAGAAGAAGAGCGAAATAGCAAAGAAAGATAAAATATTTTAATTAAAATAAGATAAAAAATATAAGATGGATAAGCCCAAAAATCTAAAAAAATTAGAGAAAGGAGATAACCTAAAAATTATAATAGGTTGATAATATAAAAAATAAATGAAAGATTATATAACAGTAATAGGTGGAGGTCTAGCAGGCTCAGAAGCAGCATACCAAATAGCAAAAAGAGGCATAAAAGTCAAACTATATGAAATGAAACCAAAAAAATATTCCCCAGCACATAGCAACCAAAACCTAGCAGAAATTGTATGTAGCAATTCTTTTAAATCAAACTTACTAACAAATGCATGTGGACTATTAAAAGAAGAATTAAGAAGATTAGACTCACTTTTAATAAAAATAGCAGATGAAACAAGTGTCCCAGCAGGGCAAGCACTTGCAGTAGATAGAGAAATATTTTCACAAAAAGTAACAGAACAAATAAAAAAAGAACCGCTAATAGAAATAATAAATGAAGAAATAAAAAACATAGAAGAAATAGCAAAAGAAGGAATAGTAATAATAGCAACAGGGCCATTAACATCAGACGACTTAGCAAAAAACATACAAGAACTAACAGGTCAAGACAAACTATATTTCTATGACGCAGCAGCACCAATAGTTGCAAAAGAAAGTATAAACTTTGACATAGCATTTTATGGAGATAGATATAGCCAAGAAAAGAAAAAAGATGAAACAATAGAAGAATGGAAACAAAGACTAGAAAAACAAGAAGGAAAAGAACAAAGTTATATAAATCTTCCACTAAACAAAGAAGAATATGAAAACTTTTATAATGAACTAATAAAAGCAGAAGTAGTCACTCTACACGAATTTGAAAAAAGAGAAATATTCGAAGGATGTATGCCAATAGAAATAATGGCAAAAAGAGGAATAGACACACTAAGATTTGGACCACTAAAACCAGTAGGATTTGATGACCCAAGAACAGCAAAAAGACCATATGCAGTAGTACAACTAAGGCAAGATGACAAACAAGCAAGTATCTATAACCTAGTAGGATTCCAAACAAACTTAAAATTTGGAGAACAAAAAAGAGTATTTAGCATGTTACCAGGCTTAGAAAACGCAGAATTCGTAAAATATGGAGTAATGCACAGAAACACATATATAAACTCAACAGAATTACTAGATGAAACATATAACCTAAAACAAAATAACAACATATATTTTGCAGGGCAAATTACAGGAGTAGAAGGATATGTAGAATCAATATCATCAGGAATGGTATCAGCAATAAACGCAGTAAATGACTTCACAAAAAAACAAGAAAAACATGATGACCACAAAATAACATTCTCAGAATACACTGTAATAGGAGCATTAGCAAAATATATATCAACACCAAATACAAAATTCCAACCAATGAATGCAAACTTTGGAATACTGCCAGAATTAGAAGGCAAAAAAATAAAAGACAAAAAAGAAAGATACAGAAAACTAGCAGAAAGAAGCTTAGCACAATAGTGTCCAATTGGGGACGTTTCATTTTGGACATTTTTGTCCATTTGGGGACAGTTCTTATTTATTAGTTGGTGTCCTTGGATATATATATTATATTTTCACTTTCTCTTGGTCACTGTCATTCGAAAAGAATTAGTAAGGCTTTCTTATGAGCCTCTTTCACTCAGACCCCCTACATTGACATTTCGGGTACCGTGAACGTTCCTCATGCGAAAGCCTAACTAATTCTATTTCTCATTCTGTTCCAGGCGAGAAAGCAAAAATATAATATATATATCCAAGGACACCAACTAATAAATAAGAACTGTCCCCAAATGGACAAAAATGTCCAAAAAGAAACGTCCTTAGTTAATTTTGACACTTTTATGTAAATATGATATAATAGAAAATATATAGACAAAGTGTCTATGCTTGTAAACCTCGCGTTTACAGTTACTATTAACAGCATTAATTAACTAAAAAATTTTGGAGGTAAAAAAATGGCAAGAACAGTTGAAGAATCAATTATGAACGCAATTATGGGAGCATTTGTTAATCAAAAAGTAGATGTTGATGTTAATCCTACTAAGTCATATATGGCAATTGCGACAGCCCTTCCTAAGGTGGGAGAACATTATAAGTGTCGGAGACTAGAAAGAAAGCCGAATTCAAATGAAATTTATTTCCGTGATACGGAAACAACAACAGTACAAAGAGTAACTAAGTTGGCATGTAATATATTTAGTGTAACGACGAGAAATTCTTATTATGTTACGAGAGTTCTCTATATGCCTGTTGAGGACGTGCATTTCGCAGTAATTATGCAAGAACCAGAGAATGGCAGTTGCATGTCATGTTTCAAAATTGAATGTTCAGGTGAGAGAATTAAACTCACCAAATGGAAAACAACTATGGTGAAGGAAGTGAGATTCATTAAAGGGTTGTACAAAGTAACAACAATCAATAGTACATCATACATTTGCTTTCCAATGAGGTAACTGTATTGCAAAAAGAATAATTCTTTTTCTCCTCTAATTAAGAGGAGTTTTCTTTTTTTAAAATTTAATATGTAAAATTACTATAAATTTCTTTCAATTAAAATAGTGATATACAAAAAAACAATTAGGAATGATTGATTTTGTGTGTAAAAATTATCAAAAGGAAGAAATAAGGTTTAAATTTTTGACAATTAGATTAAAAAAGACAGAATTTTACATAAAACTATTGAAAAAACTAAAATTTGTTGGTATAATTAATAATAGATATTTTGTATGAATGTAAACAACATTCGAAAGGGGTTAATATGAAAAGTAATATAAGTTTTTCAGATTTAAAATCAAGATACATAAAAAATGCTAGAGAAATGGAAGAAATTGATAAATTAAATATTGATTATAAAACTATTATAAAAAATAAGGAAAAAATGATAGAGGGCTATGAAAATATGATAGCTTCTGTAAGACCAGATAGAATGAAAGATTTTGAAGCAAATACAAAAATTTATATGGAAAAAATAGTTCAATTAGAAAATGAAATTAAAGAAGATAAAGAAAAAGAAGGACAAAAAGCAAGATTAGTACAAGAAAATAAAAAAATTTTAGAAGAAGCAAAAAATAGAAAAGAAAAATTGACAGAGGAAATATTATCTGATTATAATAAAAATAAAAAAGATGATAGAAATAATGCTTCAAAAGAACTAATAAATGCACAAAAAGAGTTAAAAGGATATGAAGAACAATTAAGAGAAATTGAGGAAGATGAAAAGAAAAATCCTAAAAAAGTAAGAGATGAAAAATATAAACAATTTTTGGAAAGTAAAATAAGCGAAAAGAAAGATTTTATAAAAGCAAACGATAAATCTTCAGCTGAGGAAATAAAGGATTTTTTATTAAAAGAACTACAAGAAGAATATATTCAATTTAAAAAAGATATAAATAAAGAATATAAACCAGAAGAGTTAAAAAATAATAATCCTGCATTGAAAAAAGAAGAGAAAAAGGAAGAGAAAAAAGAAGAATTTAAACCAAGTAACGCAAATGTATTTGAAAAAAATAATACAATAAATAATGTTATAAATGATATGCAAAAAGAAAATAGAAATTATGCTAATATTCATTTAACACATGATGATTTAAGAGAAACTCCAAAAGTTTCTATAAAAACAAAAGAAAAACTAAAAGATATTGATTATATCGAAATATTAGAAAATGATGGAAAAATTTATTTTGAAGACAAAGATGGAAATGCTAAGGATATTTCTAATGATATTAATAAAAAAGCATTATTTAGAAATATGAAAATTGGTAATATATGTGAAGAAATAACAGGTTCTTTAATTCCGTCTCTACTTTTAAAGAGAAGAGTTAATCCTAGTATAGTAGCAGCATTAGAGAATAATCCATCTCAATTGAAAGAATATATTACTTGTTTATATGATAAAAAAGATTTACCTTTTGAATTAGTACATAATATGGAAGGATTAAGCATTTGGAAAAAATTCAGATTAAACAAATTTGTTAAATTAGAAGAAAAATTAGGCGGAAAAATATTAGGAAAAATATTTAATAAAAATAGAGCTTTAAAAGAAGGAGAAAATCCAAAAAAACAAGAAAATATATTTGATAAGCAAAAAGATAACAAGGATATAGCTCAAAAAATTGAAAAAGCAAAAAGTGAAATATTAGAAAATAATAATCTAGCAATGTCAAATGACAAGTTATTAAGAAATACAGGAAGAGTTGAAATGGCAAAAAGTCTTAAAGTAGGAAATCCAAATAATATTATAGAAGATAAGGCAGTTAAAAAAGTACTAAGTGAGACACAAGAAGAAATGGCATCAGATGTTAAAAAAATAATGCAAGAAAGAGATAGTGGAGAAGAAAAATAATAAAGGGAAATAGAAACTTGGAAAAAAATCCAAGTTTTTATTGACTTATTAAGTAAAAAATGATAAAATAATAACCGTTACGATAAAGTGCATGTATTGTGCAATTCCGTAACGGTTATTTGATTTTATAAACATGAATATTTCAATAATATTACATGTAAAAATCATCAAAAATAAAAAACAGGAGGTGAAATTTAAGTGCCAACAATTAATCAATTAGTAAGAAAAGGAAGACAAACAGGAGTAACAAAATCAAAATCTCCAGCTCTACAACATGGATGGAACTCAAAAAATAAGAGATTAACAAACAACAGAGCTCCACAAAAAAGAGGAGTATGTACAGTTGTTAAAACAGTTACACCTAAAAAGCCAAACTCAGCTTTAAGAAAAGTTGCCAGAGTTAGACTTTCAAATGGTTATGAAGTAACATCTTATATCCCAGGTATAGGACATAACCTACAAGAACACAGTGTTGTATTAATCAGAGGTGGTAGGGTAAAAGACCTTCCAGGTGTTAGATACCATATCATAAGAGGAACATTAGATACAGCTGGTGTTAAAGATAGAATGCAAGCTCGTTCTAAATATGGAGCTAAAAAACCTAAAAAATAGAAAACAAATTGAAAGCAGAAAAGAAAAGAACTAGTGCTTGTACTCTTACTAAACTTAGGTACTTAAATTTAGATAGATTATAAAGCACTATACGGAAAAGAAAAACTTTTCAGAGTACCTAGAATACTTTTTTAAGTATTCATGAGAATAAAAAAATATTCTCAAATAAATAAAAAATTAAGGAGGGAAGAATAGTGCCAAGAAAAGGATATATAGCAAAAAGAGATGTATTACCAGATCCAATATATAATAGCAAAGTTGTTACAAAATTAGTAAACAATGTTATGCTAGATGGTAAAAAATCAGTTGCTCAAAGAATAGTATATGATGCATTCGACATCATAAAAGAAAAAGAAGGAAAAAATCCATTAGAAGTTTTTGAAGCAGCATTAGAAAATGTAATGCCAGTTCTTGAAGTTAAAGCTAGAAGAGTTGGTGGAGCAACATACCAAGTTCCATTAGAAATTAGACCAGAAAGAAGACAAACATTAGGTTTAAGATGGATAGTAACATATGCTAGAAACAGACATGAAAAAACTATGGCTGAAAAATTAGCAGGTGAATTAATAGATGCTGTAAACGGAAACGGTGGAGCATTCAAGAAGAAAGAAGATACACATAGAATGGCAGAAGCTAATAAAGCTTTCGCTCACTATAAATGGTAAAATTCGTTAAAATAACGAAAGGGGGAAATATAAATGGCAGGAAGAGAATATCCACTAGAAAGAACAAGAAATATAGGAATCATGGCTCACATCGATGCTGGTAAAACAACAACAACAGAAAGAATTTTGTTTTACACAGGTAAAACTCACAAAATAGGTGAAGTTCATGATGGTGGAGCTACTATGGACTGGATGGAACAAGAACAAGAAAGAGGTATAACAATTACATCTGCTGCTACAACATGTTTCTGGAATAATAATAGAATAAATATTATAGATACTCCTGGACACGTTGACTTTACAGTAGAGGTTCAAAGAAGTTTAAGAGTTCTTGATGGTGCAGTTACAGTATTAGCTGCAAAAGGTGGTGTACAACCACAAACAGAAACAGTTTGGAGACAAGCTGATAAATACCAAGTTCCAAGAATGGTATATGTAAATAAAATGGACGTTACAGGAGCTAACTTCTTACTTTGCGTAGAACAATTAAAAACAAGATTAAGAGCAAACCCTGTACCAATTCAATTACCAATTGGAGCAGAAGACAATTTCCAAGGAATTGTTGACTTAATAAAAATGAAAGCATTCATCCATAAAGATGATTTAGGAAAAGAAATTGAAGAAACAGACATTCCAGCTGACATGGCTGAAATGGCAAAAGAATATAGAGAAAAAATGATAGAATCTGTTGCAGAACAAGATGAAGAATTAATGATGAAATACCTAGATGGTGAAGAACTAACAGAAGAAGAAATCAAAAAAGGATTAAGAACAGGAACAATTGCAAACACAATAGTTCCAGTAACATGTGGTTCTTCATACAAAAATAAAGGTGTTCAAGAATTATTAAATGCAATAGTTGACTATATGCCATCACCATTAGATATACCACATATCAAAGGTGTTGACGAAGATGGTAATGAAGTAGAAAGAAAAACATCTGATTCAGAACCATTTGCAGCATTAGCATTTAAAATTGCAACAGACCCATTTGTTGGAAAACTATGTTTCTTTAGAGTTTATTCAGGTACATTAGATTCAGGTTCAACTGTATTAAATGGAAACAAGAATAAAAAAGAAAGAATAGGTAGAATTCTACAAATGCACTCAAATCATAGAGAAGATATAGATAAAGTATATGCAGGAGATATAGCAGCAGCAGTAGGATTAAAAGATGTAACAACAGGAGATACTTTATGTGATCCAGACCATCCTGTAATATTAGAATCTATGGAATTCCCAGAGCCTGTTATTGATATAGCTATTGAACCAAAAGATAAAGTAGCACAAGAAAAAATGGGTATAGCATTATCAAAATTAGCAGAAGAAGATCCAACATTTAAAACATATACAAACCAAGAAACAGGACAAACTATCATAGCTGGTATGGGTGAATTACACCTAGATATCATTGTTGATAGATTAAAAAGAGAATTCAAAGTAGAATGTAATGTAGGTAAACCACAAGTTGCTTACAAAGAAACAATTAGAAATAAAGTAAAAGTTCAAGGTAAATTCATTCGTCAATCTGGTGGTAAAGGACAATATGGTGATGTTTGGTTTGAAATGGAACCATTAGAGCCAGGTAAAGGAATTGAATTTGAAAGCAAAATTGTTGGTGGAGCTGTACCAAAAGAATACATCAAACCAATTGAACAAGGAATGAGAGAAGCAGCAGAAACTGGTATATTAGCTGGTTACCCAGTTATAGATTTCAAATGTACATTAGTTGATGGTTCATACCACGAAGTTGACTCTTCTGAAATGGCATTCAAAATTGCAGCATCTATGGCTTTCAAAGAAGGTTGTAAACAAGCTAAATCAGTTATATTAGAACCAATTATGAAAGTAGAAATAACAGTTCCAGAAGAATACATGGGAGATGTTATAGGAGATGTAAACTCAAGAAGAGGAAGAATGGAAGGTATGGATGGAAATGATGGAATGCAAGAAATCCATGCATTTATACCACTTTCAGAAATGTTTGGTTATGCAACAGACTTACGTTCTAAAACACAAGGTAGAGGAACATACTCAATGGAACCATCACACTATGAAGAAGTTCCAAAATCAGTATTAGAACAAATCATTGCATCAAGAACAAAAAAGGATTAGTAAATAATTAATTTTATACATGGGATTATAAATATAAAAACAATATTTATCCCATGTATAGAATGTAAAGAAAAATATGGAAAAAAGCTTGATTTTTTCTAAAATATGTTATAAAATGCATATACTAAAAGAATTTAAGTCATTAAATTTAAATAATAAATCAAGTAAAAGAAAAGAATAACAAAATCTTTTACTAAAATAAAAAGGAGGAATTTTAAAATGGCAAAAGCAAAATTTGAAAGAACAAAGCCACACGTTAACATTGGTACAATCGGACACGTTGACCATGGTAAAACAACAACAACAGCAGCTATTACAAAA
>CALXFD010000031.1 GCA_944387495.1 uncultured Clostridia bacterium | reverse complement strand
GGAGGTGTAAGTGCAGTAATGTATTAAGCTGACCAATACTAATAAATCGAGGGCTTAACCACAATTAAAAAAAAGAAGTCATCGAAACTAAAACATTTTTCATCTATGTATTTTTGAGTGTGCTATACACTAAATTACAACTAAAATGAATAAAACAAAAAAAGTTGTAAAAAATATAAAAAAGTACTTGCAAAATTATATATAAAGATGTATAATAGCAAAGTACGAAATGAACATTAAAAAGTTAATAATTTTCTGGTGATGATGACATTTAGGGAAATACCTGTTCCCATTCCGAACACAGAAGTCAAGCTTAAATGTGCCGAAAATACTTGCGGGTTACCCTGCTGGAAAGATAGGTTGTCGCCAGATTTTATATATATTCCTCTTTAGCTCAGTTGGTAGAGCGCTCGGCTGTTAACCGATAGGTCGTTGGTTCGAGTCCAACAAGAGGAGCCATTTAAGAAATAAAAAATCGTTGTAAACCTTGAAAACAAAGAGATACAACGATTTTTATATTGTATCGAAATAGTGCTAAAAAGTGGTAAAAATAGGTATTTTTTGGGGTATATTACCCAAAAATTTCCCAAGCGTTTATTGAAAACTAAGCATTTTTTTAATATGGTTACCCAAATTTGATAATTATAAATTATCTATTTTTTCAACTGATTTTACATCTAATTCTTTTAAAACATCTGCATATATATTTAATGTTGTTTGAATATCCGAATGCCCTAACCTCTCTGAAATTGTTTTAACATCTACACCTAAATAAAGTAATATTGTTGCATGAGTATGTCTTATATCATGAAATCTAATATTTTTTTAATAATTTTTATTATATGATAAATAAAAATTATAAATAATACATAGTAGCTAGATTAGGTTTATTCCTAGTCTAGCTATTTTTTCAATTCTTCACTTATTTTCTCTTTTATAATTTCTTGACAATTTAAACATCTCCTTTTATAATATGTGTAAGGGGGATATCCCCTTACAGCTTAGTCAAACATGTGATGTATTGTCATTATGTCTTGCCAAGGTTGTTTTCTGTGAGCTTGTAGCTTTCTCATTTTGCGGTGTGAAGCTATAAGCTTTTTAATTGTAAATGTTAAAATAAAACTATTGGTGTAGTGCAAGCATATTTACAAAATCAAAAATGGAAAGCAAGAGAAGGAGAAAGTTGTGAAGATGCAACAAAAAGGGTTACACATTTTTTACAAAAAATATTAAAAGAAAATAAAGGAAAAAGAATAGTATTAGTGAGTCATGGAGCTTTAATTAGTTTTCTATTAACAAATTGGTGTGATTTAAATGATGAAATGAAACTTATATTTAATAATAAAGTAATAGAAATTAAGGAACCTAGCATCACGAAATTAACTTTTGAGAATCAAAAGTTATTAAATATAGAACCAATCCAGACATAAGAATATAGTTTAAAATACTATAAAGAAAAAATAAAACGAAACGGAATGCCATTTAAAGCATTCCGTTTTAAACTATAAAATATCCATTACTTCAAACAAAGAAGTAATCGTGTAAGTTGGAACATATTTGCCTCTTGTGTATAAAAAAATAAAATGATATAATACTAAAAGAAAAAGATAAGGAGAGTGTATTAAATTGGGAAGAAAAATAACAGATACAATAACATGGGTAGGAAAAACAGATTGGGAATTAAAAAAATTCCATGGTGATGAATTTACAACAGTAAATGGGTCATCATATAATAGTTATTTAATAAAAGATGAAAAAACAGTATTAATAGATACAGCATGGTTACCATATGATAAAGAATTTGTTAGTAAATTAAAACAAGATATAGATTTAACAAAAATAGATGCAATTATTGCATTACATGGTGAAGTTGACCATAGTGGAGCATTGATAGAGTTGATGAGAGAAATACCACAAGTTCCAATATATTGTACAGCAAATGGAGTTAAATCTATAAAAGGTCAATACCACAAAGATTGGAATTTTAAAGTAGTAAAAACAGGAGATACATTAAATTTAGGAGAAAAAACATTAACATTTATAGAAGCTCCAATGTTACATTGGCCAGATACAATGTTTGCATATTTAGATAAAGAAAATGTGTTGTTTTCAAGTGATGGATTTGGACAACATTTAGCTTCTGAATATTTATATGCAGATGAAGTTGAACAAGATATATTATATAAAGAAGCACTGAAATATTATGCAAATATATTAGCACCATTTGGAATAATGGTAGATAAAAAAATAAAAGAAATTTTATCAATGAATTTACAAATAGATATGATTTGCCCAAGCCATGGATTGACTTGGAGAAAAGAGCCAACACAAATAGTAGAAAAATATTTAGAATGGGCAAATAAATATCAAGAAGAGCAAATTACTATTATATATGACACAATGTGGAATGATACAAGAAAAATGGCAGAAGCAATAGCAAAAGGAATACAAGAAAAAGATGAAAAAGTTACAATTAAATTAATGAATACAGCAAAAGATGATAAAACAGATGTATTAACAGAAGTTTTTAAATCTAAAATGATTTTAGTCGGTTCGCCAACAGTAAATAATGGATATCTTCATTCAATAGCAGGTATATTAGAAATGATTAAAGGTATGAAATTAAAAGGTAAAAAGGCAGTAGCATTTGGTAGCTATGGATGGAGTGGAGAAGCTGTAAAATTAATAACAGAAGAATTAAGAAAATCTGGCTTTGAAATTGTAAATGATGGTATTAGATGTATGTGGACACCAGATTCAGATGCAGAAAAAGAATTAATAGAATTTGGAAAAAGTTTAGTATAAAAATGATAATTGGAATGGTGATATTATGGCAAATAAGAAAATAGAAACAGGACTAATACTAGTAAAAGAGACACCATTTGAAAAAATAAGAAGAAGATTAATGCTCCTTTTATATGGAAGGGATTATATGACAATATATAATTATGAAAATCTAATTAAAGTAAATAGACCTAAAAATATTATAATTCCTAAAAGTATAAAGTGGAAATAATAAAAATAAGGATTAATAAAACAGACAAAGCAGAAATTGTAAAAATAAGAATTTATAAAACAGATAAACTAGAAAATAAATAAAATTAATATAACAGAAAGGGAGTTTATTTTATTAATTATGGAAATATTTCTCGAAGAAATGATGTTAAAACAATTCAAACTAGAATTGTATAAAGATTATAAAAAAATATTTAAAATTTATGAAAGAAAACCGTATAGTATATTAAAACATAATGTATTAAATGGAATAATGAAAATATTAGCAATAAAAGAAGATGATGATACAATAGTAGGATTTATGATTGTTACATTCTCACCTAAACAAGAATTTATATTTTTAGAGTATTTTGCAATATTGCCAAAATATCAATCAAAAGGTTATGGAAGTAAAGCATTACAATTGTTAAAAGAGTATTATCATGATTCAGAAGGAATAGTGTTAGAAGTTGAAACAGTAGGATATGGTAAAAATCAAAAGGAAAATGAAATAAGAAAAAGAAGACAAAATTTTTACGAAAGAAATGGATATACTGGAATAAAAACAAAAGTAAAAGTGTTTAATAAAAATTATACAATCTATTTTAATAATATAGCAAATAACAAATTTACAGATAAACAAATATTAAATACAATAAAAGATATATATGTAAGAGCATTAGGAGAAAGAAGAGGAAACAAGGTATTTAAGATAATGACAACAAAAAACATATAAATGAAAGGGATAGCAAAAATGAAAAATATAAAAGACTATAACATGGACGAGCTAAAAGAAGAATTAAAAAATATAGGAGAAAAGCCTTTTAGGGCAGAGCAAATCTTTAAATGGCTATATGAAACAAGAGTATCAACATTTGATGAGATGACAAATTTATCATTAGAGCTAAGAGAAAAATTAAAAGAAAATTATGAAATAAAGCAATTTGAAATATTAAAAAAACAAGTAGCAACAGATGGGACAAAAAAGTATCTATTTGATGTATTAGATGGTAATGCAATAGAAACAGTATTAATGGAATATCATCATGGATTTAGTTTATGTGTATCATCACAAATAGGATGTAAAATGGGATGCAAATTTTGTGCATCAACAGGAATTCCTTTTGTAAGAAATTTATCAACAGGAGAAATAATAGAACAAATAATGGCAGTAGAAAGAGATGAAAATATACGAATATCTAATATTGTATTTATGGGAATAGGAGAGCCATTAGATAATTATGATAATGTTGTAAAAGCTATTAAAATAATAAACAACCCAAAAGGATTAAATATAGGGGCTAGACATATTAGTATATCAACAAGTGGATTAGTACCTAAAATATATAAATTAGCAGAAGAAAATATACAATGTACATTATCAATATCATTACATGCTACAACAGATGAAAAAAGAAGTGAAATGATGCCAGTAAATAATGCATATAATATTGAAGAATTATTACAAGCATGTAAAGATTATATAGAAAAAACACATAGAAGAATATCATTTGAATATGCACTAGCAAAAGAAAATAATGATAATTTAGAAGATGCTAAAAGGTTAGTAAAATTATTAAAAGGAATGTTATGCCATGTAAATTTAATTCCTATTAATAAAATAGAAAATGGTAAATATACAAAAAGTTCAAATGAAAATATAATGAAATTTAGAGATTATTTAAATGAGCATGGAATTGTTGCAACTATAAGAAGAGAGCTAGGTTCAGACATAGATGCAGCATGTGGTCAATTGAGAAGAAAAAATTTGAAAAAATAAAGTATATTAGAAATCATTGAAAAGTTTGTGTGAAATTTAGACTTTACAAAAATTATCCTATATAATCAATAACAATATAGGGCGGAAGTTATAAAAGATTTATAAAACTTCCGTCCTATATTTTGAATAAAATAGCTAATTTTACGAAGCTTAACAAAGATTAATTATATTTTAACTTATGTAAGTAGACTATAAAATAATACAAATTAATCCACCACTACCTTCATTAACGATTCTTTCCAAAGTTTCTTGTAATTTAATTTGAGCTTCTTCTGGCATTTTAGCAAGTTTAGTTTGTAAACCTTCATTAACAAGTTCATGTAAACTTTTACCGAAAATGTTTGATTCCCAAATTTTTTTAGGGTCACTTTCAAATTCAGAAAGCAAATAATTAACCAATTCTTCTGATTGTTTTTCTGAGCCAACAATAGGAGAAACTTCTGTTGCAACATTGGTTTTAATAATATGAAGGCTTGGTGCATTAGCTTTTAGTTTTACTCCAAAGCGAGAACCTTGTTTTACCATTTCTGGTTCTTCTAAAACTAACTCATCAATTGAAGGAGTAACAATTCCATATCCTTTTCTATCAACTTCATCTAAGGCATATGCTATTTTGTCATATTTTTTCTTAGTTGAAGCAAGTTCAGAGATAATACTAAATAAATCACCTTCATTTGTAACTGTAACACCAGTAATTTCTGAAAGAACTTGATAAAATAACTCATCTTTTAATGTTATTTCTATATTAACTTTTCCAGTACCTAATTGCATATCTGAAATTGAAGTATTAGAAATTATTTCTGTTTGTTTAATAGTATCAACACAATTAGAAATTTCTTTTAAGACTTTAATATTAGAAAAAGCATCTTTAATTTCTTTATATAATTCACATTTTAAAGGATGGTCAAGAGATAATCCATCTATCCATCTAGGGAATTTAATGCAAATTTGGTCAACTGGAAATTCATATAATACTTTTGAAAAAATAGTATTAATATTTTCAATAGTTAGATATTCACAATTAATAGGCATTACATAAGTATTATATTTATCACTCAATTTCTCTGCAAGTTCTCTTGTGTATTCAGAATCTGGGTCATTTGAATTAAGTAAAATAATAAAAGGTTTATTTAATTCTTTTAATTCATTTACAACACGTTCCTCAGCCTTAATATAGTCTTCTCTTGGAATATCTGTAATAGAACCATCTGTTGTAACTAAAATACCGATAGTTGAATGTTCAGTAATTACTTTTTTAGTTCCTATTTCAGCAGCTCTTTCAAAAGGAATTTCCTCATCAGACCAAGGAGTTTTAACCATTCTAGGCATATCATCTTCTAAATATCCAATTGCATTATCAACTAAATATCCTACACAATCAACAAGTCTTGTTTTAAATTTTAAATTATCATTTAAAGTAATCTCAATAGCCTCATTTGGAATAAATTTTGGCTCTGTTGTCATAATAGTTTTTCCACCAGCACTTTGTGGAAGTTCGTCTTTTGCTCTCTCCTTTTTATATTCATTATCAATATTAGGGATTACTAATAAATCCATAAATCTTTTTATAAAAGTAGATTTACCAGTCCTTACAGGTCCGACAACTCCTACATAAATATCACCATCAGTTCTTTTTGCGATGTCTTGATACAATCTTGTATTTTCCATCTATATACCTCCTTCATAAATTTCAAGAAATGTTTGTACTAATTACTTTAATTAATGTATATTGCTAGCATTTTAAATATATGACAAGTTTTTTAAAAAAACTTGATAAAAATAACTATATATGCTAAAATGGCAATATTAGGAGTAGTAACATATAATATACAAAAAGCAAAAGGAGCGAACAATAATGGATAAAATTCAAGATGCAATTGATATATTAAAAATATATAATCAAGAACATATTATAAATTTATTAGAAAAATTAGAAGGCGAAAAAAAACAAGAATTAATAGAACAAATAAATAAAATAGATTTTCATCAATTAAAAGAATTATATGACAACACAAAAAAAGAAATAGAAATAAAAGAAAATAAAATAGAACCATTACCATATTTAGATAAAGCAAAACTATCAAAAGAGACAAAAGAAAAATTTGATAGGCTAGGAGAAGAAGTTATAGAAAAAGGTGAATATGCAGTAGTAACAATGGCAGGAGGTCAAGGAACAAGACTAGGGCATAATGGACCAAAAGGAACTTTTAAATTAGATGTATATGGTAAAGGAAAATACTTATTTGAAATATTAACAGAAAATTTAAAAGAAGCAAATAAAAAATATGGAACAACAATACCATGGTATATAATGACAAGCAAACAAAATAATGAAGATACATATAACTTCTTAGAAAAAAATAATTATTTTGGATATCCAAAAGAATATGTAACATTATTTACACAAGGAGAATTACCACTATTAGATAAAGAAGGAAAATTATTAATAGGAAAAGACATGAAAATTAGAGAAGCATCAGATGGTAATGGAGGAACATATTTCTCACTACGAGCAAGTGGTTGTTTAGCAGATATGAAAGAAAGAGGAATAAAATGGATATTTATAGGTGGAGTAGATAATGCATTATTAAAAATGGCAGATGTAACATTACTTGGAATGGCAGTAGATAAAGGTGTACAGATTGCATCAAAATCAATAGTAAAAGCAAATGCACATGAAAGAGTTGGTGTATTTGGAAAAATGAACAACCATCCAAAAGTAATTGAATACTCAGAAATGCCAGAAAAGATGGCAGAAGAGGTTGATGAAAATGGAGAATTAAAATATGGAGAAGCACATATCATGTGTAATCTATATACAATTGATGCAATAGAAAAAATAAGTAAAGAAACATTGATGTATCATAGTGCATTAAAAAAGAATGCATATATAGATGAAAATGGAAGAGAAATAATACCAGAAGAGCCAAACTCATATAAATTTGAATCATTTATATTTGACGCATTTGAATTTTTTGATGATATAGCAATACTAAGGGGAAAAAGAGAAGATGACTTTGCACCAGTAAAAAATAAAGAAGGTGTAGATAGCCCTAAAACAGCAAAAGAATTATATGAGAAATTTTGGAATAATCAAAATTAAAATGACTTAGGAAGTGAAAAAATGGAAGAATGTAAAATAAAAAATTTATATAATTGTGAAGAAACAATTGCAAAAGAATTAATAGAAAAATATACATATCCATGGGAAGTATTACCTGAAATAAGTGAATATATATTAAATTTAGGAGAAAAACTAGATAAAAATATATTTGAAAAAAGAGGAGAAAATATATGGGTAGCCAAAACTGCTAAAATTGCACCAACAGCATATATAAACGGACCAGCAATAATAGATGAAGAAGCAGAAATAAGACATTGTGCATTTATAAGAGGAAATGCAATAGTAGGAAAAGGTGCAGTAGTAGGAAACTCAACAGAATTAAAAAATGTAATATTATTTAATAAAGTTCAAGTACCACATTATAATTATGTAGGAGATTCCATATTAGGATATAAAGCACATATGGGTGCAGGTTCAATAACATCAAATGTAAAATCAGATAAAAAATTAGTAGTAATAAAAAATGGAACAGAAAAAATAGAAACAAACAGAAAAAAAGTAGGAGCAATGCTTGGAGATAATGTAGAAGTAGGTTGTGGTTCTGTATTAAATCCAGGAACAATAGTTGGAAAGAATAGTAATATATATCCTTTATCATCAGTTAGAGGAGTTGTACCTGAAAATAGTATTTATAAAAATAAAAATGAAATAGTAGAACGTATGGAACAATAATATTATGAAAAAATAAAGAGTTTTTAACTGAACTCTTTATTTTTTTCTCCCAATTGTATATAATATGAAAGTAAAATAATTAACCTAAAAATCAACACAAGAAAGAGGTGCAAACATGAACAAAACAGAAGCAAAAGCTAGAATAGAGGAATTAAGAAAACAAACAGAATATTATGCAGGAAAATATTATGATGAAGATAAACCAGAAATATCAGATTTTGAATATGACATGTTAATGGTAGAATTAAGAAACCTAGAAAAAAAATACCCAGAATTTCAATCAAAAGACTCATTAACACAAAAAGTAGGAGGACACGTAAAAGAAGGATTTCAAAAAGTAACACATGAAGTTCCTTTGCAAAGTTTGCAAGATGTGTTTAGCTTTGGAGAAGTAGAAGAATTTGCTCAAAGAATACAAAAACAAGCAGAAGAAAATAATATAAAAGAAGTAAAATATGTAGTAGAAACAAAAATAGACGGTCTATCTGCTGCACTAGAATATAAAAATGGAAAATTTGTAAGAGGTGCAACAAGAGGAAATGGTTTAGTTGGAGAAGATGTAACAGAAAATTTAAAAACAGTAAAAACAATACCAATGGAAATAAAAGATAAGATAGATATTACTGTAAGAGGAGAAGTTTTTATTTCCAAAAAAGATTTTGAAAAAATGAATCAAGAAAGAGAAGAAAATGAAGAAGAATTATTTGCAAATGCAAGAAATGCAGCAGCAGGTTCTTTAAGACAATTAGATAGTAAAATAACTGCAAAAAGACCACTTGATATATATATATTTAATGTGCAAAAAGTAGAAGGAAAAGAATTTAATTCCCATTTTGAAGAATTAGAATATTTAGCAAGCTTAGGGTTTAACGTAAATCCAGTAAGAATACCATGTAAAGATATAAAAGAAGCAGAAAAAGCAATTCAAAAAATAGGAGAAGATAGAGAAAAATTAACTTTTGGAATAGATGGTGCAGTTGTAAAAGTAGATGATTTGAAATTTAGAGAAATCTTAGGTTCAACAATAAAAGTTCCAAGATGGGCAGTTGCATATAAATATCCACCAGAGAAAAAACAAACAATTGTAAAAGATATAATATGCCAAGTAGGAAGAACAGGTGTAATAACACCAATGGCAATATTAGAGCCAGTAAAAGTTGCAGGTTCAACAATATCTAAAACAACACTTCATAATGAAGATTTTATAAAAGAAAAAGATATAAGAATAGGAGATACAGTAGTAATCCAAAAAGCAGGAGATGTTATACCTGAAATAGTAGAAGTAGTAAAAAAGAAAAGAACAGGTGAAGAAAAAAGCTTTGAAATGCCAAAAGTATGCCCAGTATGTGGAGCACAAGCAGTAAGAGAAGAAGGAGAATCAGCTGTTAGATGTACAGGAATAGAATGCCCAGCAAAACTATTTAGAAATTTAGTTCATTTTGTATCAAGAGAGGCAATGAATATAGATGGACTAGGTGAAAGCATAATTCAGCAATTATTGGCTCGAAATTTAATAAAAAATATAGCAGATATATACACATTAAAATTTGAAGATATAGCTTCATTAAAGAAAAATGGCAAAAAGTTTGCACAAAATTTAGTAGATGCAATAGAAAGAAGTAAACAAAATGACTTATATAGATTAATAACAGCATTAGGTATAAGACGTGTTGGAGTAAAAGCTTCAAAATTATTGGCAAGAAAATATAAGACAATTGACAATTTAATGAATGCCAGCTTTGATGAATTGAGTAGACTAGATGATATAGGACCAATAGTTGCAAATAGTATAAGAGAATTTTGCTTAGAAGACCAAACAATAGATTTAATTAATAGATTAAAAGAATCAGGAGTAAATACAAAAAGTCTAGAAGAGGAAAGCACCGACAATAGGTTTGAAGGAAAGACTTTTGTATTAACAGGAAGCTTAGAGGAATTTACAAGAGGAGAAGCATCAGAGATAATAGAAAAGTTTGGAGGCAAAACATCAAGTACTGTATCTAAAAAGACAAGTTATGTATTAGCAGGAGAAGAGGCAGGTAGTAAATTAACAAAAGCACAAAATTTAGGGATAACAATAATATCAGAGGCAGAATTTAAAGAAATGATTAAATAAAAAATATTTATAAGGATGGAGAGAAATATGAACGAACAATATACATTTGAAATGCTTTGGGAAGATTTAGACAATGGTTACCAAATTTATTATACTTATGTAAGAAATAGATATTTATTATTTAAAACAGCACCAAATTGTTATACACAAAAGTTATTATCAGAGAATAAGAAAAACCCACAGCCTAAAATGACAATGTTAACACTAAAAAGAGTAAAAGAGATTTTTCCATATATGGAAGATATAGAATATAAAGTTGGGATTGAATAAAAAATATTTTCACAAAAAATTCACAATAGATGCAATAAAAAAACATAAACTATATTTATACTTATAATCATAAAACATCCCCTTTTTTCATGAGCTATCTAAATTAAATTTTAGGTAGTTCTTTTTTATTAAAAAATTTAAATTGTAAAATCAAAATTTGAATATAATAATAAATTTAAATGAAAAATGAAATGTTGATTTTCAATTATAAATAATATATAATTGAAAAAAACAAAGTAAGGGATGAAATAAAAATGGCAATAATAATTGATGGAAAAGAACTAGCAAAAAAAATAAGAAGTAATTTAAAAATAGAATGTCAAGAATTAATAAAAAAAGGGATACAACCTAAATTGGCAGTTATAATGGTTGGAGATGATTCAGCATCAAAAGTATATGTAAGAAATAAGAGCAGAGCATGTAAAGAAGTTGGAGTTGAATATGAGGAATATCTATTAGGAAGTGATATAACACAAAAAGAATTAATAGATTTAATACATAAATTAAATGAGGATAAAAAGGTAAATGGAATTTTACTACAAAGTCCAATACCTTCACATTTAGATATAAATGAAGCATTTAGAGAAATATCATATAAAAAAGATGTAGATGGATTTAACCCAATAAATGTGGGAAAACTATTATTAAACCAAGACACTTTTATATCATGTACACCATATGGGATTATGAAAATGTTTGAAGAATATAATATAGATTTAGAAGGAAAAAATGTTGTAATAATAGGTAGAAGCAATATAGTTGGAAAACCATTAATGGCATGTTGCCTAAATAACCATGCAACTGTTACTATATGTCATTCAAGAACAAAAGAATTAGCAGAAAAAACAAAAAATGCAGATATACTAATAGCAGCAATAGGAAAAGCAAAATTTGTAAAAGCAGATATGGTAAAAGAAGGTGCAATTGTAATAGATGTTGGAATAAATAGAGATGAAAACCAAAAATTAACAGGTGATGTTGATTTTGAAAATGTAAAAGAAAAAGCAAGCTATATAACACCAGTTCCAGGAGGAGTTGGACCAATGACAATAGCAATGCTTATGAATAATGTTATAAAAGCAACTATACAACAAAATAGTGAAAACAATAAAATATAAGGCTAATACTAAAATGCTAAATATGTAATATGAATAGGAGAATGCAAAATAATAGATTTAGAAAGTAAAAGATATTGGATATGGCTAAGTTTAATACCAAAACTAGGAAGTATAAGAAAACAAAAATTATTGGAGATATATAAAACACCATTTAATATATATAACTCAAAAAAAGAAGAATTAGAAAAAATAAAAGGATTTTCAGATATTATTATATCTAACATTTTAAATCAAGAAATAAAAAGAGATGTTGAAAGACATATAAAATATATGCAAAAAAATAATATAGATATAATTAATGTCTATGATAAAGAATATCCTAAAATATTAAAAAATATATATGATAAACCTATTAGTCTATATATCAAAGGAAATAAAAATATATTAAATGATGATTCAATATCAATAGTAGGTTGCAGAAATTGTACAAAATATGGAGAAAATGCAGCTAAATATTTTGCATATAATTTAGCAAAAGAAAATGTAAATATAGTAAGTGGGTTAGCAAAAGGAATAGATAGCTATGCACATATTGGAGCAATATCAGCAAAAGGAAAGACAATTGCAGTATTAGGGAACGGGTTAGACATGATTTATCCAAGCGAAAATATCTATTTAGCAAATAAGATAATTGAAGAACATGGAGCAATAATAAGTGAAGAACCATTAGGAACAAAACCGGAAAAAATGAACTTTCCAGCACGAAATAGAATAATAAGTGGTCTTAGCAAAAGTTTATTAGTTATAGAAGCAAAAGAAAAAAGTGGAACACTAATAACAGTAGATTTTGCATTAGAACAAGGAAGAAATGTATATGTAGTCCCAGGAAATATTAATTCTATAAATTCAGTAGGAACAAATAACTTAATAAAACAAGGAGCAAGACTAGTGACAACATATAAAGAAATAGAAAATGATTAAGAATTGAGTTCGAAAAAAAGAAAATTATAAAAAAATTATTCAAAATTCAAAATAGTGGAGGAAATTTATGAATAGAATAAAACTAAAAGATAGAATACTTCCTAAATACACAAAAGGCGAGGAAATATTTAATATGACGTCACATATAGTTGGAGCAGTTTTAGGAATAGTAGCATTAGTACTATGTGTAGTATTTGCAGCAGTAAATGGAAACGGATATGGTGTTGTAAGTGGTACTATTTATGGTCTAACAATGATTTTATTATATACAATGTCAAGTATATACCATGGATTAAGCCCTAAAAGATATTCAAAAAAAGTATTCCAAGTACTAGACCACTGTTCAATCTTTTTACTAATAGCAGGTTCATACACACCATTTGCATTATGTACTTTAAGAGAATATGATACAGCAACAGGTTGGACAATTTTTGGAATGATATGGGCAATGGCAATATTAGGAATAGTATTAAATTCTATTGATATAAAAAAATTTAAAAAGTTTTCTATGTTATGCTATCTAGTCATGGGATGGTGTATAGTAGTAAAAATAAATCTATTACCAATATTACTAGGAACAGCAGGATTTGTATTACTATTATTAGGAGGAATTGCATATTCAATAGGAGCAATATTATATGCTATTGGTAAAAAGCGTAAATGGATGCACTCAGTATTTCATCTATTTATATTATTAGGAAGTTTACTACAATTTTTCTGTATTTTACTATATGTAATGTAACGAAAAAAAGCCAAGAAATATTTAAAATCTCTTGACTTCCACTCAAAATATTAAAAACATTATAGCACAAAAAAATTATAAATACAAATTTAAAAAATTAAAATAAAATGAGAATATTATATGAAATAATAAGATATAATATAAATAATAAATATAAACAACTTTTTTTGAAGATAAAATAAGTTGTAACTAAAATTAGAATATGCTAATATATAGATAACCAAAAAGTACAAACAATTAAATAATCCCTGCGTAGTGCGTAAGAGCGAAATTTTTAGAACCAACAAATTATTAAGAGGGGCTGATCTCTGGATACGGCGTGCAAGCTCACACATAATATAGTGAGAAGCCCATAAATATTTAGGTAGGCACCCACCTGTTTTTAGGAGCAGGTCCTTAAAAATTAAATGCTGACGGCTAAGGCGGGGGTTATTTTTGGATAAATTGGGGACGTTTCCTTTTGGACATTTGTGTCTAACTAGGGACGTTTCCTTTTGGACATTTTTGTCCATTTGGGG
>CALXFD010000030.1 GCA_944387495.1 uncultured Clostridia bacterium | reverse complement strand
TTGAAAAATTTGACAAAAAAATTAAGCATTTTGAATGCTTAAAGAATTTTTGCTTATGAAAAAGTGTTTAAAACCCGCGTCTGTAAATAAAATTATTGATGCATGTATAGACGAGTTTAATATAAATGATAAAATTGTAATATACAAAAAAGATAAAGAAGAAATATATGTAGCAAGGTCTATTATAATAAGAGAATCAATGTATGAAAAATTAGAAGATATGAGACAAAAATATGGAATATCAATTACCAAATTAATAAATATTGCAATAAAAGAAGGTATAAGTAAATATGATAATAGTAAAAAATAAGCTCACATTTTTTTGATATAGTATGATAGCTCAAAACTAAGTTTTGGGCTATCATATTATAAATGTATTGATAAAAAGTAAAAACTTTAATTGTTTAGCCTTGAAAAACTAAATAATATAATGTATAATATAAAAGTCAAAAAGTGCAAAAAATAAACTACAAATATTATAATTATATTATTAAAAATCAAAAACAGATAGGAGAGATTACAATTGAATCCAAAGATAAAAGAAATATTAGAATGGGTATACTGCATAGTAATAGCAGTAATTTTAGCATTATTATTTAGATACTTTATAGGAACACCAACAATAGTAAAACAAGTATCAATGTACCCAACACTAGTGCAAGACCAAAGATTATGGCTTAATAGATGGGGAAGAACTACAAAAACAATGCCTGAAAGAGGAGATATAATAACATTTGAGGCACCAAGCAAAAAAATGTATACACAATCTGAAATAGATGAAAATAATCCAGTAGCAAAATATGAAAATGAACCAACAAATATATTTAGTAAATTTGTATATTATGTTTTAGAAATAGGTAAAGAAAGCTATATAAAAAGAGTAATAGCTTTACCAGGTGAACATGTACAAATAAAAGATGGTAAAGTATATATAAATAATGAAGAATTAGATGAACCATATTTACAAGATGGAATAATTACAGATGTAACCGGAGCAGGATTTGATGACTTTGTAGTACCAGAAAATTGTGTATTTGCAATGGGAGATAATAGAAACCATAGTACAGATTGTAGAGCTTTTGGATGTATACCACTAGAAAAAATAGAAAGTAAAGTTGCAATAAGAATATGGCCATTAAATGCATGGGGAAAAGTGGAATAAAAGTTTATAACAATAGGAGAATATAATGTTTGAAAATATTATTGGTAATGAAAAAATAAAAGAAACATTAATAAGAGCAGTAGAAGAAAATAAGACATCACATAGTTATATGTTTATAGGGCAAGAGGGAATTGGTAAAAAAATGCTCGCAAAAGAATTTGCTAAAATGCTCTTATGTTTAAATGATAACAAATATTGTAATAACTGCAAATCATGTATTGAATTTGATTCAAATAATCAACCAGATTTTTTATGTATAGAGCCAGATGGTAATAGTATAAAAATTTCTCAAATAAGATATTTACAACAAAAAATTCAAGAAAAACCAATAATATCAAACAATAAGGTATATATAATAAATGATGCAGATAAAATGACAGTAGAAGCACAAAATTGCTTACTAAAAACATTAGAAGAGCCACCACAATATGCAACATTGATTTTAGTAGGAGCAAATGAAAATTCTTTTTTAAGTACAATAAAATCAAGATGTATGATAATACATTTTAAAAAAATAGAAGATGAAAAACTAAAAGAATATATAGAAAAAACGTATGGAATAACAGTAACACCAAATATGTTAGCTCTTTTCCAAGGAAGTATTGGAAAGGCAATACAATTAAAAGACAAGATAGATGATTATACAAAAATAGAAAACATAATAAAAAATTTGCAAATAAAAGATATAATAGATATAATAAATATGTCAGAAATATTATATAAATCAAAAGAAGATATTTTTGAAATTTTAGATTATATAAATGTAATATTATTAAAATTGGCAAAACAAAATTATAAATACACAGATTGTATAAAAATAGTGGAAAATACTAAAAAAAGGCTAAAACAAAATGCAAATTATGATATGTGTATAGATAACATGGTATTTAACATGTGGGAGGAAGTAAATTGAAAAATATAATAGGAGTTAGATTTAAAAAATTAGGTAAAATATATTTTTTCAACCCTAAAAATTTGAAAGTAAAAAAGGGAGAAAATGTAATAGTAGAAACAGCACAAGGTGAAGAAATAGGAGAAGTAGTAATTCCAAATCAACTTATAAAAGAAGAAAAAATAGTAGAACCTTTGAAAAAAGTAATAAGAATAGCAAATTATAAAGATAAAAAACATTGGCAAGAATGTAAAGAATTAGAAAAAAAGGCATTTGAAGTATGTAAGAACAAGATTAAAGAACGTAAGTTACCAATGACATTAACAGATGTAGAATATAAATTTGACAATAGCAAAATTTTATTTTATTTTACAGCAGATGGAAGAATAGATTTTAGAGAATTAGTTAAAGATTTAGCAGCAATATATAAAACGAGAATAGAACTAAGACAAATAGGTGTTAGAGATGAAATTAAAAAAATAGGTGGAAATGGAGTTTGTGGTAGAGAATTATGTTGTTGTACATTTTTAAGTGATTTTGAAGCTGTATCAATAAAAATGGCAAAAGAACAAAATATTTCATTAAATCCATCAAAAATATCAGGAAATTGTGGCAGATTAATGTGCTGTTTAAAATATGAAAGTGAAGTATATGAAGAAAAATTGAAAAGACTACCTAAAATTGGAGCAATTGTGAAAACAGAAGATGGAGAAGGAGAAGTAGATTCAATAGAGACATTAAAAGAAAGAATTAAAGTAAAAATAAAAGATGGAGATAATTATACTTATAGAAAATATGATGCAAAAGATATTACTATTATAAAAGATGTAGAAGAAGAAAAAATAAATGAAGAAGAAAAAGAACATCAAAAAGAATTAGAAGAACTAGAAAAACTTGAAAAGGAAGATGAAAACTTAATAAGAGAAGATGAAAATTAAGACATTAACAAGTTTTTAAGTTATAATTAATATATAATAGAAATACTAAATTAAGTAGCAAGAGGAGGTGAATAAAATGGCATATAAAATAACAGACCAATGTATATCATGTGGAGCATGTGCTGCTGAATGTCCAGTTGGATGCATATCACAAGGAGATACAAAATTTGAAATAGATAAATCAGCATGTATAAGCTGTGGAACATGTGCAGGAGTTTGCCCAGTAGGAGCACCTGTTGAAGATAATGAATAATAAAAAATCCAACTTGAGCAAGTTGGATTTTTTTGATGGCAGAACTGCCGTTTTAAGAGAATAAAATCTCTAATATATATAAAGATACAATTCACAAATTATTGAGCTAATAAAATATCTAAGATTTTAGGATATATGTTATTAGCATTTTTATTCCAATTATCAACTAGTTTTTTTGCCATGTCACGAGAACCAGCAAAAGTTTTAACTTCAAATATAGTTTCATTATTTTCTACAATTTTTAATTTAACTGTATAATCATTTTCATTTTTAGGTGTATATTCTGCAATAACAGAAGCTTCTTCTTCTATATTTGAAAACGCTTGTTTAAAAATACTATCTGCCTTTAATTTTAAAATTCCAGGCATAACATCTTTTGTAAGAATATACGCATTTTTTCCTTCTGATGTAATTTTTAATACTTGTTCATCTTCTTTTGTATAAATTCCTACTAACTTTGAATCTATTAAATCTGTTAAGATTTGTTTAAAAAAGAAATAATTTATATTGTTAATTGAAGTTATAATATTAAACAAACCATCTTCTGTAATATCTCCATTTATAAGGATTAAGATATACAAAATTAAAACTTTATTTTCAGCCAAAGTAGTAGTATTATCTGAATTTGAACTCATAAATCCTACTCCTTACTTTATTCAATTTTTAACGATTATATCACAAAAAATGTAAAAAGTAAAATAATTTGCATAAAAATCTTTCAAATTATTAATAAAAGTAGTATAATATTATAGGAATTTTTATTAGAAGGGATTGATATCTATGAAAAAAGGAAAAATCGTATTAGTAGGAACAGGATTTGTAGGAATGAGTATGGCATACTCAATGCTAAACAGAGGAGGGATACAAGAACTTATACTTATAGATATTGATAAAGACAAAACAATAGGTGAAGAAATGGATTTATCACATGGATTACCATTTGCACCACAAAAAATGACAATAAAAGCAGGAGATTATGATGAATGTAAAGATGCACAAATAGTAGTAATAACAGCAGGAGTAGCACAAAAACCAGGACAAACAAGATTAGAACTTGCAGAAGTAAATGCAAAAATAGTAAAACAAATTACAGAAAGCATAATGGCAAGTGGATTTAATGGAATAATAATAGTAGCAAGTAACCCAGTAGATTTAATGACATATGTTGTATCAAAAGTATCTGGATTACCAAGAAATCAAGTAATAGGTTCAGGAACAGTGTTAGATACAGCAAGATTAAGATATTTAATAGGAGATTATTTAAAAATTTCTAGCAAAAATGTTCATGCATATATAATGGGAGAACATGGAGATTCATCATTTGTACCATGGGCACATTGTTATGTTGGTTGTAAAAAAATAATAGATGTAATGAAAGATAATCATCATCCAATGGATAAATTAAGCAAAATCCATGAAGGAGTTGTAAATGCTGCATATGAAATAATAGAAAAGAAAAAAGCAACATATTATGGAATAGGTATGGCTTTAAATAGAATAGTAAGAGCAGTTTTAGATGATGAAAATTCTATATTAACAGTATCAACATATCTAGATAATAAATATGGACAAGATGATATATATATTGGAGTTCCAGCTATAATAAATAAAAATGGTGTAAGAGAACTAGTAGAATTAGAATTAACAAATGAAGAACAAGAAAAATTAAATAATAGCTGTAATTTAATAAAAGATATGAGAAAAAAATCTATTGATAAAATAATAAATGAATAATAGATTAATAAAAAACAAAAAAATTAGCAAATAGAGAACAATTTATAAAAAATAGCCAAAATATTTGCAATTTATCAAACAATATGTTACAATATCAAAGTATCATAAGAGAGTAAACCGTTAGGAGGAATAGAACAGATGGAAATAGTTAAATGGATATTAGTTGTAATATATTTTTTAGTAGCACTAGCACTAATAATATTAACATTAATCCAAACAAAAGAAGATGCAGGTTTATCTGCAACAATTACAGGTTCATCAACAAATAACTTTTATGAGAAAAATAAAAGTAGAACAAAAGAAGGAAAACAAAAAAAATGGACTGTAATATTAGCAATTGTTTTTGCAATATTAACAATTGCATTAGGAATAGTATATATGGCATAAACATATTAAAAAGAGCGGTTTAAAAAAATACACGCTCTTTTCTTAATTATCTGGAAAGATTTTAATACTTATAACAAAAATATGTATTAATAAAAAAGAAAGGAAAGTTAATGGAAGAACAAGAACAGAAAATTTTAGAATTATTAAAAGACGAAAATTATAAACCAATGAAACCAAAAGAAATTGCAATGCTTATGAGAGTACCTAAAAATGAGTATAATGATTTTTTAAATGTTTTAGGAAATTTAGAATTAAACTTAAAAATACAAAAAAATAGAAAAAATCAATATAGAATTGTAGAAAAGGTATATTATGATGGAATATATAGAAAGCATTCAAAAGGTTTTGGGTTTGTAAAAATAGAAAGTGATGAAGATGAAATATATATATCAAAAGATAATTCACTAAATGCTTTAAATGGAGATAGAGTATTAATTGAAATAGTAGAAGAAAAAAATAAATTAAAAAAAGCAGAAGGAAGAATTGTAAAAATATTAAAACATGAAAAAAATACAGTAGTTGGGATATTCCAAAATAATAAAAATTTTGGTTTTGTAGTACCAGATGATAAAAATTTTGGAACAGATATTTTTATATCTAAAAAGAATTTTGGAAAAGCAAGAAATAACCATAAAGTATTAGTACAAATAACAAAATATCCACAAAAAGGCAAAAAAGCAGAAGGTAAAATAATAGAGGTACTTGGAAATGTAAATGAAGCAGGTGTTGACATGCTTTCTTTAATAAAGGAGAATAATTTACCAGCCAGATTTCCAGAACAAGTAGTGCAAGAAGCAATAAAATGTGGAAATAAGATAGATGAAACAGATATAAAAAACAGAGTAGATTTAAGAGGGCAAAATATTTTTACAATAGACGGAGAAGATGCAAAAGATTTAGATGATGCAGTAAGAGTAATTAAACTTGAAAATGGAAATTATAAATTAGATGTACATATAGCAGATGTAAGCTACTATGTAAAACCAAATAGTTTACTAGACCAGGAAGCGCTTATAAGAGGAACTAGTATTTATATGCTAGCAAGAGTAATACCAATGTTACCAAGAGAATTATCAAATGGAATTTGTAGTTTAAATGCAGGAGAAGATAGATTTACATTATCATGTAGTATGGAAATAAATGAAAAAGGTGATGTAATATCAACAGAAATTTATAAAGCTGTAATTAATGTAACAGAAAGAATGAGTTATACAGATGTGCAAAAAATTCTTGATAATTCAGATGAAGAAGTAGTAAATAAATATAAAAAATATATTAAAGATTTTAAATTAATGGAAGAATTAGCATTAATATTAAAAAATAAAAGATTAGATAAAGGATATTTAAATCTTGAAATACCAGAAAGCAAAATAGAATTAGATATAGATGGAAGAGTTGTAAATATAAAAAAATATGAAACAAGTTTTGCAAATGAAATAATAGAGCAATTTATGCTAACTGCAAATGAACAAATAGCTGAAAAATTTTATTGGCTAGATGCACCTTTTATATATAGAGTACATGAAAAACCAGATTATGAAAAAGTACAAGAATTAAATAAATTCTTAATTAATTTTGGTTTAATGATAAAAGCTAATAAAGATAATATTTACCCAAAAGAATTTGCAAAAATATTAGACCAAGTAAAAGGTAAAGAAGAAGAAAAAGTAGTTTCAAATTTGGTATTAAGAACTTTGAAAATAGCAAGATATGAAGAAATAAATGAAGGACATTTTGGTATTGCTAGCAAATATTATTGTCATTTTACATCTCCAATAAGAAGATACCCAGATTTATTTATACATAGGGTAATCTCAAAATATTTAGAAGAAAATTATGATGTTGATGAAAAATTTATACTAGAATATAAAGAGCAAGCAAAAGATAGAGCAAAACGAGCTTCTGAACGAGAGAAAATTGCAACAAAAGTGGAAAGAGATAGTGAAGCTCTTAAAAAGGCTGAATTTATGGAAAATAAAATTGGTGAAGAGTATGATGGTATTATATCTTCTGTGACTTCTTTTGGTATTTTTGTTGAGCTTGATAATACAGTAGAAGGATTAATTAGATTTGATGATTTAGGCAATGAGTATTTTATATATGATGAAGAGAAGAAAAGATTAATTGGAGAAAAAACTAATAAAATATATAAAATAGGTGATAAGGTAAGAATAAGAGTAAAAGATGCAAATAAGTTATTAAGAACAGTAGATTTTGAACTTGTATCAAAGTAAATTAATATAATAAAGTAAGTAGTTCAAAAAGTTAATATATCAATATTTTTACGCAAAAGTACAATAGTAAAATAGAAGCTATGTTTTTGCATGAAATCATATATTAACCTTTCGAACTACTTTTTAAATTTAAGCTTAATAATTAAAATTATAAAATATTTAATAAGAATTTAGTATAGAAAAAATGCTAAGACTTACCACTATAATGGCAAATATAATAATAAATATACCGCCAAATTTATTATTATTAGTTTTGAATTCATATATACCATATGAAAATGTATATACTAAAACATAAATATTAAATAGTAAAAATATAATAAATTCTATTACACTAACCATAAGACACCTCAAATATATTTGTTAACTTTCTGTTAATAAGAAAGATGATTTTATAGAAGAATTGACATTTACATCGAAAAATGCATCTTTATATTTTTCATTCCATTTATAATTGTCAAAATCAGATGTGGTAGCAAAATGGGAATGGGCTAATTTTCCAAATCCATTAATGTCAGCTTGCAAATTTTTTGATGTTTTATACAAATAATCTGTAAGAACAGATTTTAAGTAACTGTTACAAGAATCAGATATTTGTTCAAGTAATTTTGGGTCTAAATATTCAGAATCATTTTCCATTGAATATATTCTTCCAGTGAAGTTACAATCTATTGTTATATATGGTGAACCATTTACAATTTCAACTTTTGTTTGTACAGAATTTACAGGTGTTAAATATAAATCCATATAAGAATTAGTTTTACTAGGATTTGGAACAGATATTAAAAATCCATCTAAATTATTTTTTATAATCAAAAAAGATAATGTTTCGATAGAATTTAATTCTCCAACTAATACATCATCATTAAATACAGCTAGTCCTATATTTTCAGAATTCGAAATATTAGATAATGGTGAAGCGTTTGAAATTGCACTTGAATCTTTTTCTGCATTTGTTGATTGATTACTTTCATTTGAACTGCTTGTAGACTTATTCTCATCATCAGCAGTTGTAACACCACCTAATATTGCATAAGGTTGGCAAGAGTGGCATATTAAACTATTAAAAAAGTTTCCTATTGTTGCATTTGAAGAATAACCTGTAAATTGACTTGAATTTGAAAATACTTCATAATATTTTGTTAACAAATTTTCAAATAAAGGTTTGGAGTTTTCTAGATAATAATCTGCACTACATTTTGTAATAACAATATTTGTAGAAGGTCTTACTTGTGTATCATTTATTAATGTATAAATTTCTTTTGAAATTCCTTTTACAGCAACTTCCTCTGAAAAAGCTATTAATTTGCAATGAGAAAGATTGATTTCCTTTCCAACATATGAATTCATAAGGTTTATACCAGAACTTATAGAAGATGCATCAACTGAATAAATTTTGGAAGGAGCTTTCTCAGATGTTCCAGATTCTGAAACTGATGAAGGAGTTGTAAATTGGAAACTAATTTTAAATGCATTATTATCTGAAATATCAATTCCCATTGCAACTACAATAGCTAAATTATCTATACTCAATGATTTATAAGAACTTGAAAATGCAATTAGGAAAAAGATAATTAAAATTACTATAAATATATTTTTTAAAAATTTTTTCATTTATGAAATCCTTTCGATTTTATTTTTAACTCTTTTTTTAAAATTTGCTAAAATTAGAATTATAAGCCCCAAAAAAATAGTAATTCCAATAGAAAGGTATTTATTAACAGAGCTTTCTATAAATTTAGAAATAGCATAGTTTTTAGGTAAAAAACTTATTGCAAAAATTAGTAAAGTAAATAATAAAATAATGGGTTTTTCATATTTACAATTTGTAACTTTCTTTAATATGCTAATAGAAATTTTTGTAATAATTGCTAAATAGCAACAAACTTGTAATATCCATATTAATAAAAATATAGATTCCAACCTTTGAAAAAACGTACCAAACTCTATATATCTTGCTGCTGAGTATAATGGCAGTATTTCATTAGTATACATCAAAAAGATTAGCATAAATAAGATAATAGAAACACAAAGTAATAAATATATAGCACCAAAAAGCATTGATAATAAAAATACTTTTTTAGTTTTTTGAGGTTCTTGCAGATATGGTGGCAAAAAATAAAGTAAAGCAATACCACCAAAAGCACTTATATTACCAAGTCCTGTTACAAATGTATCAAAAAGACCATCTCCAAAAATAGGAAACATATTGCTTATTGAAAAATTTTCTAAATTTGCAACAAATAAAAACACAATACTTATAAGAACAAGTGGAATTATTATTAAATTAACTTTTGAAATTGATGAAAAATTAAATTTTAAAACAATATATAATGTTACAATAAAAGCTAAAATAATAAATACTAGACTTGTCATCGGATAATATACAATTTTTAAACATTCACAAAAATTTCTAAGCAAAATACCACTACTAATAGAAAAATAACTAATAAATATTATCCCTATTATTGTTTTAAAAACTTTTCCACCTAAATATTCAGAAATATCTATTATATCACTTCCTGAAAAATTTTTTATAAGCTTATATATTAAATAAGAAATTAAAATAGCAATAATTGCAACATATATTATATTAATAATAGTACCAGACTTCGTAGATTCTACCAAGTTTCTAGGAAGAGCCACTAATGTATGTGCAACAAAGACACCGAAGAACAATGCTAATTGCTTCAAAAGAAGTTATTTTCGTGTTATTCATAAATATTTTCCTTTCTAAGTGCTAATTTTTCTTCCATTCCATAGATATATCTTCTTGTTTTTTTTCTTTTTTAGGATTTAAAAAACTTGAACGATATTCTCTTTTCCATATAGGGGGTAAGAAAAATTTACCTCCATTTACTTTTTCTAATGGTGAAATATTTATTGTATAAGGTACACCAAATGATTTTGAATTAGAAATCATACACATATATACAAAAAGCCCAAGTGCGATTCCCAAAAATCCGCATAAATATCCTAAAAATATAAATATAAATCTAGAAACTCTAAGATGAAAACCGAAAGAATAATCAGGTATAGCAAATGAAGCAGTACCAGTAATTGCAACTATAATTATTAATATAGGGCTTACTATACCAGCACTAACAGCAGCTTGACCCATAACAATTGCTCCAACTATACCAATTGTAGGACCGATAGGTGAGGGAACTCTTAGACCAGCTTCTCTTATTAATTCAAAAGATATTTCAAGTGTTAGTAATTCGACTAAAACTGGGAAAGGTACATTTTCACGAGATGCTAAAATTGAAAAAAGTAATTCAGTAGGTAAAATTTCTTGATGAAAACTTGTAATTGCCATATATAAACCAGGTAATAATAATGTGACAAAAGCAGCAAGTAATCTAATACCTTTAGCAAAATTAGAAAAAGTCTTTTTTAAATTTTTGTCATCAGGTGAGCTTAAAAAATCTCCTAAAACAGCTGGCATTATTATCGCATATGGAGCACCATTAATTAAAATAGCTACACGACCATCTAACAAATAACTAGAAGCTTTATCAGGTCTTTCAGTAGAAATAGTTTGAGGCACATCAATACTAATATCTTCACTCAATAATTGTTCTAATTGACCAGCAGAAAGTAAACTATCTACACCTAAATTATTTATTCTATATTTTACTTCTGCTATTAAATCCTCATTGGTAATTCCTTTAATATAACATAACCCACATTTTGTTTTAGTAATTTTACCAACTTCTATATTTTCAATAACCAAATTTTCATTATTAACAAATCTTCTTAAAAGAGAAGTGTTAGTCCTTATATTTTCTGTAAAAGAAGAATGTGCACCTTTAATAACAATTTCATTACTAGGTTTTTCAATACCTCTTTGTTGAAATCCTTTTACCTCTATATCAAAAGCACTATCTAAGGTATCTACAAATAATGCACAATTTCCTGAATTTATACCAGATATTATACTTTCAAAATCTGTTTGCCTTTTTACAGAATTTTGTGGCATAAGACAAGATAAAATATAAGACGCTAAATCAAATTTTTTAACTTTTCTTACAGTAATATTATTTGCAACAGCCTCTGAAATAACTTTATTTTGTGAACCACCATATAGATTATTTCTATTTCTCATCATTAAAGGTTCCAAAATAAAATCATCCATTATTTGGCTATTTATCATTCCATCAATATAAACTAAAAGAGCATTATATTGTTTACCACGTGCATTTAACACAAATTCTCTAAAAATAATATCAGAATTTATTAATGCATTATATCTTGTTTTCATGAATTCTAAATTAACACTTAAACTAGGATAAATTTTTTTAGGTGGTTCTTTAATAGCAGTATCATCATCAGGATATGCTTTAATATTATAATCTTCTATTAAATTAAAATTATGTTTATTAATATTCTCATCTGGCTTAAATGTAAATAAAGAACTTAATACTGATTTAAAACTCATACAAAAATCTCCAAAACTAATATTTTAAATATATTATTAGTAAAAAATGAAAATTTATACTAGTTTTTACAATCAAATAATGATATAATATAATTGTAGTCAAATTAAATAAAAGAAAAAATTATAGAAAGGAAAATATATTTATGAAGTCAAAAAAGAGAGAAACATTAACTTCTATAATTATATTTTTTGTAATAATAGCAATAATTGCAACAGCTATTGTTTTAGGTTTAATTTTTTTACAAGAATTTTTAAAAGAAGAAGATACAGTAGCAGAAGATTTTAAATATAATGCAACAAATCAAGAAACAAAAGCACAAGAAGAAATAGAAACACCAGAAATAGTAGAAAATCCAATAAATGAAATAAATAGTACAGAAGTAAAAAATGTTGATTATAGTAATGTTAATGTAGATAAATTTTTTTACAATCAATTAAATGATTATTCAAAAACTATATATAAAGCTTTTGAAAGTAATAAAGAAAACATGAAAACAGGAACATATAAAATAGAATTAGGCACAAGTTTTTCTAGTCTACTTTCACAAAGTAATGGGCAAGATTTGTTAGGAGATTATTATCAATCTGCAATAGAAGCATATACATATGATAATCCAGATGTTTTTTATTTAAGTCCAAATAAAATGTTCTTAAATATGGAAACAACTACACAAGGAAAAAAAGTTACATATAATGTATATATAAATAGTGGAAGTGAAGCAAATTACTTAGTTGATGGATATAATTCAAAACAAGATATAGATAATGCGATGTCACAAATAGAACAAGTTAAAAATGAGATATTAAGTAGAAGAACAGGAAATACATATAATGATATAAAATTAGTACATGACTATTTAGTAGATAATGTTGAATATGATAGTTCAATTTCTAAACCTAATATATATGACATATATGGAGCATTAGTTAGAAAAGAGAGTGTTTGTGAAGGATATGCAAGAAGTTTTAAATATTTGATGGATGAATTAAATATTCCATGTACACTAGTTATAGGAACAGCTACAAACTCACAAGGACAAACTGAAAATCATGCTTGGAATTATGTACAAATAAATAATAACTGGTATGCAGTAGATACAACTTGGGACGACCCAATAATAATAGGAAATGGAACTGTAAGTGAAAGTATAAAATATAGATACTTTTTAAAAGGTTCAAGTGAAATAAATAAAGACCATTTTCCAAGTGGGAAATTTACTGAAAATGGAATGGAATTTTCATACCCAAATTTAAGTAGTAATAATTATGAATAATAAAATATAAACTTGATAGGAGGAGTGTATTTAGCAAACAGTTAAATACAAAAAAATATGATATTAGACGAATTATTTGGAAATAAAATTAAAGTATATGCTTTTGTAGGACCATCAGGTACAGGAAAAAGTTATAGAGCACAAATGGTAGCAAGCGAGAAAAACATTAAATTTATTATAGATGATGGTCTTTTGATTATGGATAATAAAGTAATAGCAGGAGAATCAGCTAAAAAAGCTCCAACAAAAGTGGGAACAGTTAAACATGCATTATTTTATGAAGAAGAGGAAAGAGAGCAAATTACAAAAGCACTAAAAAAATATAGACCACAAAGTATATTAATATTAGGAACATCAGATGGAATGGTAAAAAAGATAGCTGCAAATTTAGGATTGCCAGAAATTTCAGAAACAATATATATAACAGATGTAGCAACAAAACAAGAGATGGAAACAGCTAGAAGAATAAGAGTTACAGAAGGAAAACATGTAATACCAGTACCAACATTTGAGATAAAAAAAGACTTTTCAGGGTATTTATTAGACCCATTACAAATATTTAAGTCAAAAGGAAAAGGTAAAAAACCATACATATCAGAAAAATCAATTATTAGACCTACATTTAGTTATTTAGGCAAATTTACAATATCTGATTTAGTATTTAGGCAAATTCTAGAATATATTGCAGTACAAACACCTGCGATATATAAAATATTAAAAACAAGAGTTGAAAATTATGGAGAAGGTGCTAAAATATATTTGGAAGTTACAATAATGTATGGCTATAATGTAGTAGAAGGAATAAAAGAGTTTAAAGAAAAAGCAAGAAGAGAAATAGAAAAACTAACAGCAATGAATGTAGTTGAATTAGATGTAGTAGCTAAAAATATTTATGTACCAGAAAAAACTCAAAAATAATTAATAAGGAGAATAGAATAATGTCATTTATAGTAGCAATAGATGGTCCAGCAGGTTCTGGAAAAGGAACAGTAACTAAATTAGTAGGAAAAAGGCTTGGTCTTATAAATATAGATACAGGAGCAACATATAGATGTGTAACATTAGCAGTAATACAAAAAGGATATAGTATAGAAGAAAAAGAAAAAATTGCTCAATTATTAGATGAAATATCAATAGAATTTAAAAGAGAAAATGATGAAGAAAAGTTTTACTTAAATGGAGAGGATGTTTCTAAAAAAATTAGAACATTAGAGGTAAACAAATTAGTTTCACAAGTATCACATATTCCAGAAGTTAGAGCAAAAATGACAGATTTTCAAAGAAAAATGGCAGAAGGAAAAAATGTAATAATGGAAGGTAGAGATATTGGGACAAATGTTTTTCCTAATGCAGATGTAAAAATCTATTTAGATGCAAAACCAGAAGAAAGAGCAAGACGTAGAGTAAAACAAAATGAAGAAAAAGGAATAGAATGCAATTTTGAAGAAGTTTTAGAAAATATAAAATTTAGAGATTATAATGATAAAACAAGTGATGTAGCTCCACTAAAACAAGCAGAAGATGCAGTATATGTGGATAGTAGTGAACTTTCAATAGAAGAAGTTGTAGAAAAAATTATTGAAATAATAAATAAAAAGAAGAAAGAATAATTAGAATTAAATAAAAATATATGCTTGCAAAGATAGGAGAGATAAAATATGAAAAAATTTTTTAAAAGAATTGTAAAGTGGGTTGTTAGAGGAGCTATTTATATTTGGTGTAAAATATATTATAGAGCTGAAATAATTGGTTTAGAAAATGTACCAAAAGATGGAGCATTAATCTTTTGTGGAAACCATAGAAGTTATTTAGACCCACCATTAATGGTGGCAACAGCTAAGCGTGACATGAAATTTTTAGCAAAAGAAGAACTATATGAAAACAAGTTTTTAAAATTTTTAGGATGGGCATTTGAAGCTATACCTGTAAAAAGAGATGAAAAAGATGTATCAGCTATAAAAAATTCTTTAAAAGTTTTAAAAAATGGAGACTGTATAGCATTATTCCCAGAAGGTACACGTAATGGATTAGAAAAGGGAGAAAAAGTTAAAGATGGAGTAGCATTTTTTGCAGTAAGAAGTGGAGCTAAGGTTGTACCTTGTGGTATACAAGGTGGAACTAAGGAAAACAGAAAAGTTATTATAAAATATGGTAAACCGTTAGATTATAGTAAATATAAAGGCACAAAGGATAAAGAAGTATTAGATAATATAACAAATGAGATAATGCAAGATATAGTAAATTTGACAAAATAGCAAAAATGTTCTATAATTTTATAGACAAAATTTCGAAGGCGTTTTTCAAAAGTATGAAAGGCGTCTTATAGTTTGAATTTATAAGATATAAATAATATATAAAATAAATATACATTTTCTATAAAAAATAATTGAAAAGGGGTAATAAATATGATTAATCAAAAAATAAGAAACATAGCAATAATTGCACACGTAGACCATGGAAAAACTACATTAGTTGATGCAATGTTAAAACAAAGCCATGTATTTAGAGAAAATGAAAAAGTAGCAGAAAGAGTTATGGACTCAAATGCATTAGAAAAAGAAAGAGGTATAACAATTTTATCAAAAAATACTTCTGTAATGTATAATGATATAAAAATAAATATAGTAGATACACCAGGACATGCTGACTTTGGAGGGGAAGTAGAAAGAGTTTTAAAAACTGTTGATGGTGTATTATTACTTGTTGACGCATTTGAAGGAGCAATGCCTCAAACAAGAGAAGTTTTGAAAAAATCATTATCATTAGGTTTAAAACCAATAGTAGTTATAAATAAAATAGATAGACCAGGAGCAACACCAGATAAAGTAGTTGACCAAGTTATAGAATTATTTATAGAACTAAATGCAAGTGATGAACAATTAGAATTCCCAGTAGTATATGCATCTGCTAAAAATGGTATAGCTAAAATGAACTTAGATGATGATACAACAGATTTGCATTGTCTATTTGAAACAATAGTAAACACAATAACTCCACCTAATTGTGATGAAGAAGGACCAGCTCAAATGCTTGTATCTAACATAGACTATGATGACTATGTAGGAAGAATTGCAGTAGGTAGAGTAGAAAGAGGAATTATAAAAACAGGAATGCCTGTTGCAATTTGTGGAAAAGAAGAAAAAATAACACAAGGTAGAGTAGCAAAAGTATATACACATGTAGGACTAGATAAAGTTGAAGTAGAAGAAGGAAAAGCAGGAGATATAATAGAACTAGCAGGACTTGCAGATATAAACATTGGAGATACTATATGTGATTTTAATCATCCAGAAAAAATACCATTTGTAGATATTGATGAACCAACAGTATCTATGACATTTAGTGTTAATAATGGACCATTTGCAGGAAAAGAAGGACAATTTATAACATCAAGACATATTAGAGATAGATTATTCAAAGAATTAGAAAGAAATGTATCTTTAAGAGTAAAAGAAACAGATTCAGCAGATTCATTTGAAGTATCTGGAAGAGGAGAATTACATCTATCAGTATTAATAGAAACAATGAGAAGAGAAGGATTTGAATTACTAGTATCTCGTCCAAAAGTTATATTTAAAGAAATAGATGGAGTAAAATGTGAACCTATTGAAGATTTAGTTGTAAATGTACCAGATGATTGTGTAGGAAATGTTATAGAAAAACTAGGAAGAAGAAAAGCTGAAATGGTAAACATGGAACCAGCAGAAGATGGACATACAAAAATTGAATTTAAAATACCAGCAAGAGGATTAATAGGTTACAGAACAGAATTTTTAACAGATACAAAAGGTGAAGGTACAATGAACCATATATTTGATTCATATGAACCATACAAAGGAGATATCCAAGCTCGTGTAAGAGGAACAATAGTAGCATTTGAAAATGGAAAATCTGTAAC
>CALXFD010000029.1 GCA_944387495.1 uncultured Clostridia bacterium | reverse complement strand
ATCTAACATTAAATATATATTGAAAGACTTATTTCAACTATCATTCTTCATAATTGCATTTACTTTTTCAATTGACGGGAAGATAATAGAAGAAAAATACAGAAAACAAATATTGACAGAAGACTTAGAAATACATATAATAGAATTGCCTAAAATAAAAGAATTAACCCAACAAGAAAGTAAAGAAGAGTTAGTAAAATGGCTAAACTTTATAGAAGAGCCAGAAAGTGAGAAGGTGGTTCAATATATGAAAGAAAATGAGGGAATAAAAGAAGCAAAAGAGAAGTTAAAAGTAATGAGCGAAGACGAAAGAATACAAAGATTAGCAGAGTTAAGAGAAAAAGTAATAATGGATGAAAAGGCGATAGAAAGATTTGGAATAAAAAAAGGAATTGAAGAAGGCAGGAAGAAAGGAAGACAAGAAACCTTAAAAGAAACTGCTAAAAAAATGAAAGAAGAAGGACTAGATATAGAATTGATTGAAAAAATAACAAATTTAACAAAGGAAGAAATTCTTACATTATAATAAGGAGGGAAAATATGTATTATCCAGAAAAACTAAAAAAAGGAGATACAATAGGAATATGTGCGCCATCAGGAGGAATTGCAGAGCCAGAAGATATAAAACAACTAGAAGTGGCTGAACAAAACTTAATAGAGATGGGGTATAAAATTATAGAAACCCAAAGTGTTAGAAAAGAAGAAAAAGGCAGAAGTGCAAGTGGAGAGCAAAGAGCAAAAGAATTTATGGAATTATTGGAAAATGAAGATGTAAAATTAATCATATTTGCATCAGGTGGAGATTTCTTGATTGAAATGCTAGATTATTTGGATTTTGATAAAATTAAAAAATTACCACCAAAATGGTTACAAGGATATTCTGATATTACAGGAATTAGTTATTTATTTAATACAATATTAGACATACCTACAATGTATTGCCAAACTATTAAAGATTATGCAATGAAACCACTATACAGAAATTTAGGAGATGCATTAAAAATAGAACAAGGAGAAGAAATAGAACAAAACTCTTTTAAAAAACATCAAAAAATAGTTGATTTTAGACAAGAAGAAGTAGCTGAAATATCTAATAAAACAAATTTAGAAAATGAAGAACTATATAACTATTTATTATCAGAAAATGTAGAATGGAAAAACATAACAGGAGAAGAAAAAATACATATAAAAGGAAGAAGTCTTGGTGGTTGCCTAGATTGCATAAAATCATATATTGGAACAAAATATGATAAAGCAAAAGAATATATACAAAGACATAAAAATGACGGTATAATCTGGTTTTTAGAAGCATTTGAAATGAGCACACCAGAATTATATAGAACATTATGGCAAATGAAAAATGCAGGATATTTTGAAAATTGTACAGGTATAATATTTGGAAGACCATTATTCATTAGAAATGACTATGATACTGATTTTAATGAAACTGTAAAACAGGTATTAGGAGAACTAAATATACCAATAATTTGTGATGCAGATATAGGTCATGTAAAACCACAAATGGCAATAGTAAATGGAGCAATTTTAGAAATAACATCAGAGAATGGAAAAGGAAAAATTAAAACATTTTTAAAATAATAAAATAAAACATAAGGAGGAATAATCATTTATATATAAGTGATTTGACATATAAAATGGAGCAAAAAAAATTGAATAATAACGGAAAAATAGGTGTATTTGATTCAGGCATAGGAGGAGTAACAGTCTTAAAAGAAATAGTAAAAATCTTGCCAAATGAAGATTATATATATTATAGTGATTCAAAAAATAATCCATATGGAGATAAAACAGATACTGAAATAATAAAAATCTGCGATTTTATTGTAAAAGATTTATTAGATAAAGAATGTAAAATAATAGTAATAGCATGTAATACAGCAAGTGCAAGAGCGGTAGATTATTTGAGAAAAAAATATAAGAATATAAATTTTATAGCAATAGAACCAGCATATAAAATGGTACATGACTATTCATTTGAAAATCCAACATTGATAATGGCAACAAAAGGAACAATAGAAAGTGAAAAATTTAATTTATTATTCCATAAATATGATAATCATAAAACATATCTATTACCATGTGTAGGGTTAGCAGATATTATAGAAAAAGAAGATGAAAAAGCATTAGAAAAATATTTAGAAGAATATTTAGAACCATATAAAGGAAAAGTAAAAGATGTGGTTTTAGGATGTACACATTACCCACTAATAAAAGAGCAAATACAAAATGTTTTAGGAAAAGTTGAATTTTTCGAAGGCTCAAATAGACTGGCTGTTCATCTTAAAGAAGTATTAGAAAAAGAAAATTTATTAAATAAACAAAAAGAAAAAGGTAGCATAAAATTTATAGATTCTAGTAATTCTGAATTAAAAGAAGAAAGGTTTTTTAAAATTCTAAATAACTATTTATAATAAAAATGTAGATATAAAAAGCAGAAAATTCAAAATTAATTTGAGTTTTCTGCTTTTTAAGTTTAAAAATAAAAAACTTAAATTATAGATATTTTTTTAATTTTTCTACATTATTTTCTTGAAATTGTATAAAATTTTTTAAAATATTTTTAATATTTTCATCATTATCTTGATTATGATTTAGTAATTTAACACCTTCTATAATTCCCATATTAGTACCTTTTAATAATATTTCAGCAATTTTAGAATTACTTTGATTATTTAAAGTACTTACTTGAATATCAATCCAACCGAACATTTTTTGAGCAGGATTAACTTCTTTTGGAAATTCATCATAATTTTCAAGTTCATTATTTACTTGGTTTAAAATCTCGTTATATTTGTTATATTGATATTGTAAATCATCTTTAAAATTAGAATCAGTCACTTTTTCTGAAATAGTGGAAATAGAATCCATTCCCATTTTAATTCCCTTATTAATTTCATTTAAAATATATTCTGGTTTATCCATTTTGACCTCCTAAAATATCTATATAATATTAATATAACCAAAAATAAAAAAATTATTAGTTTTAAGAATAAAAAAATTAAAAAAGAAAATAATAAAAAATGTAATAAAAAATAAAGGAGAGGATAGCATGGAAAAAATGGTTGAAAAATTAAACCAACTTTTAGCAGATTTGAATGTATTTTATAGAAAATTACAAAATTATCATTGGAATATTATAGGAAAGGACTTTTTTGTATTACATGCAAAATTAGAAGAATATTATGATGAGGTAAATGACGAAATTGACGAAATAGCAGAACACATATTAACATTAGGAAAACAACCACTAGGAACAATGAAAGATTATATAGAAATTTCAAAAATAAAAGAAGCAAGTAATAATAAAGTAGAAGATAATATTGTTATAGAAAATATAACAAAAGATTATGAAACATTATTACAAGATATAATAACTATAAAAAAAGAGGCAGATGAGCATCATATATTTGGAACATCTGCATTAATGGATGAATATATTTTAAAATATAGTAAAACAATATGGATGTTAAAACAAATGAGTCAAAAATAAAAAAGAAAAAATGTTCGCAAAAACTATTGACAAATTTTAAATTTGAAGATAGAATAAAGGCGAACATTTTTTTAGTATAAAAAGAAAGTTGAGGTTTTAATATGATAACATCTTTACATATCAAAAATATTGGAATAATAGAAGATATAAATATAAATTTAAATGAAGGACTAAATGTACTAACAGGAGAAACAGGTGCAGGTAAAACTCTAATAATAGATAGTTTGCAAATAATATCAGGTGGCAGATTTTCAAAAGAAATGATTAGAAAAGGAGAAAACAATTCATTTGTGGAATTATGCATGTTTTGTCCAGAAAATGAAAATGCAATAGATGGAAATATAATAGTATCAAGAGAAATAAACTCAAATGGAAGAAATTTATGCAAAATAAATGGAAGAATGGCAACAGTAAATGAACTTAAAGATTTTATGAGTAAATTTATAGAAATACATGGGCAAAATGATAATCAAAACTTATTAGATAGTAAATTACATTTAAAATATTTAGATGGATTTATAGGAAACGAGATTATAGAACAAAAAGAAAAATATAAAGAACTATATTCTAGATATATGCAAATTCTGCAAGAGTTAAAAGTAAATTATGGAGATGATAAAGAAAGACAAAGAAAATTAGATTTATTAAAATACCAAGTAAATGAAATAGAAGAAGCAAATTTAAAGAAAAACGAAGAAAATGAGTTAGAAGAAAAAAGAAAAATATTCTTAAATTCAGAAAAAATATCAGAAAATTTAATGGAAACAGATACTCTATTATCAGAAAATGTAATAGATAGTTTAAGTATGGCAATAAGAGCATTAGAAAAAATTGAAGATATAGATAAAAAATATGAAAAAGCAAGTATGTCACTAAAAAGTACATATTATGAATTACAAGAATTATCAAGAGATATATCATCATATAAAGATGACATTTATTTTGATGAAGAAGAAAGAAATTATACAGAAGAAAGATTAGATTTAATATATTCTTTAAAAAGAAAATATGGAAATAGTATAGAAGAAATCCTAAAATATAGTGAAAATATAAAAGAAGAAATTGAGCATATTGAAAATTTAGAAGATTATAATAATAAGCTAAAAAAAGAATTAAAAGAATTAGAAGTAAAGATGAATAAATTAGGAAAAGAAATTAGTGATATAAGAAAAGAAGAAGCTAAAAAATTAAGTTTTAATATAAATAAAGAACTTGAAGAGTTAGAAATGAAAAATGCAAAAATAAATGTAAAAGTTACATATTGTGAAAATGAGTTTTTTAAAACTGGAAAAGATATTGTAAAATTTTATATTACAACTAATTTAGGAGAAGACGAAAAAGAATTATCAAAAATTGCATCTGGTGGTGAAATGTCTAGAACAATGCTTGCTATAAAAAAAGTATTAGCAGACACAGATAAAATGCCAATATTGGTATTTGATGAAATAGATACAGGAATAAGTGGAAAAGCAGCAAATTCAGTAGCAAATAAATTAAAAGTTATTGCTAAAAATCATCAAGTAATGTGTATATCTCATTTACCAAATATTGCAGCAAATGCAGATTATAATTATTTTATAAGTAAAGATGTAAAAAATGAAAGAACAAAAACAAAAGTAAAACAATTAAAAGAAGAGGAAATAATACAAGAAATTGCAAGAATTTCATCTGGGGAAATAAATGAAATTAGTCTTAAATATGCTTATGAATTAAGAAATAAAAAGGCAAGTTAAAGTATAGATGAGTAAAAATATGGATATAATTTATACCAAAGGAGGAATTTGGTATGAGTAAAAAACTAAGAATTTCAAGTGTAGAAGCAATTGAGATTTTAGATTCAAGAGGAAATCCAACTATACAAGTTAAAGTAACTGCTGAAAATGGAGTGTGTGGACTAGCATCAGTACCATCAGGAGCATCAACAGGAAGTTTTGAGGCTGTTGAATTAAGAGATGGTGATAAAACACGATATATGGGTAAAGGTGTACAAAAAGCAGTTGAAAATGTAAATAAGAAAATATCTAAAAAAATAGAAGGGCTAGACATATATAATCAAAAACAAATAGATGAAGAATTAATAAAATTAGATGATACACCAAATAAATCAAACTTAGGAGCAAATGCAATTTTAGGAGTATCATTAGCAGTTGCAAAAGCAGCTAGTAATTCATTAGGTATGGAATTATATAGATATATTGGCGGTATAAACGCAATGGAGTTACCAATACCTATGATGAATATATTAAATGGTGGTAAACATTCAGATAATAATATAAGTATACAAGAATTTATGATAATGCCTGTTGGAGATATTACCTTTTCTGAGAGATTACGAAGAGGAGCTGAAATATATCATACATTAAAAAAAGTATTAAAAGAAAGTGGACATAGTGTTGGCGTCGGAGATGAAGGAGGTTTTGCTCCAAACCTAAAAAATGAAGAAGAAGCATTAGAAGCTATTATGGAAGCTATAAAAAAAGCTGGATATCAACCTGGAAAAGATATTAAACTAGCACTAGATATAGCAAGTACAGAAATGTATGATGAAGCAAAGAAAATAGGAAAAGATGGATATTATTTTTGGAAAACAGATATATTTAAGACAAAACAAGAAATGCTCGATTATATAATTGATTTATGCAATAAATACCCAATAATATCAGTAGAAGATGGCTTAGCAGAAGAAGATTGGGAATCATGGCAAATATTAACTCAAAAAATAGGAGATAAAGTACAATTAGTGGGAGATGATTTATTTGTAACAAACAGAAATAGATTAGCAAGAGGAATAGAAAAACATGTTGCAAATAGTATATTAATAAAATTAAATCAAATAGGAACATTAACAGAAACATTAGAAACAATAAGGGAAGCAAAAAAACATGGATATAACACAATAATTTCCCATAGATCAGGAGAAACAGAAGATACAACAATAGCAGATTTAGCAGTAGCAGTAAATGCTGGACAAATAAAAACAGGAGCACCATGTAGAACAGATAGAGTAGCAAAATATAATAGATTATTAACAATAGAGGATTTAATTAGTTAAAATAGTATGTAAATAATTATTTTTAATAATAAAATAATAAAAAATAGAATAATGTTTTAATATTATCTATAAAACATTATTCTATTTTTAAATAAAATTCTATATTATTATTTTTATAAAATTTATTAAGTATAATTATCTAAATTAATTTTTCATATTTCTATTCATTACTTTTAATCTAATAAAGCTATATCCAACAATTCCAACAACAATTACAAATAATGCTATAAATATTGGAGTACCAGCCTTTGGTAATACAGTAGGTGGCTCAGTAAGTTTCAATTTAGGTGTTACATCAGAAGTTTTACTTTGTTCATTTCCATCATAGTCATTATAAGTAATGTCAACTTTTTCATTAGTATCTAATATTTTATCAACTATACTACTACTGAAATTTTCTTTTAATTTTAATTTATATTGAACTGTTGCAGTTTCACCAGATTTTAATTCAGGAATAGTCCATGTTATAGAATTATTTGTTTTATCAACTTCTGCTGAAATTTCACCAATATTTGCATCTGTTACATAAGCAAAATCAAAATTATCTATAATTTCTTTTGGGAAATAGTCAACAATTTTTATATTAGTTAAAGATTGTTCTATTGGTAATAAGTCATTATAAATATCATTAGTTATTGTTTGTTCAATTTCACTATCTTGTATATAGTAGAATTTACCAGCTGTTGGGTTAGTTTCTGTACCAAATACTTCTTCTATAATTTGTGCATATGTTTTATCTACACTAGGCATTGGGTTATCATCTGGGTTAGATATACCTGTTAACATTGTAATTAAATTTATATTATTTTCTTCAACACTTTTTAATGCAGTATTTGTTTTTGTAATTACATCATCTGAAAAATATCCACCAGTATAATCAATAGCAACATTTGGAACACCATCTGTTAAAACAATCATATATTTGTTATTATCTTCTTCTGTAAAATATTGTTTTGCCAAAGTAATACCAGATTCTAAATCTGTTCTAGGTCCAGTATATTCAATTGAAGATATTGCAGTTGTTAAACTATTAACATCATTTGTTAAATCACTTACAAATTGAGCATCTTCAATAGTTCCTTCTTTTGCAGTATCTGTGTTAGTAGAAAAACTAACAACACCTATTTTTAATTGAGTATTATCTTCTAATAATTTACTAACTAATGTTTTAGCAGAATTAATTACTAATTCTTCTCTTGCAGTTCCTGTACCTTCTGCTGGGTCTAACATACTTCTTGAATTATCTAATACAAGCATAATTTCACCAGTTGGTTTTATTGCTTTTTCATCATTTACAACTTGTAATTGTAAAGTTACTTCTTTATTATTCAAATTCTTAGATATAAGTTTTTTCTCAAAATGAGAGTTTTCACCAAAATCTATTGTGCAAACTGGTTCTTCAACAACTTCCATTGTTACAGTACTATATGAAGCAAATGAAAGATTTGCAACTAAAATTAAAATAAAAAATAATGTAATAAAAATTTTTTTCTTCATTCCAAAATCCTCCTAAAAATATTCTCTTTATATTTTAACACAAGAAGAAAAAAATACAACAAATTTATAGAAAAAAGTAGAAATTTATGATAAAATTAGTTACAGACTAAAATTAGAACAATAAAAATATTAATAAATAGCTTAAAAATAAATTTTAGATATGTAAGAAATATATACTTAAACTGATGAAAAAATATTAAATGTAAAAAATATTTTAAGTAAAAGGTGATAAGAATGCTTGAAAAAATAAATAACTCGGAAGATTTAAAAAAATTAAACATAGAAGAAAAAAATGAATTAGCAGAAGATATAAGAAAATATATATTAGAAATAGTATCAGAAAATGGAGGACACCTAGCATCAAATTTGGGAGTAGTTGAATTAACAATTGCATTACATAGTGTATTTAACTTGCCAGAAGATAAAATAGTATGGGATGTAGGACATCAAACTTATGTGCACAAAATTTTAACAGGAAGGAAAGAACAATTAAAGACACTAAGGAAATTAGGAGGAATAGCAGGATTCCCCAAAAGAAACGAATCAGAAGCAGATTGTTTTAATACAGGCCATAGTAGTACATCAATATCAGCAGCATTGGGAATAGCAAGAGCAAGAGATTTAAAAGGAGAAAAAAATTCAGTTCTAGCTGTTATTGGAGATGGAGCATTAACAGGTGGAATGGCATTAGAAGCATTAAATGATGTTGGTTATAGTAAAACAAGAATGACAATTATATTAAATGATAATGAAATGAGTATATCTAAAAATATTGGTGGATTAAATATGCTTTTAAGTAAATTAAGAACAAAAAGAACTTATACAAAATCAAATATTTCATTAAAAAATATAGTAAATAAAGTGCCAATATTAGGTAAGCCAACTGTAAGAGTAATTCAAAAAGTAAAAAGAAGTATAAAACAATTGATAATCCCCAAAATGTTTTTTGAAGATATAGGATTTACATATTTAGGACCAGTTGATGGGCATAATATACAAGAATTAGAAAATATATTAGAACTTAGTAAACAAGTTATAGATAAACCAGTTATAATACATGTATTAACTAAAAAAGGAAAAGGATATAAAATAGCAGAAGAAAATCCAGATAAATTCCATGCAACATCACCATTTGTTCTAGAAACAGGTAAAAGTAAGAAACAAAAAGGAAAAGATTATTCAAGAGTATTTGGAGATAAATTAGTTGAACTTGCAGAAGAAAATGAAAAAATAGTAGCAATAACAGCATCTATGAAAGATGGAACAGGTTTAACAAGATTTAGTAAAGAATTTCCAAATAGATTTTTTGATATAGGAATAGCAGAACAACATGCACTAGGATTAGCAGCAGGTATGGCAAGCCAAGGAATAATACCAGTTGTTCCAATATATTCATCTTTTTATCAAAGAGCATATGACCAAGTTATACATGATATAGCACTTCAAAATTTGCCAGTAATAATGTGTGTAGACAGAGCAGGAGCAGTTGGAGCAGATGGAGAAACACATCAAGGACTTTTAGATATGGCATTTTTCAGGCTTGTGCCAAATTTAACAATACTTGCACCAAAAGATTTTAAAGAATTAGAAGATATGTTAGAATTTGTAGTAAAATTAAATAAACCAGTAGTTATTAGGTATCCAAGAGGAGGAGAAGAAAAAGCTCTTTTTGAAAAACATGAAGAAATAGAAGAAGGAAAGGCAGAAATTCTAAAAGAAGGAAAAGCTATAACTATAATAGCTATTGGAAAATTTGTGGCAAGAGCGATGAAAATAGCAAAAAAATTAGAAGAAAAAAATATTGATGCAGAAGTAATAAATGCTAGATTTCTAAAACCATTAGATGAAAAAACTATAAAAGAATCAATAGAAAAAACAAAAAATGTAATTACAATAGAAGATGGTACAATAATAAATGGCTTAGGAACAGCTGTAAAAGAATTGATAGTAGATAAAAAGTTGCAAAATATAAACATAAGAGCATTTTCATATCCAGATAAATTCATAGAACATGGAAGTGTAGATGAACTTGAAAAAATATATGGATTAGATGAAGAAAATATTGAAAAAGAGATAGAAAAAATGCTTGAAACGCAAAATTAATAAATTATTTATGAAATGACTATAAATAAATAAGAAAGGATAGCAAAATGAATAAACAAGAAGTATTAAAAGAATATAAAAGACAAGAAGATAAAATGTGTTTAGCGCAAGTACTTGATAAAATAGAAGCATCTAGCAAAAAAGAAAAAATAGAATATACAGATTTTTTAGATATGTATCAAGTATCACTTGTAGAAAATTTTTTAAAAAAGAATAAAGTGCAAAACTATATTTTATATGGAGGCTTTAAAGAAGCGGAAAGAAAAGTATTAATTATATATCCTGAAAAATATGATGAAACAATGTTAGAAAAAAATTATGGGAAAATTTTAAACATAGTTAGAATAACATTACCAGAAGAAGAAAAAGGCAAATATTCACACAGAAATTATTTAGGTGGAATAGTTAAATTAGGATTAAAAAGAGAAAAAGTAGGAGATATAATTGTACATGAAGATGGAGCAGATATAGTAACATTAGTAGAATTTGCAAATGTTTTAAAAGAAGAATTACCATCACTTACAAGATTTCAAAATAGTAAAATAGAAATTGAAGAAATAAAAAATATAAGAAAATTAGAATTAAAAGTAGAAGAAGTAAAAATCATAGTGCCTTCTTTAAGATTAGATAATATAGTATCAGACTTAGCAAGAACATCTAGAAGTAAAGCATCTGAAATAATATCACAAGAAAGAGTTTTTATAAATGGGCAAAATGAAACAAAAAATTCTAAACAAATAAAATTGAATGATGTAATAACAATAAGAGGAAAAGGAAGATTTGTAGTAAAAGAGTTTGCTGGAACAACAAGAAGTGGTAGAACAATAGTAGTAATAGAAAAATATGTGTGATACTTATGGATTTATAACTAAATCCATAAGTATAGCATCATATTTATTATCATAATATTTTGGCCTTTTTCCAACAATTTTAAAATCAAAATTCTTATATAAATTAATTGCTGGAAAATTTATTTCATTTACTTCTAAATTAATAGATTTAATATTATTTTCTACACACATATTTATTAAATTAGATAAAAGTAATTTAGCAACACCTTGTCTTCTAAAATCTTTATGTACAGCAATATTCATTAATTCTGCATTGTCCAAAATAATTTTGATACCAGCGAAACCTATAATATTATTATCATATTTTGCAACAATAAATTTAGAGTTATTAGAATTTAGTTCATCAGTCAAATTAGAAATATTCCAAAAATCATCAAAATCTGACAATTCAATATTTTTTAAATCAGAAAGAGTCATTAAAGTGCTTTCAAAATTTCTTTCCTCTAATTGTCTTTGTGCTTGTGGCTTTTTTAAATATAATGGCAAAATATTTTCACTATGAAAGTCGCTTTTTTTATAATGTTCTAATCCAGCTAAACCTAAATTATATATATTAATATTATTTTGTAAATCACTAGAAATTGTAATATCTAAACCTGACAAAGTATTTAAAATTTGAGACTTATGCAATATACAAGCATCTCCAACAAATGAAATACTATTAGAAGAATATTTGTATTTTAATAAATCTAAAACATTATCTATTGAAGCAGTATCAGGTGATTGAATACATGTATAGATATTATCATTTAATTCATAAATTGCATAATAACAATTATTATTTTTACAATCAAGCATGCTTACAATTAATCCATCATTTTTTATGTTATATGCCAAAGCTTCTAATGAGCTAATACCAATTGTAGGTATATTAAAACTATCACTAAAAGCTTTAACTGTTGCAATTCCAATCCTAATTCCAGTAAAAGAACCAGGACCAATGTCACAAACTAGTAAATCTATATCATGTAAATCTAAATTTGACATATTAAAAATTTCATTAATTGCTGGAATTAATGTTTCTGAATGTGTTAATCCATTATTTAATTCAATTTTATTTATAATTTGAGTATCTTCTAAAATTGCGACACTACACAATTTGCTAGAAGTATCAATACATAAAATCTTCAAAATGAAACCTCCATTAAACTAAATTTTTAATTAATTCATCATATTTATGACCATATGAAGAAATATTCAAAATTCTCGTATTATCATCATCTAGTCCACGCTCAAAAGAAATTTCGATATATTCTTTTGGCAAAACATCTTTTATAAGAGCTCCCCACTCAATAATACAAATACCTTTATCAAAATATTCTTCTCCACCAATTTCATAAAATTCAGAAGAATCTTCTAATCTATATACATCAAAATGAAATATTTTTACATTATTTTTCTCATATTCATTTACAATAGTGAAAGTAGGACTAGAAATTTCGTCTTGTAAACCAAAATAAGTTAAAATCCCTTGTGTTAATTTTGTTTTTCCAGAACCTAAATCTCCATTTAAAACTAATATATCGCCAATATCTAAGTATGAAGCGATTTTTTTTCCAATTTCAATTGTATCATCTTCACTTTTTGATACAAGTTTTACAAAATTCATAAAATGGTTCACCTTTCTATATTTTTTAGTTATATAAATAAACAAATAGTCTGTTACATGTTTAATATTATACTACAAAAAGATGTAAAATACAACAAATATTACAATTTGATTACATTTGAGAAATTTGTTGAAAAATACAAATAATTAATTTATAATAAAATTGTATGATAAAAACTAAGGAGGATGCATATGGAAACTTTTGCAGATTACATCTTAGATGAAAAAGATTTAGCATCAAAAATGGAAATAACATATTATCTAGCCAAAAAAACAAAAATATTTTTTGATAAATCAGTAATATTCAAAACAGAAATTGCAAGAATGTTTGTTGATTATATGAAAATAGATGTAGATAAAAATATAGTTTTAACTGCTTGTCTATTATGCAATTGCAAAAAAATAGATAATGCACAAGATATAGAAAAAATACATTCATATGCAAAAGAAGGAGCAGAATATTTAGCAAATTTAGGATTTGATAAAAGATTTTGCAAAATATGTGAAGAAATAAATAGATATAGTGGAAGTAACCCAAGAGAAAGAGAAAGTGATGTACTAGAATTAGTTGACCAATTTGGTGGAATGCTATTAGATAGACCAGAAAGAATAGGGTTTAAACCAGATGAAGCAATGGTTTTATTAGAACATAGAAATTTAAAAGATGAATATAATAGATATTTACATACATTTAGTGAATTTGTAGATATGATGGAGAAAATTGAACTAAATGATTTAACATCAATGAAAGCATTAAGAAGATTAACAAAAATATATAAAGATTCAGAAGATGTTAAAGTATTTATAAAAAAAGTATGCTATGAATATCAACCAAAAATTGAAAAAGCTTATCAAGAATATACAAAAGAAATAAAAGATGAAATGTTTGAAAATTCAAACAGACCATTATTTAGTGAAGAAACAACAAGAAAAATATTAGCTCACATTTCAGAAGAAAATGAAAGCTATAAAGAAACTGAAAATGAATGATATGTTGCTTTTTTAGCACATATCGTTCATTTAAAGTTTAATAAGAAAAATATTGGAGGTATAAAATGTACGAAATATTTGCAGATTTACATGTACACATAGGAAGAAGTGAAAATGGAAAACCAATAAAAATAACAGCAGCACGTTCTTTAAACTTTGCAAATATAGCAAGAGAATGTGCAGACAGAAAAGGAATAAATGTAGTTGGAATAATAGATTGTGCATCACCATATGTAATAGAAGATATAGAAAATTTTTTAAAAACTGGACAAGCATATGAATTAGAAGATGGAGGAATTATATATAAAGACAAAGTTTGTATATTGCTTGGAAGTGAAGTAGAAACATCAGAAGAAGGAAGAAATGGTAAAAAAGGAGCAGCACATAATATATGTTTCTTTCCTCATCTAAAAGATATAAAAGGATTTTCAAACGAGCTAAGTCATCACTTAAAAAATATTACATTAAGTACACAAAGAACAGATTTATCAGGATATGATTTAATAGATATAGTAGAAAAATATAATGGAATATTAATACCAGCACATATATTTACACCACATAAAAGCTATTATGGAAACTGCACAGATAGACTAAAAAATATATTTAAAGAAAAATATGACAAAATATTTGCAGTAGAGTTAGGTTTAAGTTCAGATACATATTTAGCAGATATGATAACAGAATTGGAAAATAAAGCATTTGTAACAAACTCAGATGCACACTCATTACCTAAAATTGCAAGAGAATATAATAAAATGCAAGTAGAAGATATCTCATTTAAAGAAATAGTAAAAGCATTAAAAAATGAAGATGGAAGAAAAATATTAGCAAATTATGGACTAGACCCAAAATTAGGAAAATATCATAGAACATATTGTGATGATTGTGAAAAAACAATAGAAACAAAAGAACCAGTAGAAATTTGCCCATATTGTGGAAGCAAAAATGTAACATTTGGAGTTTTTGACAGAATAGAATTAATAAAAGACAAACCTCAAACAAAAAGTCCAGAAAATAGACCACCATATATTTACCAAATACCACTAGGATTTATACCAGGAGTTGGAGGGAAAACAATTACAAAACTATTAGATACATTTGAAACAGAAATGAATATTTTACACAAACTATCAAAAGATGATATAGAAGCAGTAGTTGGAGAAAAAGTAGCACAAAGTATAGAAAAAGCTAGAAAAGGTGAAAGTAAAGTACAATCTGGCGGTGGAGGAAATTACGGAAAAATAATATAAATATATAAACCACAAAAGAAAAATAAAAAGTTCTAAAAATTTTCTTATCGAATACACATTATGTATAAAAGATAAGGAGATTTTTTATGAGTAAAATAGGTAATTTCAAAATATGTCAATTAATAAAAGAACATATCAGCAACAATGCAAAAGAATATTTAATAGTAGCTTTAATGTTTATAATAGGAATATTTGCAGGAGTATTTTTTGTAAATAATATTCAAGAAGAACAAAAAACAGAAATAACACAATACTTAAATAATTTTATACAACAATTTAAAAATACACAAAATTTAGATAAAATAAATTTACTAAAAACTTCAATAACACAGAATGCGCTACTTGCAATATTAATATGGTTTTTTGGAACAACTGTAATAGGTATACCAGTTGTATTTGGAATGGTTATATATAGAGGATTTTGCTTAGGATATACAGTCTCAGTAACAATAACAGTATTAGGACTTTCAAAAGGACTAACATTTTCATTAGTATCAATGTTACTCCAAAATATTATAATGATACCAGCCATATTAGCATTAGCAGTAAGTGGATTTAAACTATATAAATCAATAGTAAAAGATAAAAGAAAAGAAAACATAAAATTAGAAATACTAAGACATACAATATTTTCGTTATTAATGCTTGCAGTATTAGTGATATCATCAGTAATAGAAGTATTTATATCAACTAATATTTTAAGCTACATAATTAAATATTTTTAAAAAAATATTGTAAAATCTATTTACATTTTTGGAATAGTTTGATATAACATATATGGTTAATTTATGTAAATAAAAAATTTAAGATATAGGGGTAATAGAAAATGGAAAGACAATTAAAATTCTTTTTTAACTTTTTAGCAAATGATAAAAAACTATCAGAAAACACATTACAATCATACAAAAGAGATTTAAAACAATTTAGAAGATACCTTGAATCTTATGGGCTACATTATAATAGAGTAAAAGAAGAAGATATAGAAAATTACATAAAAGAAATGCAAGAAGAAGGAAAAAAAGCATCAAGTATTTCTAGATCAATAGCATCTATAAGGTCATTTTATCAATTTGTATTAAAAAATAAAAAAGTAAAATTTGACCCAACAGCACATATTCAATCTCCTAAAATAGAAAAAAGAGTTCCAAGTGTATTAACATCAAAAGAAGTAGAACTTTTATTAAAACAACCAAACAATGAAGACCTAAAAGGAATGAGAGATAAAGCAATGCTAGAATTTGCATATGCAACAGGAATGAGAGTAACAGAAATAATATCATTAGATGTTGACGATATTAACTTAGATGAAGGATATGCAATATGTAGAGGAACAAACAAACAACGTATAATTCCATTAGGCTCAATGTGCATAAAAGCTCTAAAAAAATATTTAGATGAAGCAAGAGATATTTTAATAAAAAATGATGATGAAAAAGCATTATTTGTAAATATAAATGGTGGAAGACTTACACGTCAAGGATTCTGGAAAATAATTAAATTCTATAAAGAACAAGCACATATTTCAAAAGACATAACACCACATGTTTTAAGACATTCATTTGCAACACATTTATTACAAAATGGTGCAGATTTAAAAGCAATACAATCAATGCTTGGACATTCAGATATATCATCAACACAAGTATATATGCAATTTCAAGATGATGGATTAAAAAATATATATAGAAAAGCTCATCCAAGGGCATAGAATATAGTTTAATATAGATAAATGTTAGTAGCTGGGGCAGAAAACTTTGAAAGTTTTTTGCTTCAGCTTTTTGGTTGAAATTAGAAATAAGAAAAGTCGTGCGAGAGCTAAAATAAAAAGCTTTAAGAATATTCTTAAAGCTTAAAAAAATTTATTATGAGATATTATCTTTTTTAAACTCACTAATAAAATCTCCCAAAAGTTCCTCAACAGAAACTTTAAAAACATATGCAAATCCATATAATTCAAAATCTTTTACTATGCGAGTTCCTTTTTCTAACTTATGTAGAGATGGTTTAGAAATATCTATTCCGACTAATGCAAGTTTAGTAGATAATTCTGACAAAGATAGTTGGTTTTTTATTCGTAATTCTCTTATTTTATTACTTGTTACATTTAAGCGATTATTATATTTACTACATTGATACATAAAAAAATCCTTTCCATTTTTTCTTAATTGTATATTAGAAAAAATAGAAAACGTATTTACTAGCGATACGGAAAAGAGATTAAAGTTACAATATGCTTACAATTACATTACAATTGCATTACATTCTAAATTAAAATATTGAAAGAAAAATATAAAAATGATAAAATGCAAACACTAGCGATACGAAAGAAAGGAAGATTAAATTATGAAAAAGAAAGTTATAAAAGAAAGAATTAAACAAAATGGCGGAATAACACTATTAGCATTAGTTATAACGATAGTACTAAATGCTAGCGCATGGTCATAATGAAAAAATGCTAGCATCCAAAACGCAAATTGAGAGTAAAAAATAAG
>CALXFD010000028.1 GCA_944387495.1 uncultured Clostridia bacterium | reverse complement strand
TCTTTTTTGTATATTACAATTTTATCATTTATATTAAACTCGTCTATACATGCATCAATAATTTTATTTACAGACGCATCTAATTCATTTGCCGATATTTCCTTCATTCGTTCATATAAACTACTTTCTATTTCTGTTGATTTTCTTACCCACTCTTCTTTTGTGTAAAACCTATTGAACCATTCCATAACCCTAATCTCCTTTTACATTTTTAATACCATACATTTTTTTAGCCTTTGTTTGTATACTTTTCCATGTCATTTTTTGCATTTTTTAGCTATATTAATATGATTATAGCATATATGTTATGTTGTTATAATATTCTTTTAAGGTGTCTTTTATAACCTTTTAAGATTAATTTTATAATCTTTTTAGGTTGACTATTTTTTAGGTTTGATATATAATCTTTTTGAAATATTTAATAAATTTATTAAATATTGGATATTACAAAAGAAAGGATTATTTATATGAGTAAATTATTTGATAAATATAATGAATTAAAAAAAGCTAATCCAAATAAATATTATCTCTTTCAAAGTGGAATTTTTTATATTTTTTTGGATAATGATGCTAAATTTATGTCTAATATTTTACAATTAAAACTTACCAACTTCACTCCTGAACTTGTAAAATGTGGATTTCCTATAAATTCATTGAATAAGTATATGAATATTTTTAAAACTTTAAACTATGATGTAGAAATTGTTAATAATTCTACTAATAATAAGTCTAGTTTTTCAAATCAGATTGAAGTTGAAAAATTTATAAAAGAAATTGCAAATGTAAATACTAATTTACTTTCAGTTTCAGAAGCTTATTCTTTTATTAATAAAATAAAAGCACAAGCTAATATTTTGTTATAATAATTTTTTGTTTATTAAATGGAATTTGTATCTTTATAGCAGAAAACGTCCTTTACTGCTATACTTTAAAAATCACATATTATAATTGTTGATTTTTTACAATAAAAAAACTTTTTAGGTTAAATTAAAATTTATAATATACTAGGAGTTTTTTTATGAGTGAAAATAATAATAATTTAAAAATATATCAAAAATATTTAGAACTTATTTACTATGTTAATAATATAGTTAGAAAATATCCAAAATCTGAACATTTTGCATTAGTTCAGGAAATTAAATTATCTACATATGAAGGTCTAAGAAATTTACTCTATGCCATAAAAAGTTTTAATAAAAGAGATAAACTAAAATATTTAAACAAATTTGATATTAATTTAGACTTATTAAAAATTCATGTTAGATTATCATATAAATTTAAATATATATCTATGCAAAATTATCAATCTTGGAGTACTTTAATTACTGACATTTGTAATATGTTAGGAGGTTGGATTTTGGCATGTCAAAAAAAATAAGAAATGTTTTTTATAAAGAGCTTACATTTGAAAAATTATTATCTGCACATTATAGAGCAAGACAGCATAAGGCATATAAAGCAGAAGTTATAAAATTTGAATTTAATTTAGAAAACAATTTAATAAATATATTAAATAGTTTGTCTAATAAAACATATAGACTAGGTAAGTATTTTACTTTTAAAATCTTTGAGCCAAAGGAGAGATTTATACAGGCACTTCCATATCGAGATAGAATTGTTCATCAATGGTATGTTGAAGAATTTATTAAACCATATATCGTTCCTAAATTTATCAATACAAGTTTTGCTTGTTTAACAGATAAAGGTACTCATAAAGCTGTTCAAGAAGTTCAACATCAAATGCAAATTTATAAAAGAAATTTTGGTGATTTTTGGATTTTAAAGTGTGACATACGTAAATTTTTTTATTCTATCGACCCTTGTATTTTGTTTGAAATATTAAAAAAATATATTGAAGATAAAGATTTGCTATATTTAACACAAATATTAATTTTTAATGATCCTGTTTATAAAGATAAAGTTGGTATTCCTATTGGTAATTATACAAGTCAATTTTTTGCAAATATTTATTTAAATGAGCTAGACCAATATATAAAACGAGTCCTTAAAATCAAATACTATACTAGATATATGGATGATTTTGTACTATTACTAAAAAATAAACAACAATGTATAGATACTAAAAAAATTATTGAGGATTTTTTAGCTAAAAATTTGAGATTAGAATTAAATGATAAGTCTAGATATTATCCATATAAAATGGGCGTTAATTTTTGTGGGTATAGAATTTTTACGACTCATAGATTACTTCGTACATCTAGTAAAAAGAAAATCAAGAAAAATATTAAAAATTGGAATTATAGATATAATAAAAATTGTCTAGATTTAAACCATGCAATGCAAAGCCTTAATTCTTGGCTTGGGCATGCTTCACATTGTAATTCATATATGCTTTCTCAAAAAATGGTTAATAATTGTGCATTTATTTATAATAATAGGGCTTTTGAACATATTGAAACAATGCTAATTGCTGATATGACTAATGAATGGTTACAATAAATTTGTCTTTTCTTTTGTTAAACTTGTTATTTTTTTAATTAACTTTAAATTAAAAATACACTTACTAAAATATATTATTAAATATTTTAGTAAGTGTATTTAACAAATTTGGATTTTCGTTCTTCTACTAAAACAAATTTGCTGTTTATGTGTTTATGACATAAAATCTTGTCTATGCCAAAGGAATTAAACTTCTTTGATACAAATCCTGTTGTTTTTGTACATTTCTTTCTAAATACTTTTTTCATTGTACAGAATTTAGACAAGGTTGGCCTTCCTCTCGATAATATCCTTGAATATTATCCTTCTGGGATAGATTCCTTTATGAATCTTTGTGTATCGAAGTGCTAAGGAACGAGCACCACACGGAAGCCATTATTGCTGTTCGCATTGCCATTCGTATTATTGAAATAGAAGGTACCCGCATTGCTATTATTGTAATTGCCACTACGTTTGAAAAACGGATTGCCCGTGTTAGGGAAATTGGCGTACGCTACAGTTTAATCCCTACATTTTCAATGTTTCACCCGTATTTTTCCTTATTTGCTTGTTATAATCTCTGCCGAGATAAAGGGGACAAGGTTCAAGGAAATCAAAGTGCTAAGGAACGAGCACCACACGGAAGCCATAATTGCTGTACGCACTGCCATGCGTAGTACTGAAACAGAAGGTACCCGCACCGCTATAATTGCAACCGCCACTACGTAAGAAAAACGGAATGCCCGTGTTAGGGAAATGGGCGTACGCATCGAACCATGAGCCTGTGCCGTTAGAATAGCTATTGGATGTTTCGTATATCGCATCTCCTTTTATATTTTTGGCTTGATTATTATAACTATTACTTTGGCTTGTTCCGTCTGCTGGATATACTGTTTTATATGCTGTACTTGTATTTCTTTCTTCCTCTGTTCCATATAAATCTCCGCTTTGTGTTCCTCCATATGTTGATAAATTGCTTGAGCTATCTCCATAATTTACATAGTTTGCTGTTCTTTCCCATGCTCCTCCATTCATGTCGTATACTCCGTATGCATTATGTGTTGTACTTTGTTTTTTATTTGTTCCATATATTTCTGATTTTGTACTGCTTCCTCCTGTTGTATATCCACTAGATTGTCTTTCCACTTTTAGTCCATTTGTTCCGTATTTGCTATGTGCCAAATATACTGTTGCTCCCCATTCGCTGTTTTTTGCCATATGACTATTTAAATTTTGTGTCTCTCCAAATGTTGCATTTTTTCCTGCTTTATATTGCTCATTTATTGTCATCGTCCTTAAGCTACTTTCTCCTGCTTTTACTGTTACTACATCTTTTGTTTCTGTTGCTTCAAATTTTCCTATCCAAAATCCTGTTTTGTTTCCAAATCCGCCTCCATTATTTACTTCATTTGTAAATGCTGGGTGCACTAAATATTCATTTTGACTTTCTCCTGAATATGTTACTTGACTCGGGTCTGTTACTATTGTGGCACTTTCTCCATTTAATGGTTTGTTATTTGTATCTACAAATATTACATCTATTGTTCCTTCTTCGCTGTTATGATATCCACTTGTTATCTTATATGCAAATCTTGGTATCCATACAAACATACTTCCATCTTGGGTTATTGCATTTGCCCACTTACTTCCTGTTTGGCTATCTTTGTCACTTCCTATATATTTTATCGCTGTCATTGCCCCTTTTAATTTTGGTGCATTTGCATTTACTTTTGTGTTTCCATTACTTACATCTGCATAACTATACCACTCACTATCTCCTGTTGTTGTTTTTTCCCAATATTCAGGATTTTCTGTCGTGTTTTCTTCTGGTGGTTCTGCTCCTTCTGGACCCGTTATTTTTCCCGTTGTTTGGTCTATTGTGTATACTCTTTCTCCATATGTTACTTTTAGACCGTTACTGTCATCTGCTACTCCTAATGAATTTAGTTTGTCTAATTCTCCTTGTAATTCACTTGCTGTTACTGGGTCTGCTACTTGGTCTACTTTGTTTGCTTTTGATGCTGCATATGCCATTGATATTTCTTCTTTTTCCTGTGCTATTTCTGTTTGGTTCTTTGCCTCTGTTGCTTTTGTTAGCACTCCATTTTCTCCTGTTAGCATTGCTATACTTACTCCCGCTAAAATTAGTAATACTATTATTGTTATTACCAATGCAATTAAAGTTATACCACTATTGGTATTTTGTCCTCGTGTTTTTTTCATTTTTTTCTCCTCTCTTTCGTATTTTTGGTTTTTTTTGACATTTTATGATTGGAGTATATCACAATATTTTTTGTTTTTCAAGTTTATTTCCACATTAACTCGTACTTTTTTGTATGTTTTTTTCTTATGCCTTTTGTTATTCTAATATAAATAATTATTTATTTTTTAGGATAAAATAATTGTATTCAAGCTATGGAGGTTATGATGGATTCAGTTGATTCTTATAATAAAAATGAATTTAAAAAATTTGAAAAAATAGAAATTGGTCATATTTTTAAATCAATACGTAAATCTCTTGGATATACACAAGAACAAGTGGCTGAAAAATTGTTTCTTGCTCCTAGATATATCTCTGATATAGAGAGAAATAAGACTAATGGAAGTTTAGATACTTTGGTAAGGTTGTGCAATTTATATAATCTCACTCCTACTTTTGTTTTAAGAGATTACCTAAATATGAGTGATTGTGCAATGGATAAAAATTTAATTGGATATTATTCATTAGATGATTATGAAAAATCTATTATTCAAAATTTAATTAGATTTATGAACTCTGAAAAACATGAAAAAATGTCCTATAACAAAGAAAATAATTAATTATTTAATAAAGGAATTGTATTTATTATATATTTATGGGATATTTTCTTAATATCTCTTTTTTATTTTCCTTCTATTATAGGACATTTTATACATTATAATTTTATTGCTTATTTCATTCCTTCTATTATTAATTTAGTCGCCATTTTAAAGCCTAATTGAAACTGATTTTCTGCTTCCATTCCTTCTTTTACTGCTATCTTTTCCATTAATTCATTAAAAATTTGTCTTACTTCACTATTTTCTTTTATTCTTTCTGTATAGTCAGATATTTCTGCTAATAGTTTAAAATATTCTTTATCATTTGGTATTTCTTTTGTTGGAAATAAATCTCCATAATATAGTTTTTCTAAAAGATTTTCTTTTTCTTGTTTTATATCCATAATTTCACCTCAAAAACATTTTAACCTATTGTTGTTGTTTTTTCAACCTTACAAGGTTTGTTTTTTTTATCTTTTTAATTAAATATGAAAAATACTTTATTAAAATACCATTTTTTACTTTCATATAATTTTATAGCCGTTTTATAAACTATTGCGATATAATATAAAAATACACCTACCCAAATATTATTATTAAATATTTCAGTAAGTGTATTTCTCATATGTGTAGATTTAATATATCATCTAAATTTTAAGTAAGATGGAACGATTTGACACGTCCCCAATGTCTCATACCTTTGTTGGTATTCTAATTACCACTTCTGTACCTTGTCCTACTACGCTTTTTATATCTATACTTCCACCATTTTTATCTAATATTTCTTTTGCTATTGAAAGTCCTAGTCCTGTTCCTCCCATTTCTCTTGTACGGGCTTTGTCTACTCTATAAAATCTTTCAAATATTCGTGTTAGGTCTTCTTCTGGTATTCCTATTCCATTATCAAATATTTTTATATATGCATCATTATATACAAATCCTACATATATTTTTATTTCTCCACCATTTGGTGTGTATTTTATACTATTTGATAAAATATTTAGAACTACTCTTTCTATATCATCTTTATCTGCATATACTAGTGGTACATCTGCTGTTACAAAACAGTTTACTTTATGTTCTTTTTTCTTTATTTCTATTGCTAATTTATCTTGACATCTTTTTACTAGTTCACCTAAATCAAATTTTTCTTTGTTTGTTCTTTTCTTGTTGCTGTCATATCTTGATAATGTTAGTAGGTCTGTTACTAGTCTTGCCATTCTTCTTGCTTCTGTTGCTATTACGTTTAGGAATTTTGTTCTTGTTTCTAAATCATAGTCTTCTTCTAATAATGTGTCTGCATATCCCATTATTGATGTTATTGGTGTTTTTAATTCATGTGATACATCTGCTACAAATTCTTTTTGCATATTATCTAGTTTTACATGTTCTGTTATGTCTTGTATTACTGCTATTACTCCATTTGGTCTTTCTTCTTCATTTTTAAATGGTGCAAAAAATACATTTACATATTTGTCTTCTACTTGAATTCTTTGTTCTGTTGATGTCCAGTTTTCTAGGTATATTATTTTTTCCATGTTTATTCCTAGATTAAATTTTGCAAATATATCATCAAATGTTATATCTTCTGGTCTTATGCTTAAAAATTTCTTTGCTGCTGGGTTTATTAGGATTATTTCTCCTTCCATGTTAAATGCTATAATTCCATCTGTCATGTGTAATAATATTGTTTCTATTTGATTTTTTTGTGTTGATACTTCACTTAGTTTTTCTTTTAGTTCTTTTGTCATTGTTCCTATTACATTTTCTACATTTCCTAGTTCACTATTCTTTTTAGCTTTTTTTGTGTTTTTGCTATTTTTACTATTTGGCTTTTCTTCTTCTGTTATTTTTTCTGCACTTTTTATTAATTTATCAATAGGGTATATTACAAATCTTGATAAAAAGATTGCTATTAATATACCTCCAACAGTAAATGTAACTCCTGCTATTATTAATGCTGTTACATTATTTTTTTGCATTATTTCTAATTCATTGTCTATTTGCTCAATTTGAGATATATCCCCATTTTCTATTTGTGTTTGTATTTTGTTTACTGAATTCAAATATGTTATTCCTAAACCACTTATTACAACTATCCCTATTATGAAAAATATTAATATTATTTTAAATTGCATATTTTTAAACATTTTTATCCCTTATTTCTTTTTTATTTTTTATACCATTGCTATTTTAAGAAAATTTTTAATTTTCTATAAGGTAAAAAATCTCTATTTTATTTGTTTTTTACTAATTTTTCTATTTCTTTATATATCTTTTCTTCTGCATCTCCTGTTGATACTTTTAATGCATTTTTTGCCATTTGGTTAGATTTTTCTTTACTTAATACTATTTCTTCTATTTTTTCATTTAATATTTTTCCATTTAATTCATCATTTATTATTATTTTTGCTGCATTTATATTTTCTAGTACTTTTGCATTGTATAATTGGTGATTATGGCTTACATTTGGTAATGGTACTAATATTGATGGTTTTCCTATGTTTGAGATTTCTGTTACTGTCATTGCTCCACTTCTTGATACTATTACATCTGCCACATTCATAATTTCTTCCATATTATATATGTATGGTACTATTTTCATGTTTTCTATATTATTTATGTTTAAATCATTAATTTCTAATTCTTCTTTTATTATGTCATATTGTTTTGGTCCTGTTGCCCAGTACATTTGATAATCTTTATTTTTCTTTTCTTTTATTATTTCTATTATTGCATCATTTATTTTCTTTGCACCTTGGCTTCCACCAAATACTAATACTATCGGTTTTGTTTCATTTAAACCTGCATTTTTTATTATTGATAATTTTTCGTTTATTCCATATTCTTTTTTCTTTATTTTTACTGGTGTTCCTGTATATACGATGTTTTTTGCATGTTTTATTCTTGGTATTGCATCTTTAAATGATACTAATATTGTGTCTGTTTTTTTTGCTAACATTTTTACTGCTTTTCCAGGAAATGCATTACTTTCATGTAATAGTGTTGGTATTTTTAAGTTATGTCCTGCACTTATTGTTGCACCACATATATATCCACCTGTTCCTATTACTATATCTGGTTTAAATTCTTTTATTATTTTTTTTGCTTCTCCAAATCCTTTTAATGTTTTAACCATATTTTTTATATTTTGAATTGATATTTTTTTACTTAGTCCATACGCTTCTATTGATTTTAATTCATACCCTGCTCTTGGTACTAAATCATTTTCTAATCCTCTTGTTGTTCCTATAAATATGATTTTTGAATTTGGTTCTTTTTCTTTTATTTTATTTGCAATTGCTATTCCTGGATTTATATGTCCTGCTGTTCCTGCTGCTGCTATTATTGCTTTCATATTTTTTCCTCCATATATTTTTTATAAAATAAAAGGACTGACTTTCAATCCTTTTATTGCTTATTTTTCGCTCCTGCTTTCGATATATTTAAGAGCACTCCCATCTCGCAGAGCAATATAAATAGTGATGAACCACCATAACTGAAAAATGGTAATGGCATTCCTGTTGCTGGCATTGATGATGTTACAACTGCTATATTTATTATTACTTGTATTGCAACTTGTGCTGTTATACCTACTGCAACTAGACTTCCAAACATGTCTGGTGCTCTCATTGCTATTAATATTCCTCTCCATATAAATATTGCAAATAGTATTAGTACTATTGCACATCCAATAAATCCTAATTCTTCTCCTAATATTGAAAATATGAAGTCATTATGTGGTTCTGGTATATATAAATATTTTTGTTTACTTTCTCCTAATCCCGCTCCAAATAATCCTCCTGAGCCTATTGCATATAAACTTTGGATTACTTGCCATCCATCTCCTGTTGCATCTTGCCATGGATCTAAAAATGTTATTACTCTTTGTAGTCTATATGGTGCTAATGCTACTAATCCTATAATTGCTGGCACTCCTACAACTGCTCCTGTAACTAAAAAGTGCCAAAACTTACATCCTGCAACTATCATCATTACTGCAACTATTCCTATTATTACTATTGATGAACTAAAATGTGGTTCAAGTAGTAATAATGCTATTATTGGTGCTACTAAAATTATGTGAAACCAAAAACCTTTTCCGTATTTTTCTAATCTATCTCTATTTTTAGTTAATAATGCTGCATAAAATATTATCATTAAAAATTTTACAAGTTCTGATGGCTGGAAAGATAATGCATCTGTGAAATATATCCATCTTTTTGCTCCATTTACTTCACGTCCTATTGCAATTACTGCTACAAGTGAAATTATTGCAACTATATATGCTAAAATATAATATTTTTTATAAAACCTGTAATCTATTTTAGAAATAAACCACATCATACATAATCCAGCTACTGCAAATATTGCTTGCTTGAAAAAATATGAATAGCTATTTCCATCTTCCGCTAATGCTGATGGTGAACTTGCTGATAATACCATTGTTAAACCTAATGATAGTAATAATAATATTACTATTAGTAAGGTAAAATCTATGGGATTATTTAAAAAGCTAGAAAATCTGCCCGTTTTCTTTTTTGCCATCTAAGCCTAACCTCCCTTGTTTAAACTCTTTTGTATTTTATATAATTACTAATCCTAATATACATAATAATAGTGTTACTAAACTAAATACTATTACTACTTTATTTTCTTTCCATCCTGATAATTCAAAATGATGATGTAATGGTGCCATTTTAAATATTCTTTTTCCTGTTTTCTTAAAATATGCTACTTGTATCATTACTGATAATGTTTCTAATACTGGTATTAATGCTATTACTAATAATATTAGTGGCATTTTTAGATATAAAGCTATTCCTGATATAACTCCACCTAATAATAATGAACCAGTATCTCCCATAAATACTTTTGCTGGGTGTAAATTAAATACTAAGAATCCTAATATTGCACCTATTATTATACTTCCAAAAACTGATACTTCTTGTATATCTAGTGTTATTCCTATTATTGTTAATGTTGTTACTATAATGGCACATACACTAGAAGATAATCCATCTATACCATCTGTTAGGTTAATTGCATTTGTTGTACCTAATATTACTAATATTGCAAATGGTATATAAATATATAATGGTAAATCTATATATATTTTTGCAATTGGTATATAGATTTCCGTTCCTAAATGCGCTCCTTGTATTAAATATATTACAAATGCTACTGATATTATTAATAAACCTAGCATTTTAAATTTTGGTTTTAGCCCATCTGTATTTTTTAATACAAGTTTTTTAAAATCATCTATAAATCCTATTACTCCAAATCCTAATGTTAATATAAGCATTGGTAAAATTTTATTTGCTATATCTGCTCTTCCTGTTGATGTAAAAAACACATATATTCCTGTAACTGATAGTATCATTGTTACCATCATTATTATTCCACCCATTGTTGGTGTTCCTTGCTTTTTTAAATGTGATTGTGGTCCATCATTTCTTTCTATTTGACCTACTTTTAATTTTTTTAGTATTGGTATAATTATTAATCCTAATATTATTGATATTACAAATGAAATTAATAATATCCCTGTTTCTATATTCACTCTTCTTTCCGCCTTTCTATAATATCTTCTGTATTAATTTTATTTAATCTTATCTAATTTTTATTGCTACTTATTATTATATTTTTTTGTTCATTTTTATTTCTTCTTTTTTGGCTCTTTTTGTAATTCTTCTATAATTTCCTTTATGATTTCTCTTTCATTAAATGGTATTTTTTCACCTTTTATTTCTTGGTATACTTCATGACCTTTTCCAGCAATTATTATTATATCTCTTTTATTTGCCATTTTTATTGCTTCTTTTATTGCTTTTCTTCTATCTTCTATTACAGTATATTTTCCTTTTGTTTTCTTCATTCCTTCTTCTATTTCTTGTATTATTTTTGCTGGTTCTTCACTTCTTGGGTTATCTGTTGTTAAAATTGTATAATCTGCTATTCTTCCAGATACTTCTCCCATTATAGGTCTTTTGCTATTGTCTCTGTCTCCTCCACATCCAAATACTGATATAACTCTACCTCTTGTATAGCTTTTTGCTGCCTGTAAAATATTTTGTAAGCTTTCAGGTGTATGTGCATAATCTATCATTATTGGAATTTCTAATTTATTATCTACCATTTCAGATCTTCCTGGTACTCTTACTTCTAATAATGCTTGTTTTACAATTTCAGGCTCTACTCCAAATTTTTGTGCAACACAAATAGCAGCCAAAGAATTGTAAACACTAAATCTTCCTGGTATTCCTGTTTTTACTCTTTCATTTTGAGCTTTTATTTTAACTCTAAAATCCACATATGAGTTTGTTATAGTTATATCTTTTGCTAATAATTTAGCATAATTATCTATACCATATGTCATTATATTGCTTTCTGGGAATAAGTTTGGAATTTTTGCTCCTTGCAAATCATCTGTATTAACTATTCCATTTTTACACATTTTAAATAATTTTAATTTTGATTGTAGATAATCTTGCATATCTGGATGTTCAATTTTGCTGATATGGTCTTCTGAGAAATTTGTAAATATTACAATATCAAAATCACATCCATCAACTCTATGTAGTTTTAAACTTTGTGATGATACTTCCATTACAACAACTTCTACTTCTTCTTTTACCATTTGGCTAAATATTTGTTGTAATTCTAAGCTCTCTGGTGTTGTTCTGTCATTATTTTTTATTTTTTTATCATTTATACAAGTTTCTATTGTTCCTATTAATCCTACTTTTTTTCCTGCTTTTTGTAAGATTTCTTTTATCATATATGCTGTTGTTGTTTTTCCTTTTGTTCCTGTAATTCCTATTAACTTAAATTTTTTTGAAGGCTCTCCATAGAAATTTGAAGACATTATCGCTAATCCTTCTCTTGTATTTTTCACCATTACTATTATAGTTTCGTCATTTATCTTCAATTTTTTCAAGTCTGCACCTTCTTCTAGCATTATTGCAATTGCTCCATTTTCAATTGCTTTTTCTATGTAATCATGACCATCTTCTGAAAATCCTTTTATGGCTACAAATATATATCCTGGTTCTACTTCATTTGAATTTTTAGCAATTCCTTTTATTTCTATATCAAGATTTCCTCTTACTTTTAAGTTTTCTAATCCTACTAACATATTTTTTAGTTCCATAAAATACAATCCTTTCAAATCAATATTATTTTTTGAGAACTTTCGCCTTCATTATAAAAGGCAAATTTTTGCTTTTTATCGCTTACATTATATAACTAAATCGATTTTTTGTATAGGGTTTTTTTAGTTTTTTTGCATGTATTTTTATACTTATTACATTTTATTATTGTTTTTTAGTTTTATGCTCTTTCTTTTTTATTGCATATAAAAATTAATTTTTATATGTTTAAAACCAGCTATATTATTTATAGCTGGCTATACCTTCAAAATTTATATATCTTTTCTTTTATTTTCTAGAAATTTTATTATTTCATTCATATTTTTATTTCTTGTAAATGTGTAATTTTCATCTTTGTTTTCAATTGCTTTCTTTATTTCTTCTATTGTAATATATTTTATATCACTTACTTCTTCTGTGTCTATTGTATAATCTTTTAGTTTATAATCTACTTTTGCAAAATAGTTGTATACAAAATGCCTATTTATTATTTCAGTATTTGGTATATTTATTTCTTCTTTTTTTATATCTATTAGTTCTATTTCATCTAGTGGAATTTTTACTCCTATTTCTTCTTCTGTTTCTCTTTGTATTGCATGTAATGGTGTTTCTCCACTATCTACATGTCCTCCTGTTCTTGTCCATTTATTTGGGTTAACTTTTTTTGTTTCTGCTCTTTTTTGGAATAATAGTTCTCCTTTTTTATTCATTAGCCATATTCCTACATGTGTATGCCATAATCCTTTTTCATGTACTATTGCTCTTTTTTCTGTTTTTCCTGTTATATTTCCTTGTTCATCTAATATATCTAGTATTTCCATTGGTTTTCCTCCTATACTATTTTTTCTTTTTTTATTTTATAATAGTTTTAATTATATTTCAATAAACTTATATATTAATATTTTTATTTATAAAAGGGAAGCATTTTTATATGCTTCCCTTTTTTCTTCTACTTTTTTATTTCTGATAAAGTCTTTGGATTTTGATTACTGATACCTCGTATGCCATTTTTAACTTTCCAATTGTTGGGTCAATTTTAATTGGATTTTCTTCATATTTCCTGTATTGTATATATTCAGAATTTATCCTTTTCTTACACATATCAATATATTTCTGATGTTCTGGTCTGTCTGAGAATTTTTTGAAATATTGCCGACTTTGTATTCTTCCATACAATTCGACTTCTTCACCAACTTTTAAGTTCTGAGCCCATTTGGCCGTATTATTCCAGACAATACATGGAATGTAGTCAGATTCATTCGATGGTCGATTTACTGCAACAAGTAAATCTGTTATATATTGATTTGATATTTGTGTTTTTCTTAAAACGGGTTCTTTGCAAATAAATCCATTTAAGTAAAGAATATTTGTAGTAGGAATTTTTTCTATTATGCTTTCATCTTTCAGCATTTTTATATATTTTGCAGATAAGCATAGTTTTAAATGAGTCTTACCATCCTTGTCTTTTGTGTTGAAGGAATAAAATCTTCCTGCAACAGCAACCATATTTCCTACTCTTATTTTCTTTCTAAGAGATTTAGTTAATACTTTTTCTGAGATTATTACTGGTATAAAATCAGATATTCCACTATTTCGTATTACTTCAATCCGTGTTTTAAAGAATTTCTCTTGCTTATATTTGTGATTATATCTTAATTTCTTTTCAATTATTCCCACTATGAAAGTTTTATTTACATCACTAAATATTTCAGAATTCCCCTCCAATTCTTTTAAAATTTCGCTGCCCCGCATTTCTAATTCTCTTTTCTCTAACATGTACATATCCTCCTTTTAATTTTTTTCTTATTGTACATAATAAGTAGAAGATTGTTTATAAATTGTTTGCAGTCAAAAATTCTCTGTCTGCTAAATAAAGAAATAAATTCTTCATTTTCATATATAAACAATACTATTATTATAACATTTATTCCATTTTTTGTAAAGTTATGTTAATTTGCATAAATTTTATTTCCTTCATACACTTTTATTCCACTTTGTGGAGTTTGTTCTTTTATTATATATTCTTCTTTATTTATCTCTTCACTTGTATTAAGTACTAATTCTAAATTATTTTCTTTAAGAATTTTTTCTGCTTCTTTTACTGTTTTTCCTATTATTTCTGGTACTATTACTTCATTTTTAACTTCTATTTCTTCTTGATTACCTTGGTTTACTTGTAAATATGGTAAAATTTCGCTAAATATTTGGCCTCCTACTGGTGCGGCCACTCCGCCTCCTTGGTGACCTCCATCTCCAGTTGGATTATATAATGTTACAAGAACTACTGCTTGTGGATTATCTATTGGTGCTACTCCGCAAAATGATGTTACATATTTATTTGTGTTTACTCCATCTTCTGATGTTCCTGTTTTTCCTCCTATTCTATATCCTGCAACTTTTGCATTTTTACCTGTTCCTTCTGACACAACACTTTCCATCATACTTAATACTTTTTGTGATGTTTCTTCTGATATTACCCTTTCTGTTTTTTCTACTGGTATTTCTTTTATTTCTTTTGTTTGGCTATTTATTATTTGTTTTACTACTCTTGGTTTTACCTTCATACCTCCATTTGCAATACTTGATACTGCTGTTGCTAACTGTATTGGTGTTATTTCAAATCTTTGACCAAAACTTATTGTTGCAAGTTCAACTGGTCCTACTTTATTTTCTGCTAAAAATATACTTGTTGCTTCTCCGGGTAAATCTATTCCTGTTGGATTTAGTAATCCAAATTTTCTTAAATAACTATAATATTTTTGTACCCCTATTTTTTGACCTAATCCTATAAATACTGGGTTACATGAATTCATTAAAGCTTGCCTTAAACTTTCTGAACCATGTGGTCTATAATATCTCCAACATTTTATTCTAACTCCTGCTATTTCAATACCACCATTACAATTAAATTCTCCTTCATTATCTGTATCAGTTATTCCTTCTTCTAATGCTGATGATGCAGTTATCAATTTAAAAACTGAACCTGGTTCATATGTATCTGCTATTGCTTTATTTCTCCATACTGCTTGTAATTGTTTTGTTTTTTCACTTTGTTCCATTGACTCCCATACAGATTTTAGCTCATCTGTATATGGTTCATACGGTTCATTTAAGTTATAACTTGGATATGTTGCCATTGCTAAAATATCTCCATTTTGTGGATTCATAACTATAATATTTCCACCATCTGTACATTTATTGTCTATACATGCTTCTTCTAAATATTTTTCTGCTATTGATTGTATTGTTAAATCTATTGTTAATACTAAATTATTCCCATCTATTGCTGGTACATAATTTTCTCCTTCATGCCCTATTTCTCCTCCTTTTGCATCTGTATGTTTTTCTATTGAGCCTTTTTCTCCTTTTAATTCATTATCATATTTTGCTTCTATTCCATCTAGACCTTGATTATCACTTCCACAAAATCCAATTATCTGTGATGCAAAATTGTTATATGGATAATATCTTTTTGTATCTTCATCTATATTTATTCCAGTTGTAATATTGTTTTGTTCCATCCATATTCTTAATTGGTCTGTTTTTTCCTTATCTACTTTTTTTACTATTGTTTCAATTGAACTACGTTTTTTTACCTTTTTTAATACTGTTTCATAATCTAATTCGAACAATGTTGATAATTCCTTTGCAACTTTTTCTTTGTTCTCCTCTGCGATATTTCCTGGGTTTACACTAACAGTTTCAACTGTACTACTAACTGCTAATGCTGTTTTTCCAGTAGCATCATAAATCGTTCCTCTTTTTGGATTTATATTTCTATTTAATGTTTGTTGTTGATATGCTAATGATGATAACTCCTCACTTTTTATTAACTGTATATACCCTAATCTTCCTACTAAACACGTAATTATTAAAAATGAAATAAATAATATATTTCTCATCTTCTTTTTACTAGAAAGTTTTGTTTCAACCATAAAAAACACCTCTAATAATATTTATTAGAGGCACTAAAAAATATTCGTAGAGTAGTTAAAAAGGTTAATATATAAATATTTTTATTATTTCTAAATACCGCGTAAGCGACCAAACGAACGCTAGTGAGTGCGATTGGAGCAACCTACCATTTTTTCTTTCAAAGGTTGCGACACACAAGGTATTTAGAAATAATAAAAATATTTATATATTAACCTTTTTAACGGCTTATTTTATAATAACTATCTATTAAATATTTTATCCACAAATTTTTCAAACCAATTCTCATCTTGATTTGTTTCTATAATTTTTTCAGTTGCAGAAACTGTATAATCTTTTTTTGGTAAGCTTACATATACAGTTTGTTTATTTGTTAATTTTTGCATTCCTAATTTTTCTTTTGCCAATTTTTCTATATTGTTTAAATTAAGACTATTTTGTATTGTTACTTCTAATTGTTCATTTTCTTTTTGTAGTGATGCTAATTCTGTTTTTAAACCTTGCATTTTTGTGAATTTTTCATTTATTTGGGTGTTTCTATAACTTATGGTTAATAATAAGGCAAAAATCCCTAATACAATTAATGTTACTCTTCTATGTCTTCTTTTTTGCTCTTTTGAAAGCTTTCCTCCTTGTTTTGGATTGCTTTTTACAACATGTATATTTTGCTTTTTCTCATTTCTTTTGTATTCTGGTTCTACTTTTCTTGGGCTTGTTTCATATTGATATCGCGATGTAACCATAAGTTCTCACCTCCTTATTAATCTTTTGTGATTTTTCTTTCAAATATTCTTAATTTTGCACTTTTAGCTCTGCTATTTTCTTTTTGTTCTTTTTCACTTGCAATTATTGGCTTTTTATTTATTATTTTTCCTAATGACTTTGCTCCACACATACAATATGGTAAGTCACCTGGACATGTACATTTTCCTTTTGCTTCTATATATGCATTTTTTACTGCTCTATCTTCTAATGAATGGAATGTTATAATACATAATCTACCTTCATCATTTAAGCTATCTATACAATCTTTTACAGTTTGTTCTAATGGTTTTATCTCATTATTAACTTCTATTCTGATTGCTTGAAAAGTTCTTTTTGCTGGATGTCCATCATTTTGTTTAGATTTTGGTATTGAATTTTCGATTATTTCTACTAATTGTTTTGTTGTTTTAATTGTTTTTTGTTTTCTATATTCACATATATTTTTTGCTATTTTTCTCGAAAATCTTTCTTCTCCATATTCATATATTATATTTGCTAATTCTTTTTCTGAATATTTATTTACTACATCTTTTGCTGTTAATTCTTGGCTTTTGTCCATCCTCATATCTAGCTCATTATCTCCTAAATAGCTAAATCCTCTATTTCTTTCATCAAGCTGGTATGATGATACGCCTAAATCTAGTAATATTCCATCTACTTTTTCTATTCCTAATCTGTTTAATATTTCTTTTATATTATCATGATTATCATGTACATATATTACATTTTGATATTCTTTTAAATTTTCTTTTGCAGCATTTAATGCTTCTTCATCTCTATCAATTCCTATTAGTTTTCCATTTTTAGATAGTCTTTTTAAAATTTCTTTGCTATGTCCTGCTCCTCCAAGAGTTCCATCTACGTAAATTCCATCTTTTTTTATATTTAATCCTTCTATGCATTCATTTAATAATACTGGTTTATGTTGAAATTCCAAAATTACACCTCTTGTTTTTACTTATATTATCATATGCAACTGGCAATTAAAAGTAATTATCTTACTTTTAATAATTACCAGTTGCTTTTATTACTATTTTTTCTTTTGGACATTAGCTAATTCTTTGGTTTAAACAAATAATTTCTTTTGTTTTTTACTTTAAACTTATGTACTTAAAGATTTTATCTTTTGTACCTTTAAAGTATTTTCGACTTTTATCTTTTGTATTATTTTCTTTTGTTTCTTCTTTTTTATCTTTTGTAAATTATTTTTTAATTTTTTCTTTTGTATTTTCTTCTTTTGTTTTTATTGTCTTTTTCTTTTGTATTGTTATATAAACTTTTGTAAAAAGTTATATACCTAACATTGTCATATTAGCTGCTATTTCATCTGCTGATATATTTTCATCACATTTTTGCCATGTGCCTTTATTCCATATTTCTAATCTTGTTCCTACTCCAATTATTACTACTTCTTTTTCTAAATTGACAGCTGTTCTTAAATTATTTGGTATTAAAAATCTTCCTTGTTTGTCTAATTCACATTCTGTTGCTCCTGACAAGAAAAATCTTACAAAGTTTCTGGCATTTTTATCTGAAAGTGGAAGTGACTTTAATTTTGTTTCGAAATTTAACCACTCTTGTTGTGAAAAAGCAAATAGACATCCATCTAACCCTTTTGTTACGATGAACTTCTCTCCCATGTCTTGCCTAAGTTTTGCAGGCATTATTAATCTTCCTTTTACATCAAGGGAATGCTCGTATTCACCTATTAGCAATTAAATTTCACCTCTTTTCACTTTCTACCACTTTGTACCACTTTTCTCCACTTCAATTCAATTCTAATATATAATTTTATATTTTGCAAGTGTTTTTTTAAATTTTTTTAATAATTATTAATATTTTTTCTTTTTTAAAAAATTAAAACAACTATTGTTAGGTTGTGAATTTTATTTTTGTGCTATTGATAATGTTATTTAAAACTATCTATGTTATTATATGTTCCTTCTATTTTGTGATACTAATTGTTATACTTTTTACAAATACTTGTATGGAGGGATTGTATGGATAGTAGAGAAAAATATCTTAGACAAAATATTGGTAAGAAAATCAAATTAGCAAGAGCTAAAACAAATTATACACAAGAAAAATTGGCTGAAAAATTATCACTTTCTACTCGTTATATTAGCCAATTAGAACGTGGTATTGCTTTTGGTAGTGCTTCTACTATTGTTAATCTTTGTAAAGCGCTTAATATAAGCTCTGATTTTCTTTTTGATGATTTAATTGGTGTTGATTCTTCTTGTTTTAATGATTTTGTTGATGACCGTTTTTTAGAATCTTATATGAAGTTAGATGATTATAATAAAAGTATTGTTAATAATTTAACTAACTTGTTAGTTAAGTTACAAGAAGATAATAAGTTTAAGTCTAAAAAAATTAATTAAATATTTGAATAAGAACCTCTTATAACATAATTTATAAGAGGTTCTTATATTGCAAATAAAAAACCATTGACAAAAGAACAAAAGTTTGATAATATATATCAAATAAATAGAGGTGAATTTAAAAATGAGTAACAAAAATCTATATATAAGAAGTAGTTCAGCAGAATTTCTGATATTTGAACAACAAAAAGAAGAAAAAGGAATTGAGGTAAGATTTGAAGATGGAGATTTATGGCTTACTCAAAAGGCAATGGCAAAATTATATGATTGTTCATCCGATAATGTTGGATTACATTTAAAAAATATTTATACTGATTTAGAATTAGATAGAGATTCAACTACCGAGGAATTCTCGGTAGTTCAAAAAGAGGGAAACAGAGAAGTAAAAAGAAAAGTAAAATATTACAATTTGGATGCAATAATCTCTGTTGGATATAGAGTAAATACAGATAGAGCAATTCAATTTAGAAGATGGGCAACAAATATATTAAAAGAGTTTTCAAAAAAAGGATATATTATAGATAAAAAACGAATGGAAAATGGAACATTTTTTGATGAAGATTATTTCGAATCATTACTTGCAGAAATTAGAGAAATACGATTATCAGAAAGAAGATTTTATCAAAAAATAACAGATATATATGCTACATCTATTGATTATGATAGTAAATCTCCTACAACAATCAAATTTTTTAAAAAAGTCCAAAATAAGATGCACTATGCAGTAACTCATCAAACAGCATCAGAGATAATTTATAATAGAGCAGACCATACAAAAGAACATATGAACTTAACTAATTGGAAAAATTCTCCAAATGGCAAAATATTAGAAACAGATGTAGTTATTGCTAAAAATTATTTAAAGAAAGAAGAACTAGAACAATTAGAACTTATTGTTTCAGCTTTCTTAGATTTAGCAGAAGCAAGAGCAAAAAGAAATATTCCAATGACTATGGAAGACTGGGCAAACAGAATAGATAAATATTTATTA
>CALXFD010000027.1 GCA_944387495.1 uncultured Clostridia bacterium | reverse complement strand
CCACAATTCTATTTCAGAACAACAGACGTTACAGGTGTTATCGAATTACCTGCTGGAACAGAAATGGTTATGCCAGGTGATAACGTATCTATGACAATCGAATTAATCACACCTATCGCTATCGAAAAAGGATTAAGATTCGCTATTCGTGAAGGTGGTAGAACAGTTGGTTCAGGAGTTGTAGCTGATATAATCGAATAATAAATATAAAAAATAGATAAAACGATATGTAATATTGCATATCGTTTTACTTTTTTCTATAAATGTGGTATAATTATATTATGTCAAATAGTAAAAACTATAAGGAGGTATGGAAAATGGCTATACGGCAGAATGTAAAAAAATTGCTTATGGAGGCAAGTGAAAGTGGCATTACACTTTCTGGACTTGTTGACATGCTAAGAGAGGAGAACAGAGAGTTAAAGAATCAGGAGAAGATGTATCCTGAATATGAAATGGAATTCAGGAGAAAACTTAAAAACTTTTTTGGAACATGGGAGCTGATTACAGACTCTCAAACTAAGAAAAAAAATCCACTACCTATATTCTTTACGGAATTTAAGAAAAAGCAGTCAATGGAAATAATGACAGCAATTTTTCTTTGTGATAGTAGGGATGAGGCAGAGAGCCTCTTAAAGCAACGTCTAAGCATCATTAAACCGACAATAAGGAATTATTATCGGGACATAGCCTATTCGTTGAAGCAATATTATTACTTCAATGGGACAGATTTCAACCAAGATATTCCTAATTATGATTTAATTAGGAAAGAAGTGGAAGAAATTGCTAAATCATAATTATTTGGCACAAGCCTGGTATGAAAATACCAGGCTATTTTACGTGCAATTTTAAAAGAAAGAACATTATTTTTTTAAAAATTTAAAATATTACTAAAAATTCAAACTAAAAAGATAGAAACTTTACTATAAGAAAAAAACAGATAAACAGAAAATATTTTGTTGGTTATTACTCGATTTAAGAAAAAGTACTTGCTTTTTTTATAAAAGCATAATAAAATATTAATGTTAAAAATATAATATGAAATAGAAATAGCAATAATTAAACTAAAATGCAATTGTTTTGCAAATATTACAGCAAAACAAGAAAGGAATGATATTTAACATGAAAATATTACTAGACGCAATGGGCGGAGACAATGCACCAGATGCAAATATACAAGGTGCAATAAATGCAGTAAACAAAGTAAAAGCAGAAATAATTCTAATAGGAAAAGAAGAAGTTATAAGAAATAAAGTAAAAGAATTTACAGGAAAAGAAATAGAACAAGTATCTGATAGGCTAAAAATAAAAAATGCAACAGAAGAAATAGAAATGTGTGATATACCAACAGTAGCAATAAAACACAAAAAAGACTCTTCAATGGTTGTAGGTTTTAAAATGCTAAAAGAAGGAGAAGGAGATGTATTTATATCTGCTGGAAATTCAGGAGCATTATTAACAGGAGCAACATTATTAGTAGGAAGAATAAAAGGAATAGATAGACCAGCATTAGCAGGAATATTACCAGCATATAAAAGTCAATTACTATTAATAGATGCAGGTTCAAATACAAATTGTAAGCCTATAAACTTGCTACAATTTGCACAAATGTCAAGTATTTATATAAAAAATACATTTGGAATAGAAAGACCAGCAATAGGTTTATTAAACATAGGAACAGAAGAAACAAAAGGAAATGAACTAGTTAAAGAAAGTTATAACCTATTAAAAGAAAAAGCAGAAGAATTAGATATCAACTTTGTTGGAAATGTAGAAGGTAGAGATGCTTTTACGGGAAAAATCGATGCAATAGTAACAGATGGTTTTACAGGAAATGTATTTTTAAAAACAACAGAAGGTCTTGGGAAATTTGTAAAAAGAACATTAACAGAGAGCTTAACAAAAAATTTATTCACAAAACTTTGTGCACTTCCAGCACTTCCAGCAATAAAGAATTTTAGCAAAAAAATGGATTATAAATCATATGGTGGAGCATTATTCTTAGGAGTAAAAAAACCAGTTGTAAAAGCACATGGAAGTAGTGATAAATTATTATTTGAATATACAATTATACAAGCAGAAAAATTTGTGGAAAATAAAGCTGTCGACAAAATGATAGAAGAATTCCAAAAACAACAAGAAAAAGCAAAAATGCAAGAAGAGAGCTAGAATTTAATAAATTAATAAGATAAATTATATATTAAATGATAATTATAGATTCAGTTATCAGAAAATATTAGTAAAAATAAAAAATATATAAATGAAAAAATGCTTAGATTTAGGTAAAAATCTGACTTAATAGTATAAATTTGAAAATAATTTAATAAATTACTTGACAAAAATATAAACATATAATATAAATGACATATGAATTGAAAACAACCAAATGAATAAATCATTTGCAAACATGAGAGGAGGTGAACTCGGAATCATGAGTTCAGAAGAAGTATTAGAAAAAGTAAAAGGAATAATTGTTGAACAATTAGGTGTAGCTGATACAGCTGTTACTATGGAAGCATCTTTTATAGATGATTTAGGAGCTGATTCATTAGATATAGTTGAATTAGTAATGGCACTAGAAGAAGAATTTGATATAGAAATTCCTGATAGTGATGCAGAAAAAGTTGTAACAGTAGGAGATGTAGTGGAATACATAAAAGAAAACGTAAAATAGGAAATAAAAAACTTGAATGCTTAAAGTAAAATCATTCAAGTTTTTTATATTGTAAAAATTACAAATTTTCTTAAAATAATAAAAATAATTTTTAAAAGCTGTAAGATACTATAACAGTGAAAATATATGTACTTAATATTTAAAAAGTAAAAAAATTCTATAAAATATTATTTAAATAATCCATTAAAACAATATTTAAAGTTAAAACAAAAATCATATAAATAATCAAAAATATTTTTCTTTTCAACAGTGTTTTTAACTAATATATCAAGAGTATATTGTAATTGAGTATCAACATATATACTAATATTACCTATCTTATTATCTTTAAGCAAAGGGGCATTTTGTTCGAAATTGCATGATATATATACATGTATTTTATTTTGCAAGTCCTTTTTTACAGGAATAAAGTCAGAAAAAGGTTTTGTGTAATATAATTCAACATTATTGCTAATACCTTTATAAACATTAAATTTCTGGCAATTATTATCTTTCCATTTATTAAACTCATCATCTATTATTTCAGAAATATTTATATAAGAAAAATTAGAAAAACTATAATTTATAAGTTTTATACTATCTTGTGTTCTAAATTTTTTAGTATCAGCACCTAAAACTACACAAACAATATCCATATCTCCTCTTTTACAAGAAGTTACTAAACATCTATTAGCACCATTTGTAAAGCCAGTTTTTACTCCATAGACACCATCTAAAACTCCTAATAATTCATTTGTATTAGTTAATGTTCTAGGGTAACCATTAATAGTGATAGTATAAGTCTTACTACCAACTATCTGGCAAAATTTAGAATTATTAAGTGCATAATTTGTAAGTAGAGCAAGTTCATATGCAGTAGTATAATGTTCATCTTGGTCAAGACCATGTGGAGTTACAAAATGAGTATTAGTTAGGCCTAATTCTTCTGCTTTTTTATTCATCAAATTTGCAAACTCAGGAATAGAACCAGATGTATATTCAGCAAGAGCAACAGCAGCATCATTACCTGAACGAAGCATTAAGCCATATAGTAAATCATGAACAGTAATTTTATCACCAGTTTTCAAGCCTAATCTAGACCCACCAGTATTAGCTGCTTTTTTAGATATTGTTACAGTATCTGAAAGATTACAATTTTCAATTATAATTAAAGAAGTCATAATTTTTGTAGTAGATGCCATTTTCTTTTTAGCATATTCATTTTTACCAACTAAAACAGTACTGGACTTTCTATCTATTACAACATAAGCCCTGGAATTTATAGTAGGAAATTCAGAGCTATTACTAGATGCTTCAATATCACTATTTAGATATGAAGAAATGTCAAAATCATCTTCTTCTGGCATAATGTCATCAGCATATGAAAAACTAAAAAAGCTACATATACATATAAATACAAGTATAATTTTAAAAAAATAAGAAAATTTAAACATATGATTACCTCTATAAAAAATATATGTTTATAAATATAGAAATAGTATAAAATTATAATAACAATTTATTTTATGGGGATAGAATAAAAGTAAAAATAAAATTATTAAATAATTATAGGTTTTAAGATTTAAGAAAAGGGTTAAATGTTAGCGGACATAATAAATCATAGACTTTATTAACATAAATACTTGAATAAAATACAAAAATGTAATATAATTGTAATGTAGTAAATTTTACATATATAAATAAGCAAATTGCTAAATCCGTAGGGCTTTTGAGAAACTAAAATAAATACATATAAATAATAGAAAAAAATGTTATTGACTAATTCAAAAAATGTTGTAAAATTTATATGTGGCTTATTATATATAAGAAGGAGAAGTTATATGAAAAAGATTAGATTAATTCTATATTCAGTTATTTTAATGATTATACTAACAATTTTACCAATAGTATCAAAAGCAGCAACACAAAACCCAGTATTATATTTCGGAATAACAGAATTAAGAACAATGTCAACACCTAACTTAGGTTATGCAATAGGTGACCCAAATACTGGTGGAGCAACAACAACAGCAGCTAAAATTTGGAATATAGTACAATATAGTGACTCAAATTATTCAAATCCAACAGAAGTAAATGTATATTGTGTAAAAGCAGGAGTAGGTTTTTCAGACACAAGTAAAGAGCAATCATATAATTTAAAATATGATATGAAAACAGAAAGAACTCAAATTGCAGCACAAAATTCAGTCTTGAATAATTTAGTAAATAATGGTCAATATAATAATTTGTTAGCACTAGCAGATTTAATATATCTTCCAGGAGTATCAACAGCAGAAGAAAGAGCAAAATTATTAGATGATGCAGGAATAGTAGATGGAGAAAACGAATTTGCACTAACAGATGATGATATAAAAGCAACACAACAAGCAGCAATGTGGTATTTTACAAACTATGGAGAAGAAAACGATAAATATAACAAATATGGAAAAACAAGTTGGTTATGGTATACAGAAGATGGAAAAACATATAAAAACTTTGAATCATATAATCCAACATCTGCACCACCAAATGAAGGGGCAGGAATAACAAGAGCAGAAAATATGCAATTATTGTATGAATATTTAATAGATGAAGCTAAAAAGAATGGTCCAGCATATGAAAACGGAAATGCAGAACCACATACAGTATTAACATTATATGCATCAACAGGAAATAACCAAGCACAACCATTAATGGAAATACAAAGAACACCAAAAGAATTTGACTTAGCATTAAGAAAATATATAACAAAAGTAGATGGTACAAATGTTACAAATACAAGAGTTCCAGTAATAGATGAATCAACATTAAGTGATGAACTAACTGCAACATATAAACATAGAAAAGACCCAGTATTAGTACAAACAAATTCAACAGTTACATATAATTTAACAATATATAATGAAGGAGAATTAGCAGGAAGAGCTACAAAAATAGTAGACCAATTACCAACAGGATTAAAATTCTCAAAAATAAATACACAAGGTTTTGAAGCACAATATGATGAAGAGACAAATAGATTAACAATAACAAGAGCAGAAAATAATAACGAAAACTTAGAAGAATATAAAACAGGAAGTTTAGATTCAGAAACAATAGAAATAGAATGTATAGTAACATCAACAGATGATAATAAAATATTAACAAATGTTGCATGGATATCAGAAGAAATAGATGAAAATAATACAGTAATAACAAATCAACAAGGACAAGACAGAGACTCAGAGCCAGCAACAACACCAAATGTAAATAAAGACAATATGGAAAATTATAAAGGAAATTCAAATAACCAAGATGAATTAGGAGATACAAACTATTTCTATAAAGGTGAACAAGATGATGATGACTTTGAAAAATTAATAGTAGAAGTACCAGAAGTAAAAGAATTTGACTTAGCATTAATAAAAAGAATAACAGCAGTAAATGGAGAAGCAGTAGATGAGAGAATTCAAGGTGTAGATATAACTAAACTTGCAAATGGTACAGCAACAACAGCAGATTATAGTTTAAACAAAGAACCAGTATCTGTAAAAACAGGAGATTTAGTTACATATACATTTAGAATTTATAATGAAGGAGAAATAGATGGATATGCATCTGAAATAACAGAAGATATCCCAGAAGGTTTAGAATTTTTAGGTTCAGATATTGATGAAAATATGAACTCTATAACAGACCAAGATGAATTAGCAGCAGTTGAGCGTAATGCAGAAATGGGATGGAAATATGTAGATGGTGACACAACTAAAATTTCAACAGACTATTTAGCAAAAGGAAAAGGTGAAGAAATAACAACACCAGGAGCAAACTTAATAAAAGCATTTAATCCAGAAGAAGCATATAGTGATGACCCAGAAAATGCAAATCCAGACTATAAAGAAATATCAGTAATATTCAAAGTTACAGCAACAGACCCAGCTATTGGAATAATGAGAAATGAAGCAGCAATAACTAATGACACAGATAGTGAAGGAAACCCAGTAGATGATAGAGACTCAAAACCAGAAGAATGGGTAAAATATGAAGATGATGAAGATTATGATAATATAATAATCCAAGAATTTGACTTAGCATTAAGAAAATTCATAACAAATGTAGAAGGAACAAATACAATAGATGAAGATGATTCACAAGGAGTAACAGACACAACAATAGGAAATGTTACAAACAGAGTTCCAGAAGTAAGCTATGATAGAGAACAAGATAAAATAACATATAATCATACAAAAGACCCAGTAGAAGTAGTAACAGGAAATATAGTTACATATACAATAAGAGTATATAACGAAGGAGATATTAATGGATATGCAAATCTAATCTCAGACGATATACCAGATGGATTAAAATTCTTACCAGAAAATGAAACAAACGTAGAATACAGATGGGTAATGTATGATGAAAATGGAGATGTAACAGAAAATGTAGAAGAGGCAGTAAAAATAGAAACAGATTATCTATCAAAAGAACAAGGCGAAGCAAGAATGGAACAAGAAGGAAATCAAGGAGAAGAAACAGAAAATCCAAACTTATTACATGCATTTAACCCAAATGAAGAAATATCAGAAATAAATCCAGATTACAAAGATGTAAAAGTAGCATTTGAAGTAGTAGAACCAAATGGTTCAGACAAAATCTTAGTAAACTCAGCACAAATATCAGATGACAGTGATGAAAATGGAGACCCAGTAGATGATATAGACTCAACACCAGATGAATGGAATGATGGAGAAGATGACCAAGATAAAGAATATGTAAAATTAACATATTTTGACTTAGCATTAAGAAAATGGGTAACAGAAGCAATAGTAATAGAAGATGGAAAACAAACAATAACACAAACAGGACATACACCAGAAATGGATCCAGAACCAGTAGTAAAAGTAGAATTATATAGAAAGAATATAAATGATGTAACAGTTAAATTTAGATATTCAATAAGAGTAACAAACGAAGGAGATATTGCAGGATATGCAAAAGAAATAACAGACTATGTACCAGAAGGATTAAGATTCGTAGCAGAAGATAACCCAGGCTGGACAGATGAAGGAAATAATGTAATATCAACAAGATTGTTAGAAAATACATTACTACAACCAGGAGAATATGCAGATGTAGAAGTAGTGTTAACATGGATAAATGGTGAAGACAATATGGGAGAAAAGGTAAATATAGCAGAAATCTCAGAAGACTACAATGACAAAGGAGTACCAGATAGAGACTCAACACCAGACAACCAAAAACCAGGAGAAGACGATATAGATGATGCACCAGTGTTATTATCAATAGAAACAGGTGCGGTAACAACATATTTTACATTGACACTAATAATTCTAGTAACAGTAGCTGGTGGAGTATTCTTGATAAAGAAATATGTTCTATAATGTCCAATTAGGGACGTTTCCATTTGGACATTTTTGTCCATTTGGGGACACATCTAGAAAGTAAAAAAGTGAAGCTTGAAGAAAGCTTCGCTTTTTTTGAGTCCGTTGGGGACGTGTCAAATCGTATCACTTAGAGGTAAAGGTAGCTGTTTCTCCTTGTGTGGCTTGGGTATATATATTATATTTTTTACTTTCTCTTGGTCACTGCCATTCGAAAAGAATTAGTAAGGCTTCCGAACGAGCCTCTTTCACTCAGACCCCCTTCATTGACATTTCGGGTACCGTGAACATCCCTCATTCGGATAGCCTAACTAATTCTATTTCTCATTCTGTTCCAGGCGAGAAAGTAAAAAATATAATATATATACCCAAGCCACACAAGGAGAAACAGCTACCTTTACCTCTAAGTGATACGATTTGACACGTCCCCAACGAACTCAAAATTGTAATAAAAATGTAATATAATTTTAATAATCCCTATAAGCCTAGTTCCGTAAATGGTTTTTATTGGTAATAGTTTTTGTTTATGTTGAAGTAAAATTTCTATTGTAAATTAAGTATATTTATAGTATAATATATATGTATAAATGTATAAAAGGGAGATTTTGTTATGAAAGGTGCAAAAAAATTTTTAAAATTTATAATTTACATTGTAGTTTCACTATTAATGCTTATAGTGGGAACTACTAGTAAGGCTGCAACACAAAGCCCAACTTTGTATTTTGGAATAACTGAATTGAGAACGATGTCAAAGCCTAATTTAGGTTATTCAATTGGTAATCCAGATACAGGTGGAACTACTACAACAGCAGCTAAAATTTGGAATATAGTAAAATATAGTGATGATAATTATTCAGACCCAACAGAGGTAAATGTTTATTGTGTAAAAGCAGGTGTAGGTTTTTCAGATACTAGTAAGGAGCAATCATATAATGTAAAATATAATATGAAAACTGAAAGAACTGCGATTGCGGCACAAAATGATGTGTTAAATAAGTTGGTTAATAATGGCCAATATAATAATTTATTGGCATTAGCAGATTTAATATATCTTCCAGGCGTGTCAACAGCAGAAGAAAGAGCAAAGTTGTTAGATGATGCAGGCATAGCTGATGGAGAAGGAGAGTTTGCATTAACTGATGATGATATAAAAGCAACACAACAAGCAGCTATGTGGTATTTTACAAACTATGGGGAAGAAAATGATAAATATAATAAATATGGAAAAACAAGCTGGATATGGTATACAGAAGATGGAAAAACATATAAAAACTTTGAATCATATAATCCAACATCTGCGCCACCAAATGAAGGAGCAGGAATAACAAGAGCTGGAAATATGCAATTATTGTATGAATATTTAATAGATGAAGCTAAAAAGAACGGTCCAGCATATGAAAATGGAAATGCAGAACCACATACAGTATTAACATTATATGCATCAACAGGAAATAACCAAGCACAACCATTAATGGAAATACAAAGAACACCAAAAGAATTTGATTTAGCATTAAGAAAATATATAACAAAAGTTAATGATGTAAATGTAGCAGTTTCAAGAGTTCCAAATATTGATGAAAGTACATTAGGAACAGGTACAACAGCAACATATAAACATAAAAAAGACCCTGTAAAAGTAAAAACAGGAGATAAAGTTACATATAACATAACAATATATAATGAAGGAGAAATAGCAGGTAGAGCAAGCAAAATAGTAGACCAATTACCAACAGGGCTTAAATTTTCAAAGGTTATAACATCAGGTTATACATCAGATTATAATGATAGTACAAATAGATTGACATTAACAAAAACAGGAACTAATAATTTAGCACCATATGAAAATGGAACATTATCATCTGAGACGATTCAAATAGAATGTACAGTAGAAGTAATAGGAAAAGGACAAATTTTAACAAATGTAGCATGGATATCAGAGGAAATAGATGAGAATGGCACAGTAATAACAAACCAAGAAGGAAAAGATAGAGATTCAGAACCATCAACTACACCAAGTGTAAATAAAGACAATATGGAAAATTATAGAGGAAACACAAATAATAAAACAGATTTAACTGATAGCACATATTTCTATAAAGGTGAACAAGATGATGATGATTTTGAAAAATTAATAGTGGAAAAAGTAACAGGAAATTATCAACTTCAATTAGAAAAAGTAGATAAAGATAGTCCAAGTACAAAATTACAAGGAGCAGAGTTTAAAGTAACATTACCAAATACATCAACACCAGTTACAAAAACAACAGGAGCAAATGGATTAGTAGATTTTGGAACAATTAATATAACAAGTGTTGATAGTGCAGATACAATAACAATAGAAGAAACAAAAGCACCAAGTGGATATAATAAAATAATTGGACAAATGCAAATTCAGGTAGATAAAGAATATAGTAATGGAAAATATATAGCAAAGTCAGTAAAAATATTATCAGGAGGAGTAACAGGAGCAGAGGTTACATTATCTAATAATATTATAAAAGTAGTTGTACCAGATGAGAAAATAACAGGAAGCTATAAGATACAATTAGAAAAAGTTGATAAAGATGATAATACAGTAAAACTAGAAGGAGCAGAATTTGAAGTATTTAATACTCCAAGCGTAACTGGAAAGAGAACAGTAACAACAGGACCAGATGGAATGGTAGACCTAGGAACGGTTCAAATTTATGATACAACTCAAAATGATGTCATAATGATAGAAGAAACAAAAGCACCAGAAGGCTATAATAAGATATTAGATTCAATGGAAATACAAGTACAGAAAGAAGTACAAGACGGAAAATATGTAGCAAAATCTGCACAAATAGTAACAGGTGCGGTAGAAGGCACAAGTGTAAAAATAGAAGATAATATAGTAAAAATAACAGTAGCAGATGAAAAAATAACAGGAGATTATCAAATTCAACTTGAAAAAGTAGATAAAGATAATAATCAAGTAAAATTACAAGGAGCAGAATTTGCAGTAACATTACCAGGAGAGAGTCAAAGCAAAACAGTAACAACAGGTCAAAATGGAATAGTAAATTTAGGAACAGTAACAATAACAGATGTAAATACAAATGATACAATGACAATTGAAGAAACAAAAGCACCAGATGGATATAACAAAATATTAGGAACAGCAACTCTTGAAATAGAAAAAGAAGTTGTAGATGGAAGTTATAAAGCAACAGGTGTACAAATAACATCAGGTGGTCAAGCAGGAATAACTGCAAAAGTAGAAAATAACGTAATAAAAATAACAGTACAAGATGAAAAAATAACAGGAGATTATCAAATTCAATTAGAAAAAGTAGACAAAAATGATAATAAAATAAAACTAGAAAATGCTGAATTCCAAGTAACATTACCAGGAGAAGATGAAGCAAAAACAGTAACAACAAATGAAGATGGTATTATAGATTTAGGAGTTATTCCAATCAATGGAATTGAAACAAATGACCACATAACAGTTAAAGAAACAAAAGCACCAGATGGATATAAAGCTTTAATAGACTCATTATCTATTGAAGTACAAAAACAAATTCAAAATGGAAAATATGTTGCAAAACAAGCAACAATAACAGCAGGAGGAGTTGAAGGAGCAACTGTTACAGTAGAAGACAATGTAGTAAAAATAAAAATACCAAATGAAAGAAAAGAATTTGATTTATCATTAAGAAAATATATAACAAAAGTAGGAAATAAAGAATATGATAGAGAACCACAAGTAGATACAACAAACTTAACTGAAAATACTGATACAACATCAGAATATAATCACTCAAAACAACCAATAGAAGTACAAAGAAAGAGCATAATTACATATACAATAAGAGTATATAATGAAGGTGAAGTAGATGGTTATGCAAGTGAAGTAACAGACTACTTACCAGAAGAGCTAGAATTTGTAGCAGATAATGAAATAAATAGACAATATGGATGGCAGTTAGGTGAAGATGGAAGAACAGTAACTACAAATTATCTATCACAAGAAAATGAGGAGACACCAGGAGAAAATCTATTAAAAGCGTTTGATGGAGAAAACTTAGACTATAAAGACTTACAAATAGTATGTAGAGTAAAAGAAGATGCTGAAATAGACAAAAAATTAACAAACTTAGCAGAAATAACAGAAGATAATAATGAATTTGATTTTCCAGATAGAGACTCAACACCAGACAACGTAGAAAAACCAAGTGATGAAGACTTACCAGGATACAAAGATGATGAAATAGACAAAGACTATGTACCAGGACAAGAAGATGATGACGATTTTGAAAAAGTAATAGTAAAACAATTTGACCTAGCATTAAGAAAATTCATCACAAATGTAGAAGGAACAAATACAATAGATGAAGACGATTCACAAGGTGTAACAGATACACAAATAGGAAATGTAACAGATAGAATACCAGAAGTAAGCTATGATAGAGAAAATAATAAAATAACATACAACCACAAAAAAGACCCAGTAGAAGTAGTAACAGGAAATATAGTTACATATACAATAAGGGTATATAACGAAGGAGATATTAATGGATATGCAAACTTAATCTCAGACGATATACCAGATGGATTAAAATTCTTACCAGAAAATGAAACAAACGTAGAATATAGATGGGTAATGTATGATGAAAGTGGAAATGTAACAGAAAATGTAGAAGAGGCAGTAAAAATAGAAACAGATTATCTATCAAAAGAACAAGGCGAAGAAAACCTATTACATGCATTTAATAAAGATGAAGAAATATCAGAAACAAACCCAGACTACAAAGATGTAAAAGTAGCATTTGAAATAGTAGAGCCAAATGGTTCAGACAAAATCCTTGTAAACTCAGCACAAATATCAGATGACAGTGATGAAAATGGAGACCCAGTAGAAGATATAGATTCAACACCAGATGAATGGAATGAAGGAGAAGATGACCAAGATAGAGAATATGTAAAATTAACATATTTTGACTTAGCATTAAGAAAATGGGTAACAGAGGCAATAGTAATAGAAGATGGAAAACAAACAATAACACAAACAGGACATACACCAGAAATGAATCCAGAGCCAGTAGTAAAAGTAGAATTATATAGAAAGAATATAAATGATGTAACAGTAAAATTCAGATATTCAATAAGAATAACAAACGAAGGAGATATTGCAGGATATGCAAAAGAAATAACAGACTATGTACCAGAAGGATTAAGATTCATAGCAGAAGATAACCCAGGCTGGACAGATGAAGGAAATAATGTAATATCAACAAGATTGTTAGAAAATACATTACTACAACCAGGAGAATATGCAGATGTAGAAGTAGTGTTAACATGGATAAATGGTGAAGACAATATGGGAGAAAAGGTAAATATAGCAGAAATCTCAGAAGACTACAATGACAAAGGAGTACCAGATAGAGACTCAACACCAGACAACCAAAAACCAGGAGAAGACGATATAGATGATGCACCAGTATTACTATCAATAGAAACAGGTGCAGTAACAACATATTTCACATTGACACTAATAATTTTAGTAGCAGTAGCTGGTGGAGTATTCTTGATTAAGAGATATGTGCTATAATGTCCAATTAGGGACGTTTCTGTTTGGACATTTTTGTCCATTTGGGGACACATCTAGAAAATTAAAAAAGTGAAGCTTGAAGAAAGCTTCGCTTTTTTTGAGTCTGTTGGGGACGATTTGACACGTCCCCAACGAACTCAAAAAAAAGCTTTACTTTTAAAAAACGGTATGGTATAATTTCCCAAGAAGGGTAAGAGGTGAGTTTATGAATCAAATTTTATCTACAACAAACACAAGTAATGGAAAGAAAAATAGAGGACCAGCAGAAATTTCTACTGTTGTTAAATTTTTTGTTATATCACTAATTATATTTGGAATATTTATGATAGGGACAGGTTCTTATGCTATTTATAAAAATATGGATGAAAAAAATAATATTCCAACAAAACCAACTATAACACAAGAGCAAAAAGATGAAAAAACAGTTGTGTTAAAAGTTACACATGATAAAGCAATTGCTCAAATTGAATATAGCTGGAATGATAGTGAACCAGAAACTATAACAGGAAATGGTAGAAAATATATAGAACAAGAAATAACAATTCCAGGTGGCACAAATACATTACATGTAAAAGCAACAGATGTTAATGGACAAGAAATTTCTACAAACCAAACATATGAAACAGAAGATATAATAAAAATGGAAATCCAAAATGGAAAAGTTAAAGTAACTGCTGAATTAGAAAATGAAATTTCATATATGACATATAGATGGGATGAAGAAGAAGAGCAAAGACAAGATATAAATTCTACAACATTAGATTATGATATAGATATACCAATGGGAGAACATACTTTAACAGTTGTTTTAGTTGATGTAAATAATGAAACAACAACAAAAGAACAAAAAATAAAAGGTGTTACAAAGCCAACAATTAGTGTAACACAAGATACAGAAAATCCAAATGCGGTACTTATAAGCGTAACAGATGCAAATGGTATAGAATCAGTTGATGTAACTGTTAATGGAAATTCACAAACAGTACAAGCAGAAGGCAAAACAGAATTTAATGTAAAACTAGAAATGCCAGAAGGTGAAAATAATCTAGAAATTATAGCACATAATGTTGATGGAGTTGATTCAGACCCATATACAGTAAGAGCTGTTAGATAATATATAATAAGTAAAAACTTTTATCTAGTAAAAATAATGAAAATAATAAAAATAGAAATACTAAATTGTAAATAATTTAGAAATAATAAAAAAGTTTTCAAGAAATAAAGAATTTAATTAAATAAATTGGTTTAAATTCTTTATTTTTTGGTATATAATGAAAAGCAAGGTGGATAAATGGAATATAATTTTTTAAATCTAATTACATATTTCATTGTATATTCTTTTTTAGGATGGATTTTAGAAAGTGTAGTAAGAACAGTCTGTGAAAGAAAAATAATAAATACAGGTTTTTTAAAAGGACCATTTTGCCCCATATATGGTTGTGGAGCAATAATAATGCTTTTGTTTTTAAGTGAACTAAAATATTCAACAATATTGTTATTTATAATGTCAGTAATATCTTTAAGCATTTGGGAATATATAGTAGGTGCTTTTTTAGAAAAAGCATTTCACACAAAATATTGGGATTATTCAAACCATAAATTTAACTATAAAGGTAGAATATGTTTAACCAATTCAATAGCATGGGGAGTTTTGGGGGTTGTATTTATTAACTATATTCACCCATTTATAGTAAGTATATTATCAAAAATTGATAATATTTACATACAAATAATAATACCAATAATAGCACTAATATTATTAATAGATGCAATTATAAGTATAGTAAAAGTAAAGAATATAAGTGTAACACTAGAAAAAGTAGAAAAATTAAACGAGCAAATAAAAGAAAAATTACAAGAAATAAAAGAAGGAAAATTAAACACAACAGAAAATTTGCAATTATTAATTGATAAATTAAATCTAAAAAAAGACAAAAAAGAATTGCGATTATACAAAAGGATATATAGATTAAAAAAAGCATTCCCAGCAATTGATAGTAATGAAATTAGACAAATTTTAAGTAAAAAAATAGAATTCCACAAAAAAGTAAAAGAGCAAGATAAAACAAAAGGTAAAAAAATTGATAAAAATGATATAAAAAATAAAGAATAATAACATAAAAAAAAGCTAGAAAATAAAAAATAAAAGGAGTTCAATTATGATACAAGAAATATATATAATAGATGATGATGATTCTTCAATTGTAATATTCAGAGAATTATTTAAAAATGATAAAGAATACAAATTTATAAGTGTAAAATCAGAACAAATAGATATAGCCCTAAAAAACATTCCTGCATTAATCATAATAAATGAAGATGCAATAGATAGAGATGTAGTAGGACTATGTAGACAAATAAGACGAGATGAAGATAACACAATAACACCTGTAATTGTTGTATCTTCAAATGGTGAAAAAGAGCATAGAATGAGAATACTAAAAGAATCGATAGAATATTACATAAAAAAACCAGTAGATGAAGAATATCTATATTATACAGTAAAAAACCTGAATAGATTATTATCAATTAATAGAAGAATAAGTCCATTAACAGGATTGCCAGGAAATGTACAAATACATGCAGAATTGAAGAAAAGGTTATCAAACAAAGAACCATTTTCAGTATTATACTTAGACTTAGACAACTTTAAGGCATATAATGATGTATATGGATTCTTAAAAGGTGACCAAATAATAGAATTTACAGCAGAAACAATATTAAAAGGAGTACATGCAAACTTAGAAGATAGTGCATTCGTAGGACATATTGGTGGAGATGATTTTGTAGCAATAGTATCAACAACAAATTGTGAAAGAATATGCCAAAATATACTTGCAATGTTTGATTCTGATGTAAAAAAATTCTTTACAGATACTGATTTAGAAAAAGGATATATAGAAGTAGAAAATAGAAAAGGAATAATAGAGCAATTTCCATTAACATCATTATCAATAGGTGTGGTTGTAGCAGATGTAGGAAGATTCCACAATATACTAGAAATAGGAGAAGTAGGAGCACAAGTAAAACATGCAGCAAAATCAGTAATGGGAAGTAGCTATGCTGTTGATAGAAGAAAATAGAATATAATGTTAAAAAATAATTTATTACTTATGTAGTAAATTATTTTTTTCTAACTCATTGATAGAATAAGCCTAAGATGGTAAAATATAGAAATAAGGAGGGATGAGCTATGGAATTAATAGATATTGTAGATGAAAATGATAAACTGACAGGAAAAGTAGAAGAAAGATGGTCAGCAGTAGAAAAAAAGTTATGGTGTAGAATAGTATTTTGTTGGCTCATGAACGAAAAAGGAGAAATACTTTTACAAAAAAGAACACCAACCAAAAAGAAAAATCCTAATAAATGGGGAAAGACAGGAGGACAAGTGAGTGCAGGAGAAACAGTAGAAGAAGCAATATGCAGAGAAGTAAAAGAAGAAATAGGAATAGAAATTCCAAATGAAGAAATTGAACATGCGGAATTTATAAAACATAAATTAGAAAAAAACAAATGCTTCATGTACAGTTATGTATTTACAGTAGACAAAAAAATAGAAGACTATACATTACAAAAAGAAGAAGTAGCCCAAGTAAAATATTTCACAATAGAAGAAATCGAACAAGCAAAAAAAGATAATGACACCAATTTTATTTTCAGCAAAACGGATGAAAATATCTTTAATAAAGAAATATCAATGTTAAAACACAAAAGAAGTGAAATTTTAGGAAAGTAATTATAAAAAGGAAGGAGTGCAAAATGGAACTAGTAGATATAGTAGACGAAAACAATCAATTAACAGGACAAGTTGAAGAAAGATGGGATGCATATAACAAAGGACTATGGAGAAGGACTGTATCTTGTTGGATAATGAATGAAAAAGGAGAAGTACTACTACAAAAAAGAACAGCAAATAAAATAAGAAATCCAAATAAATGGGCAAAAACAGGCGGACAAGTTGACAGTGGAGAAAGTGTGGAAGAAGCAATATTTAGAGAAGTAAAAGAAGAAATAGGAATAGAAATTCCGAAAGAACAGATAAATGTAATAGATATTCATAAAACTAGTAATAAAAATAAATGTTTTGCATATAACTTCCTTTTTGTTGTAAATTACAAAATAGGAGATTATGTACTACAAAAAGAAGAAGTGGCAGAAGTAAAGTATTTTACAATAGAAGAATTAGGAAAAGCTAAAAAGAACAATGATATAAACTATACTTTCTGCAATTGGAATGAAGAAGATTTTGAGAGAGAAATTAACTTATTGAAAAATAAAAGGAAAGAAATTTTAGAAAAGAAAGTGAATGAGTAAAAAGATACAAAAAAAGGGGGAAAATCAAAATGCTAATTAGAAAAGTAAAATATAAAGATATTGAGCAAATCGTAGATATAGACATAAAAGACTGGAAAATAATGTATAGAGGGATAATTGATGATAATATCCTAAAAAATCTTGATAGAAACAAGAAAATAGAAAAATATAAAAAGCGTTATGAAACTGAAAAAATAATAGTAGCGGAAAATAACGGAACAGTTCTAGGATTTTGCTGGTATGATGACAATATAGAAAATGAAAAAAACGGAGCCGATTCAGAAATTGTGGCAATATATGTAGATTGTGACAACCTAGGAAATGGAATAGGCAAAAAAATGATGGAATATGTTATGAAAGAATTGAAGAATAAAGGCAAAAGAAAAATGATATTATGGTGTCTAGAAGAAAATGAAAATGCAAGAAAGTTCTATGAAAAGATGGGCGGAAAACTAGTAAATGATGAAAAATATTTTGAAATAGAAGGGCAAAAATATAAGGAAGTAGGATATATTTACAATATTTAATAATGGAGTTATTAAGATGAAAATAGAAAAAACAACAGATATCTCTGGAATAATAAAAGGAGCAGAAGGCATAGTAATACATGATGGAAACATAGTATTAGGAATGCAAAAACCAAAAAGATGGTACAACTTAGAGAATGGAAACAAGGGAACTGTAATTAAAACAATAGGTGGTCAAATAGAAGATGAAGACAAAAATAGTTCGAAACAAGCATTAATAAGAGAAATATTAGAAGAAGTAAAAGGGATAGAAAACAAGGATTTTAGGATAAGTGAAGAACCAATTTTTACTAAGAAAATTAAAATGAGAGACTTAAATATATTTGAAAAAACATCTAATTTAAAATTGGAAGCAGATTTTTATTTATTAGAAATTTTAAGCAAGAAAGATATTGAGCCAAATGATTTACCAGCATTATTAGAGATACCTTTAAAAGAATTTTTACAATTAGAATTTAATATTCAAGAAAAACTAAGCAAATTTCAAAAATATATAATAAAAAACAAGAATTATAAAAAAGCTTTGCCAGATTATTGTACTTTAATGATTCCAAAAGAAGTAAAAAAATATTTAGAAAAAGTAAAGGAGAAGTTATGATAGAATCAAAAGGTTGGAATTGGAAAATAGTGAAAGAAGATAAAGAATGCATATGGAAGAACCCAAGTATTGAGTCATACTATTTATTAAATAGGTGGAAAAATCAAGGGAAAAAAGAATTTTTAGATTTAGGATGTGGACTAGGCAGACATTCAATTTTATTTGCAAAAAATGGTTTTAATGTATATTGTTTTGATATAAGTGAAGAAGCAATTAAAAGAACAAAAGCATGGGCAGAAGAAGAAAAATTAGAATTGAATTATAATGTAGGAGATATGCTAAATTTACCATATAAAGACGAAAGTATAGATGCAATACTTTGCAGAAATGTAATATCACATACTGATACAGAAGGAATGAAGAAAGTTATAAAAGAAATAAAAAGAGTGTTAAAAAAAGATGGAGAATGTTATCTAACATTAGGCTCTAAATCCACATGGGGATTTAAAGAAACAGATTGGCCAATGATAGATGAAAATACAAAACTAAAAATGGAAGAAGGACCAGAATATAAAACACCTCATTTCTATGTAGATTATGAATTGGTAAAAAAATTATTTAGTGAATTTAAAATCGAATTAATAAAACATATTGAAGAATTTTATGAGAATAATAATAAGACTTATTCATCATATCATTATCATGTATTGATTAAAAAAAATTAAGACTTTAAAATAGAAAGAGTTATAGAGAGGGTGAAAAATTGAAAAAAGAAAACGACGATATTAAAATAGAATTTTTTACAGAAAACCAAAATGCTTATAACAAAAGATTACTAGAAAATACATACAAAAAGATAATAGATGAAAGAGTTAAAATTTTAGAGATATTAGAAATAAAAAATGTTAGAAAAGTAACAATTAATTTATATGATAATAGAGAAAACTTTATAAAAGAAATAGAAAAATTTTATAAAAAATATAAAGTCCCATCATATTGCAAAGGGACAATACAAAATGGAGAAATATACTTTTTATTTAATACCCAAATAGAAGAAAAAACATATAAATATGAACTTGAATTAAGAAAAATTCTTCATGAATATATACATATTTTATACAATGAATATATAGCAACTCCTAATACTCGAATAACGTGGCTTGATGAAGGAATAGCATTAAACTTATCCAGAGAAAGAGGAAAATTTGTAAAAGAAAAATATCCAATATTAAAAAGTAATATAGATAAAATAAATTTAAACAATTTGCAACATGAAAGTGAATCATTTGTAACAGATAAAATAAATGGATATGATGTTTCATATCTTACAGTAAAATATCTAATGGAAACATTATCAAAAGAAGAGTTTAACAAGTTAATTAGAAAAAATGAGGATATACTTAAAATGCGGAAAAGAAATTTGGGAAGAAGTAAAGAAATATTTTAATGTATGTAAATAACAGCATTGCCAGTGGCAGTATAAAAATTTGCAAATAAAAATTAAAATATCTAGCAAATTTAGACGAAAGTATGGTATAATAAATAATATAAATTTAAGTTAGAAATAAAATGCCACAAAAAGGAGGAATAATTATGCCAAATAAAATTGATAAGATTTTAAAACAATTTATATCACAAATATCGGATTTAATTGGAGACAGATTAAAAAAAGTAATATTATACGGTTCCTATGCAAGGGGAGATTATAAAAATAATTCTGATATTGATATAATGATATTAACAGATTTTAATGATGAAGAACTTCAAGAATATAGAATTAAAATACGTGATTTGGCATGTGATTTAGAATTAGAAAATAATATAATAATTTCTCCAATAGTTAGAAATATTGAAAAATATAATAACAGGATAAATGTAATTCCTTTTTACATGAATGTACAAAAAGAAGGAGTGATTTTACATGGATGAAAATATAACAGTAAGTGGATTTGCTAGATATAGATTAGAACGAGCAAAACAAGATTTATCTGATGCAGAATTTAGTTATAAACATAAAAGATATTTAAATGCAAATAACAGAGCATATTATTCTATTTTTCATGCCATAAAAGCTGTACTGGCACTAGAAAGAGTGGATTTTAAAAGGCATAAAGACGTACTAGCATATTTTAATCAACACTATATAAAAACAGAAAAATTTCCTAAGATTATAAGCAAAAAAATAAGTCAAGCTAGTAAAGTTAGAGAAGATAGTGATTATGATGATGAATTTATTCCAACTGATGAAGAAACTAAAAACCAAATTGATACAGCAATAGAGTTAATCAAATTAGTAGATGAATATCTGAACAAATACGGGAAAAGATAAACAAATAGATTGCAAATGTAAAAGTTATTTTTTATAATCAAACCTCCTTATGACATTTTTATTTTATCATAAGGAGGTTTATTTTTAGACTTTGCACAAATTTTTTTATATACTTGTTTAATAAATTTTAAACGGTTTTATTAAAAGAAAATTCAAGAATTTATAGCAATTCAAGTGGTATTAAATTATTACTTTTATCTAATGGAAATAAATCTTTTGCCAAACATATAACACCACCATTTCCTATTTCTAATCCGAAATTATTTACAACATCAAAGTTTTTAATTGCCTGTTTTCCAGGATTAAAACTTTTCTTTATTTCCAAAGGATATACTGTATTATTGTAGATAATTAATAAATCTATTTCTTTTCCATTATTATCTCTATAATAATATAAATATTTCCTACTATCTAATCCAGCATTTGCAAATGATTTTATTATTTCTGTTATAACATATGTTTCAAAAATTGCACCATTGAATGCACTTTTTTCCAAAGTTATACTATCCATGTATCCTGCTAAATAGCAAGCTAAGCCAGTGTCCATAAAATATAGTTTAGGTCTTTTTACTATTCTAGAAATATTACTGTTTGAATAAGGTTGTAGCAAATATACTAATCCAGTACTTACTAAAATTGATAACCAATTTTGCGCTGTCATATTATTTATTTCTATTGAATTAGATATATCGTTAATATTTAATTCTTGACCTGTTCGTACAGCAACTGATTCTATAAATTTTAAAAATTTTGTTTCATCTTTTACATTAATCAATTCTCTTATATCTCTTTCTATATATGTTTTTATATAAGATTCAAAAAAGTCTCTTGGTTCTATATTTGGATTTGAATATAGTTCAGGATAACTTCCTTTTAGTATTTTTTCATATACTTTGTCTACATCTAATCTTTTTGTTTTTTCTTTATTTTCTAGATTTTCATATATAGGTAAAAAGAAATCTTCATTTTTGTTTTCTATTTCTCTATTTGATAGTGGATATAGTTCTAAAATTCCAACTCTACCTGCTAATGATTCACTAACACTTTTCATTGTATGAAAAACTTGCGAACCTGTTAAATAGTATAATCCCATAGATTGTACCTTTTCATTTTCTAAATGTTCTTGCTTTTTTTCATCAACGATTATTTTTATATATGATAATAAGTCAGGTGCATATTGAAATTCATCTATTATTAGTGGAGCTTTGAATCTTTCTAAAAAAAGTTCAGGTTCTTCTTTGGCTAAGGCTCTTACTGATAAATTATCTAGTGAAACATAATTTATATCAATCTTAGATTGTTTTTGTAAATTATTAAGTAATGTAGTTTTTCCAACTTGTCTTGAACCTGTAATCATGATAACAGGAAAAGATTTTGATAATTGTTCAAGTTTATTTTCTACACTTCTTTTTATATAGTTACTCATAATTTCACCTTCTTTATTAATTATTATACTTATATTATACATCTTTTATTAATATTTTTCAATATTTTTATACAGATTTATAGTGCAACTATAAATTTGTATAAAAATAAATTCATAAAAATGTATATATAAAAAATGAGCATTAAAAAAAATAACACACATATAAATATATAAAAAAGAAATAAGGAGAAGTACATGAAAAAAATAAATATAACGAGAATATCTGTTATGTTATCAGTAATTTTATTAAGTATATGCATATATGTATCACAAACTACACGAACAAACACAAATAGAAATATAGGAGATGCAGTACAAGTAACAGCATTACCAGTATCAGGGAAAACGGTTATATTAGATGCAGGACATGGTACACCAGATGAAGGGGTAAGTTTACTGCATTAAGTTAAAAAGTAACTATTCCTTTATAAAAAATTGATAAAAATTAAAAAAAACAACAAAATTTAGCAAAAGTGTGGTATAATAATTAATATAAATCCAGAAAAAGGAGATGAATGATTATGACAATGAAACAAAAAGAATTATATAATATAATTGAAAGTTTACCAGAAGAATTATCAAATAAAGTTGTAGATTATATAGAATATCTTAAATTTTCTTATATAACAAAAGCTCCAGATGATTTAATTATAAAAGATGATAAAGATTTATTGGAAAAATTAAAAAAAGGTATGGAAGATACGGATAATGGAAAAGTATGTTCTATTGAAGAAGCATATGAAGAAGTTAAAGGAATTTTAGCAAATTAAAATGGAGGTTTTGGCATTGGAAGAATATAAGGT
>CALXFD010000026.1 GCA_944387495.1 uncultured Clostridia bacterium | reverse complement strand
GTAGCCCTATGGTAATTACAAATTTTGATGATATAAAAAATCAAAATTCTACCGTTACGAAAAGTAACAACGGTACATAAAGATGTGTCAGAAAGACTGAAAAAGATAAATCCAATATTAGCAAAAGAGGTACGAAAGATACTTGATGAAAATAAAGCTGAAAGGCATATAAGAGGAGGGATGGCAACAAAATTAAAATATAGTCATCTAAAATAAAAAGAAAAACATTTATGAAATATCAATCATAGATGTTTTTTTATTCCTAATTTCCTAAAAATTATAAAAATTTTATACACCAAACCAGATTAAAATACACCAAAAGACAAAAAAAGACATAATATATAATAGCCAATTTTGAAAAAATAATAAGCAAAAAACTGTACTAAGTCAGCTTACGAGGTGATAAAAATGAATAAAATAAAAGAAGGAGATATAGTAGGAAGAAAATCGTATGGCAAAGATATATATTTTACTGTAAAAAGAATAATTACAACAAGAGAAAGTCAAATTGCTATATTAACAGGCATTACCAAAAGAGTTGAAGCAGATAGCGATATAGAAGATTTAGAAAAAATTGAAAAGAAAAAAATAGAGCAAATTATTGCAAAAGACAAAAATGAATTATATAACAAAATAAGAAAAATAAAACAAGACATAAGAAGAAAATATAATGTGGTTCAAGAAAAAGGAAAAAGAGGAAAAGAAAAAATTATTACAGGTAAAATACTACATTTAGATGGAGACAAAAAATATAGTGAAAAATCCTATAACTACTATAAAAAAGCAGGCTTAGATGCCATTGTAAAAAATATACCTGAATATAAACAACCACAAGTAATATATAATTTACTAAAAGCTTACAAACCAGACATAGTAGTGATAACAGGACATGACAGTATGCTAAAAAAAGCAAGAGATTATAACAATATATATAATTATAGAAACTCAAAATATTTTATAGAAACAGTAAAAGAAGCAAGAAGATATGATAAAGATATGCAAAATAAACTAGTAATATTTGCAGGAGCATGCCAAAGCTATTATGAAGCATTAATAATGGCAGGAGCAAATTTTGCATCTTCACCAGGGAGAATATTGATTGATTTTGTAGACCCAATAATAGTAGCAGAAACTATTGCAATTACAGAAAAATATAAATATATTACAATTGATGATATAGTATCAGAATTAAGAGATGGAAAAAAAGGAGTTAATGGGATAGGTGCTAATGGTAAGATGAAAATTGTAACACAACTGTAACATAACTGTAACACAAAAGAAATATTGAATAATAAAATCTCTGTAAACCTTGAAAACAGCTAATTACAGGAATAATACTAAAATATACAAATTTTGACATCAAAACCCAAAAGTGCTATAATTTAGCTATCATAAGGGAGTAGGTGATAGCATGATTTGTAGAAGCGATATAGCAAATCTAAAAACTGACATCTTAGATAAAGTAGGGCAAAAGATAATAGTAAAAGGTTCACTTGGAAGGAGTAAAGCCTTTGAAAAAGAAGCTACGATAGAAAAAGCATATCCTAATATTTTTGTAGTAAAATTTGAGGAAAATAATAGAAATGTAACATATAGTTATACAGATGTATTAACTAGAACAGTAGAAGTTCAAGTATTTGATGGAGAGACATATAGTCCATTAATTCCAGAAAATGCATTTGACGAAAAGAAAAGAAATCTATAATAAGATTTACCATAATTCGAAAAAGGAGTATATAAGCATATTTATATACTTCTTTTTTATATGGTAAAAAATATTAAGTAATGGTACAAACTAAAATAAAGCATACATATAACATTTTTATCTCCTAATAGTCATAAAAAATAAAATAACTACATATAGATAAAATAAAGAAAAATTAAGGAGGTAAAAGATGATTGTAGAAACATTGAAAGAGAATTTAAGTGTTAATAAATTAGTATGTTCAAAAAAGGAAATAATATTTGCAGAAGGAGATATGATTGTGCCAGATTCTAAGCCAGATATCTTAGATACAATTTGTACAAGTGGTATAATATGTTTATATAAAAAAGAAGTTTTAGATGGAAAAGTAAGACTTGATGGAAATGTAAATACATATATAATGTATTTAGCAGATGATAGTAAAGATAGGATTAGAGCATTAAATACAAGTATAGACTTTTCAGAAAATATCGAATTACCAAAATCTGAGCAAGGAATGGAGTGTAAGGTAAATATAAATTTAAAATCAATAGAGGCAAAAGTAGTAAACGGAAGAAAAATCAGTATAAAGGCAACAATGGAAGTAGAATTTAGAGTATATTCAAGAGAAGATATTGAAATAATAAATGACTTACAAAATGCAGATGAAATACAAATGTTAAAAGAAAAATTAAAAGTGAATTCGTTATTAGGAATTGGAGACACAAAAATATATGCAAAAGATAATATTTCAATAGATCAAGTAGATAATTTAGCAGAAATTTTAAAAGCTAGTATGTGTATATGTGAAAAAGATATAAAAATAAGCTATAATAAAGTATTATCAAAAGCAGAAGCAGAAATAAAAATTGTATATTTAACAGAAGATAATAGAATAAATAAAGTAACAGCTAAAATTCCAATAGTTGGATTTGTTGATATTCAAAATATATCAGAAAACAATACATGTGATGTAGAGTATGAAATAAGAAACATGATAATAAAACCTAATCAAACAGAAGAACATTCAATATATGTTGAACTAGAAGTAGGAATTTTAGTAACAGCATATGAAGAAAAAGAAATAAATTTAATACAAGATTTATATAGTCCATGTGAAAATTTAGAATTCAATAAAAAGCAAATTACAACAATGACAGGAAAAATGCAAATAAGGGAAAGTAAATCAATAAGAGAAACAATAAATATAGAAAATCTAGGCAATAGAAATATAATTGATGTAGATATAGTAAAAAATATTACAAATGAAAATAAACTAAAAGATAGAATAGTATATGAAGGAGAATTAGAATTTAGATTTCTAACAGCTACAAGTGATTTAGTCTTAGAAACAAAAACAGCCAAAATTCCATTTGAGCATATAATTAATAACATACAAAATGCAGAAAATATGAATACAAATATGGAAATGGAAATAGCAAATCAAGATTATATAATACAAGATAATGGAGATATAGTGACAAATGTAGATATGCTCTTAAATACAGATATGTATCAAAATGCAAATTTGAACATTATGGATGAAATACAAACAAATGGCACAAGAGAAGAACAAGATTATAGTCTAATAATGTACATTGTAAAAAAAGATGATACATTATGGAATATAGCTAAAAGATTTGGAAGTACGGTAGATGACATTGTAAGAGCAAATGGAATAGAGAATCCGGATGAAATACAACCAGGACAAAAATTATTTATTCCAAGATATAAAAGGGCAGGAGTAGAAAAGCAAAATACTCCTATGGTAAATTATGTATAAGATTTATTCTAGAAATAAAATAAAAATACCAAATATAATAACTAGTACAGGAAAACGCATGAAAACCAAAAAAGGCAAAAAAACTGTAACTATACTAATTATATTAATAATTGCATTTAGTACATTAAAACTAGTTCTAAATGCAGTTATGCCTATATTTGAAACACTATGTGAAGATAAGGCAAAAAGTATAGCCACAATAATTTCAAATGAAGAAGCTACAAAGGTAATGGGGGAGCATACATATGATGAATTATTTACAATAGAAAAAGATAATAATGGAAATATTACAATGATAAAATCAAATGTTATACCAATAAATGAGATAATATCAGATGTAGCTGTAAGAATTCAAGAACAAATAAATGCAAGAGGAAGAGAAAATATAGAAATAGCGTTAGGAAGTTTTACAGGATTTAAACTCTTAGCAGGAAGAGGACCAGGAATTAAAATAACAATATCATCAATTGGTAATGTAGAAACAGATTTAAGAAGTGAATTTACAGCACAAGGCATAAACCAAACACTTCATAGGGTATATTTACAAGTAAAATGTCAGGTTAGCATATTAACACCATTTGAAGATATAACAAGAGAAATTACAAACCAAGTACTTTTATTAGAAAATGTTATTGTGGGGCAAATACCTAACACATATTATAATATAGAGGGAACAACACAAGATAATGCGATGGAATTGATAGAATAAAAATTTGAAAATTAGTATAAATTAAAAACAAAAACCTTGGAATAATTCCAAGGTTTGATTTTTTATCTTTTTGAGAATTGTGGAGCTTTTCTAGCTTTTTTAAGACCATATTTCTTTCTTTCTTTCATACGAGGATCTCTTGTTAAGAATCCGTTTGATTTTAAAGCTGGTCTATATTCAGAATTAGCTTCATTTAAAGCTCTTGCTATACCGTGTCTAATAGCTCCTGCTTGACCTGTGAATCCTCCACCTTTTACTGAACAAATAACATCAAATTTAGATGTTGTATTTGTAACTGTTAAAGGTTGTCTAACTATAACTTTTAAAGTTTCTAATCCGAAGAATTCATCTATATCTTTACCATTTATAGTAATTTTTCCGTTACCTTCAACTAATCTAACTCTTGCTATTGAAGATTTTCTTCTACCTGTACCATAAAAAACTACATTATCTTTTTTAGCCATATTATTTTACCTCCCATACTTCTGGTTTTTGTGCTTGGTTATTATGTTCGCTACCTGCGTAAACTCTTAATTTAGTAGCCATTTTTCTACCTAATGAGTTATGTGGTAACATTCCTTTTATAGCTAATGTCATAGCTTTTTCTGGATTTTTTTCAAGCATAACTTTTGCAGGAACTTCTTTCATTCCTCCAATATATCCTGAATGATGTCTATATATTTTTTGATTTAATTTGTTACCTGTTAAAATAACATCTTTACAATTTAATATAATAACATGATCACCTGTATCTACATTAGGTGTATATGTTGGTTTATGTTTTCCTCTTAATAATTTTGCAGCTTCTGTTGCAACTCTACCTAATGGTTTGTTTGCTGCATCAATTATGTACCATTTTCTTTCGATTTCGCTTTTTTTAGCACTATATGTTGTATTATTCATGGTAATAATACCCTCCTATTTCTATTATTTTAATTAATCTATATGAAACTTAAACATAAAACCACCGGGGAGAGATTTTATATCTAAATCATATTCTAACATTATTGCTAAATAATTTTATTACAAAAATTAATATTTGTCAAGGCTTTTTCAAAAAAAATGCGACACCCAATGCGACACAAAAAATTTTCAAAACTATTGAATAATTTAGTAATTAATTTTATAATTAGTAAGTAAAATAATATAAGGAACATTATATATAGAAATATATTAGGAGTGATGTAATGGCAAGAACGGTAGGAAAACATATGGGAAAAGAAAAAAAAGAAACATTTATGCAAGGAGTAATTACATTAATCTTTTCACAAATATTAATAAAATTGTTAGGCTTAGTATATACTCTATATTTAACAAATAGAGAAGGTTTTGGAGACCATGGAAATGGAATTGTAGCAGCTAGTTATCAAATTTATGCAGTTTTATTAACAATTTCTTCAACAGGTGTGCCAAATGCTATTTCAAAATTAGTTTCTGAAAGAGTAGCAGTTGGTGATCATAAAGGAGCATATAGGATATTTAAAATTGCTTTTGCTACATTTGCTGTAATAGGTTTAGTAGGTAGTTTAATGCTGTTTTTTGGAGCAGGACTAATTGCAAACCAATGGTTACAAATTCCAGATGCAGAGATGACAATGGTGGCATTATCACCAGCAGTTTTCTTTGTGGCGATATCATCAGTAATGAGAGGGTATTTTAATGGAAGACAAAATTTAAAAGTAACTGCTAGGTCTCAAACTTTAGAACAAATTTTTAAAACAACATTAACAATTATATTAGTAGAAATTGTAGCAATAATATCAAACACATCAACAGTATGGATGGCAGGTGGAGCTACACTTGCAACTACACTTGCAACATTTGTTGGATTTGGTTATTTATACTTATTCTATAAAACAAGAAGAAAAGAAATAGGAGCAGAAATAAAGGAAACTGTAAATTATAAATATGAAAGAGTAAGAAATATTGTTAAAAAAATATTGTTAGTATCAATACCAATAGCATTAACAGCAATAATGTCTTCATTAAATAAAAATATAGATTCTTTTACAGTTGTAAGAAGTTTGAAACAATTTATGGATGAAGACATGGCAGTTGCTCAATATGGAATCTTAGGAGGAAAAGTAGATACATTAACAAGCTTACCTTTATCATTTAATGTAGCATTTGCTACTGCACTTGTGCCTGCTATATCTGCTGCTAAGGCGAGAAAAGATAAAAAAGAAATTAAAAGAAAATCATCTTTTACACTTTTAACTTCAATGCTTATAGGGTTACCTTGTGCAATTGGAATGTGTATTTTTGCAGGACCAATATTAAATTTACTATTTCCAAATGCAAGTTCAGGAACAGTAATATTACAAATTAGTGCATTAACAATAATATTTACAATATTAGACCAAACAATAAATGCAATACTGCAAGGCTATGGAAAGCTGATGGTACCAACAATTGCATTAGGGTGCCGGTGTAATTGTTAAGTTAATATTAAACCTAGTTTTAGTTCCAATTCCATCGATAGGAGTAAATGGAGCAGCAATTGCATCAGTAGCATGTCATATGGTTGCATTTATAATTTCTATAATATCATTAAGAAGAACAATTAAATTAGATTTAACATTTTCTAAATTTGTGGTAAAACCAGTTATAGCAACAGGAATCATGGCAGTATGTTCATATTACATATATTCAGTAATTTCTGGAATAATATCAGCAAATTTGGCTACAATAATAGCAATAGTATTAGCAATAATTATTTATGGATTAGCAGTAATAGTTTTAAAAGTTTTCTCAAAAGAAGAGATTCAAATGTTACCTGCTGGAAATAAAATTTGTAAAATACTGGAAAAGCTAAAAATATATTAAAATTTAATAAAAAAAAGAAGGATTTTATACATTTTTGGCGAATAAAGTTAAATAGTAGTACATTTATTGCTTTGCACAAGTAATAAAGTACATAACATTATTATACTTAATTATAGGAGGTAATTAACATGAACAAAGCTGAATTAATCGCAGCAGTAGCTGCAAAAACAGGAGACACAAAGAAAACAGCAGAAGCAGCAGTAAATGCATTTGTAGATGTTGTAACAGAAACACTAACAAAAGGAGATAAAGTTCAATTAGTTGGATTTGGATCTTTCGAAGTTAGAAAAAGAGCAGCTAGAAAAGGTAGAAACCCACAAACTAAAGAAGAAATCAAAATACCTGCATCAAAAGCACCAGTTTTCAAAGCTGGAAAAGCATTAAAAGATTTAGTAAACAAAAAATAATTTTTATTGAAATATATAAATATATGAATTCATATAAAAAGAGATTATGCAAAAATGTATAATCTCTTTTCTAATATGCTCTTATAATATTATTAAAAATTTATAATTTCCCTGAAATAAAATAATTAATTTTAATAATATAAATTATAAGAATTAAATAAAAATCTAACAAACAGTTTTAGTTAAGTGCTTATTCAATTTATTAAAATTAAATATTATTTTTCTTTATTCCATCAACCACAATCCCACATATAATAAAGCTTATGCCATAAAATAAAGCTAATTGAAAAAGCATAATTCCTATTTGATATATGTATATATTTGCATTTATAAATAAATATGTAAGTAATAATAAAACAGAAATCATACAAATAGCAAAAGAAAATTTAAAACCTTTTTTCATTATATTCAAAATCTTATTATCAAGCTCTTTATAACTATTAATAAATAATTTAATCATAAAATCAAATCCTTTCATTAATAATATTAAATCTACAACATTAATATTAACATAGAATAAATCCTAAAACAATGGGAATTTGTGGCACATTTTTTGAAATAGAAATAAAAAAATCCACAATAAGAGAACTTATTGTGGATAAACAAAAACTATGCATAATCTTTATTTTGTTCTAAGCGATAGCTGCATTTAATTTTTTTGATAAATTAGATTTTTTTCTAGCTGCTGTGTTTTTTACAATAACACCTTTTGCACAAGCTTGGTCTATTTTTTTAGTAGCTTGTGAAAATAGAACTTTTGCTTCTTCTATATTTCCAGCTTCAATAGCTGATTCAAACTTCTTAACAGCTGATTTATATCCAGATTTTATCATATTATTTCTTAAAGTTTTTTTCTCAATTACTTTAACTCTTTTTTTAGCTGATTTAATATTTGGCATGTATAAGCACCTCCTCTTAGTCAATATTATACTATAACATCAAGTATTTTAACATAAATGGCGAGAAAATGCAAGCAAAATTTATAAATAATTATTGTAATATTAAAAAACTTGTGATATAGTGATATAAAAGTGTGAAAAATCACATAATAAACAAAGGTAGAAAATATGAAAAATGAATGGAGTGATAAGAGTGATAGCAATAGGAAGCGACCATGGTGGTTATAGATTAAAAGAAGAAATAAAAAAATATTTAGATGAAAAAAATATAGAATACAAAGATTATGGCTCTATGAATGAAGAAAGAGTAGATTATCCAAACATTGCAAAAGAAGTAGCATTAGCAATACAAAAAAAAGAATGTGATAAAGGAATACTAATTTGCCGTTCAGGATTAGGTATGTCAATAGTAGCAAATAAATTTAAAGGGATAAGATGTACACCATGCCATGATGAATATACAGCAAAATATGCAAAACTACATAATGATAGTAATATATTAGCATTAGGTGCAGATGATTTAACAGTAAATGATGCTATATGTATATTAAGAATGTGGCTTGCAACAGAATTTGAAGGTGGAAGACATCAAGAAAGAATAGACCTAATAAAACAAATTGAAAATGAAAACATGAAATAATATGGAGGAATTTTTATGTGGGGAGATATAGCAATAGCCTTCTTATTAGCATTTATTGTGACATTTATGGCTACACCATACACAATAAAAATTGCACATAAAGTTGGAGCTGTTGATATTCCAAAAGACCAAAGAAGAATGCATAAAAAAGCAATGCCTAAATTTGGGGGACCTGCTGTTATATTAGGTTTTCTAGTTTCAGTAATATATTTATTAATAGTAATGAGTATGGAAAATACCATAAATTTATTTGGTATTGAACAATATGGCATGAAATTATTAGGAATGCTATTAGGAATAATAATTATAGGAGTAACATGTATTATTGATGATATAAAAACAATAAGACCTATAATAAAACTTACTGGACAAGTATTAGCGGCAATTGTAGTAGTATTATTTGGGGTAAGGATTGATGAAATTCAATTACCATTTATTCAAAATCCACAAGTACAAGAAGTTTTTTCAATAATCATAACAATAATATGGATTGTTGGAGTAACAAATGCAATTAACTTAATAGATGGATTAGATGGATTATCATCAGGAATATCAGTAATTTCAGCATTATCATTATTAATAATATTTGTCTTAAATGATTCTCCAACAGTAGCAATATTATTAATTACAGCATTAGCAGGAGCGTTAGTTGGATTTTTACCATTTAACTTTTCACCAGCTAAAACTTTTATAGGAGATACAGGCTCAAACTTTTTAGGTTTTTCACTATCTATAATATCAATTTTAGGGGTAGCAAAAACATATACAGTAGCAGTAATCGTATTACCATTAATAGTTTTAGGATTACCACTATTTGATACGTTTTGGGCAATAATAAGAAGATTAATAAAAGGAAAATCAATAAAAGCAATTTTTAAAGCAGATAAAGGACATTTACACCATAGAATCGTAGCAAAAGGTTTTAGCCAAAAACAAGCAGTGCTAATATTATATGGTATAAGTGCAACCTTTGGTATATTTGCAGTAATAATGTTAGAAAGTGGAATATGGAAAGCATTATCATTTTTATTAATGGTAATAGTTGCAATAGCATTAGGATATAAAAACTTTAAAACTGAAAAATCAGAAAATCAAAGATTTGAATGTTTGGAATGTAAATATATATATAATCCAAAGTTTGGTAATGAAAAAGCAGGAATAAAACCTGGTACACCATTTGAAGATTTACCAGATGATTGGGTATGCCCTGTGTGTGGGGAAGGAAAAGATATGTTTGAGATGCATAATTAGGGATTAAAAATTTTATCCCTAGTTTATTTTTTTAAGCAATTAAAAACTCAAAATTTATTAACAAAATATTAAAGAAAAATAAAGAACAATAAAACTTAAATAATAGAAAAGGAGAAAAATATGAAAGATAGTATAAAAAGATTTTTAGCATATGATGGTAAGGTTTCTATCATGTGTGCAAGTACAACAAATTTAGTAGAAGAGGCTAGAAAAATCCATGATTTAAGCCCAGTTGTTACAGCAGCTTTTGGAAGATTACTTACAATTTCAGCAATTATGGGAGCGGAAATGAAAAATGACACAGATAAATTAACAGTTCAAGTAAAAGGAAATGGACCAATTGGAACAATGCTTGTAACTGCAAATAATAAACCACAAGTTAAAGGTTATGTTGCAAACCCAGTTGTTGATTTACCTTTAAATGAATTTGGCAAATTAGATGTTGGTGGAGCAGTAGGCTATGAAGGATATATAAATGTTATAAAAGATATAGGGCTAAAAGAACCATATATAGGAATAGCTCCACTTGTTTCAGGAGAACTAGCAGAAGATTTTGCAAATTATTTTGTAAATTCAGAGCAAAGAAATTCAGCAGTTGCATTAGGAGTTTTAGTAGATAAAAATGGTGTAAAATCTAGTGGAGGATATTTAATAAATCCAATGCCAGATGCAACAGATGAAGAAATAACAAAAATTGAACAAGCAATTTTTAAAGCTGGTGCTATTTCTAAGATGTTAAATCAAAATTTAACCTTAGAAGAAATTGCAAAAAAAGTTACAGGTGATGAAAATATTAAAGAAATAGGAGAAAATATAGAGCCAAAGTATTTTTGTGATTGCTCAAAAGAGCATATGAAAGATGCTTTAATAAGTATAGGGAAAAATGATTTAGAAGAAATTTTAAATACTGATGGAAAAGCAGAAATTATGTGCCATTTTTGCAATAAGAAATATGAGTTCAATAAAGAAGAATTAGAGGAAATGCTCGAAGAACTTCCATAGATAATTAGGCACAAAAATTATAAAAATTTGTTTTTGCAACTAGACAAGAAAGTAAAAATGTACTATACTAATTAATATGAAAAATGAAATTTTTATTATACACATATAATTTATTTTTGTCAAATAAATTATTTTGAATGAATAAAAAAAGGAGAGATAAATATGGAAAATAAAATATTAATATTCGGACATAAAAATCCAGATACAGATTCAATTTGTTCAAGTTTAGTTTTAGAAATACTAAATAAAAAAAGTGGAAAAAATAATGTAGAAGCAAGAAGATTAGGAAATGTAAATAAAGAAACACAATATGTTTTAGATTATTTAGGAATCTCAGCACCAGAATTATTAGAAAGTGTAGCAGAAGGGCAAGAAGTTTGTTTAGTAGATCATAATGAATTTAACCAAAGTGTAGAAGGTATAGAAAAAGCTAAAATATTATCAGTAACAGACCACCACAGAATAGCAAATTTTGAAACATCAGAACCTTTATATTACACAGCAAAACCATATGGATGTACATCTACAATTTTATTTGAAGAATTTAAAATGTTAGGACATGAAATAGAGAAAAAAGAAGCAATTTTAATGGCAAGTAGTATAATATCAGATACATTATTATTAAAATCTCCAACAACAACAGACTATGATAAAAAAGCACTAGAAGAATTAGGAAAAATTGCAGAAATTGATATTGAAAAATATGGTTTAGAAATGTTAAAAGCAGGTACAGATTTAGGAGATTTTTCAGAAGAAGAATTAGTAAACTTAGATGCTAAGTCATTAGATAAAGATGGTCATAAATTTGTAATAGCACAAGTAAATACAGTAAGTATAGAAGATGTTTTAAAAAGACAAGAAAAATTAGAAAGTGCAATAAATGCAGAAATAGAAAGAAATAATTTAGAATTATTTGTTTTAGCTATAACAGATATTTTAAATAGTAATTCAGAAATAATTGCACTTGGTGCTAAAGCAGATGTGGTAGAAAAAGCATTTGGTGTAAAATTAGAAAACAATACAGCATTCTTAGAAGGTGTTGTTTCAAGGAAAAAACAAATATTGCCAAATATAGATAAAAATATGTAATATACTAAAAAAGGCATATATGAGGAGAAAAACATGTATTTAAAAAGATTAGAATTACAAGGGTTTAAATCATTTGCAGATAAAACAGTATTAGAATTTATGCCAGGAATAACAAGTGTAATAGGTCCAAATGGTTCAGGTAAAAGTAATATTTCAGACGCAATAAGATGGGTACTAGGTGAGCAAAGTATGAAATCTTTAAGAGGTTCGAAATCACTAGATATCATATTTGCAGGTACTCAAAATAGAAAATCATTAGGTTTTGCAGAAGCTTCGCTAGTTTTTGACAATACCGATGGTACATTACCTATTGAATATTCTGAGGTTATAGTTACAAGAAAAATATACAGAAGTGGCGAAACAGGTTACTATATAAATAAAACACCATGTAGATTAAAAGATGTATTAGAACTGTTTATGGATACAGGTATAGGAAAAGATGGATATTCAATAATAGGTCAAGGGAAAATTGATGAAATATTAAGTAACAAATCAGAAGACAGAAGACATATATTTGAAGAAGCAGCAGGTATTGTTAAATATAGAGTTAGAAAGGCAGAAAGTGAAAAGAAACTAGAACATACAAAGGTTAATTTACTTAGAATAAATGATATATTATCTGAAATAGAAACAAATATAGAGCCATTAAAATTACAATCAGAAAAAGCGAAAAAATATTTAAATTTAAGAGAAGAATTAAAAAATATAGAAATAGGACTATTTTTGTACAATATAGAAAAATATAAAAAAGTTCTAGAAGAAATAGTAAAAGATGAAGAAATATATAAAGAACAATGTAATGAAGAAGAAGGAAGACTTGAAAGAATAAAAGCATTAAAAGAAGAACTAAAAAATGAAATAGATAACTTAACATTAAAAATAGAAGAAATGTCTAATCTAGGTTTTGAAAGCCAAAAAGAAATTGAAATGTTAAATTCAGATATTAATGTTTCAAACACTAGAATAGCTAATAATACAGAAAATAGTGAAAGATTTAAAAATGAAATAGAAGAATTGCAAAAAAGAATAGAAGAATTAGAAGAAGAGAAAAAACAAAAAGAAGAAAAGAAAGAAAATCTAAAAATAAATAGAGTAAAATTTGAAAATGAATTAAAGGAAAAAGAAGAAGAATTAGCCAAAATAACTAAAAAATTATCAAGTAAAGAGCTTGAAATAGAAGAACATAAGAAAAAAGTTGAAGAAAATACAGATAAAAGTTATGAATTACGTGCAAATATTAATGAGCAAGAAATAAATTATCAAAACTATGAAAAAAGGCAAGAACAAATAAAAAATGAAATTAGAACAAATATATCTGAATTAGATAGCACAAGACTTAAAAAAGAAGATATATCAAAAGACTTTTACGAAATAGATAATAAAAGAAATGCCCTATTGTCACAATTAAATGAAATAAATGAAAAAAGACAAGAAGCGGCTCAAAAAGTAAAAGAATATGACAATAATATAAACATGCTATCAAGTGAAATGAGAATTAAAGATTCCAAATTAAAATTCTTAATAGAAACAGAAAAAGAAAAAGAAGGATATATTAAAAGTGTAAAAATGCTTCTAAAAGACTGTGAAAATATTAAAGAATTAGGAAAAGGAATGCATGGAGTATTAGCAAATGTTATAGAAGTTCCAGAAGAAGTGCAAACAGCAATAGAAATGTGTTTAGGAGCAAGTTTGCAAAATATTGTAACAGACACAGAAGAAGATGCAAAAAGATTAGTAGAGCATATGAGAAAAAATAATTTAGGAAGAGGAACATTTTTACCAATCTCATCAGTAAAAGGTAAAAAATTAGACAAAATAAAAGGACATGAAAAAGGCTTAATAGGTATAGCCTCAGACTTAATTAAATATGATAAAAAATATGAGCAAATTATATTAAATTTATTAGGTAGAACTGTTATAGTAGATAATATGGAAACTGCTGTAAAGGTAGCAAAGCAAAATTCATATGCATTTAGAATAATTACATTAGAAGGAGATGTAATAAACCCATCAGGAGCAATAACAGGAGGTTCTGTTGCTAAAAAAACAGTAAATATTTTAGGTAGAAGTAGAGAAATAGAAAAATTAGAAAAAGAAGTGGCAAATCTTAAAACTAAAATTGAGAAACTAGAAAAAGAAAAAATAGAATATGAAAATGGAGTAGAAGACATTTTAGAAGGAGCATCTAGCCTAGAAAAAGAATTGCAAGAAATAGAAATAAATTATGCAACAGGAAAACAAAAAGTTATTGCGATAGATGAAAATATTACTAGAATAGAAACAAGATTAAACAAATTAAAAGAAGAACAAAAAAGATTAGAAGAACAAAAAGAAGAAGCATTGCAAAATAAAGAAAAATTTGAAAAAATGTGTGAAACTATATCAGAAGAAAATGAAAAATTAACAAAAATAATAACTGAATTTGCAGAATTAAATAAAGATAATCAAAAATATGTAGATGACTTGAATTTTGATATTACAAATTTAAAAATTTCAGTATCTTCTTTTGACGAAAGCGAAAATTCAATACAAGAACTACAAGAAAGAATCAACACAGAAATAGAAAATACAAATAAAAGTATACAAAACAAAAAAGAGCAAATAGAGCAAATAAAACAAGACAATTTTAACTTAGAAAAAACAATAGAAGAGATAAAAGAAAAAATAAAACAAATAAAAGAAACTGTAAAAAATAGTGGTTCAAAAATAGAAGAATTAAAAGAACAAAGAATAGAAAAAAATAAAAAATTAGCAAGTCAAGAAGATGAAATAACATCAAAATTCAAAATCATAGAAGACTTAAAATCACAAATAGTAAAAATAGATGTGAAAAAGACAAAAACAGAAGATGAAATAAATGAAATAATAAATAAAATGTGGGAAGAATATGAATTAACACCAAATAATGTAGTAGACTACAAAAAGCCAGATAATATTCAGTTAACACAGAAAAAAGTAAAAGAACTTAGAAATGCTCTAAAAGAATTAGGAAGTGTAAATATTGATTCTATTGAAGAGTATAAAAACCTAAAAGAAAGATATGACTTTATGTGTGAACAAAGAGTGGATTTAGAAAATACAATGGCAAAATTAAGAAAAGTAATAACAGAAATGACAGGAATAATGAAAGAACAATTTAGTGAAAAGTTTAAATTAATAAATAAAAATTTTGCAGAAGTATTTAAAGAACTATTTGGTGGAGGTACAGCAAGTTTAAAACTAGAAGATGAAGAAAACATATTAGAATGTGGTATAGAAATAACAGTACAACCACCAGGAAAGAAATTGCAAAATATGATGCTTTTATCAGGAGGAGAAAAAGCATTTACAGCAATAGCATTATTATTTGCAATATTAAAAATAAATCCAGCACCATTTTGTGTATTAGATGAAATAGAAGCAGCACTTGATGATGTAAATGTATATAGGTATGCAGAATATTTAAAGAAATTTGCAAAAGATACACAATTTTTAGTAATAACACACAGAAAAGGAACAATGGAAGCAGCAGATACAGTTTATGGAGTAACAATGGAAGAAAGCGGAATATCTAAATTACTATCAATAAAACTAAAATAGAAAGAAATAGAAATAAGTGCAATTTAAAAATGAAAATATAGACAGTTTAGAAAAACTTGGAAAAAAGATATTTCAAATTTTATAAATAATTGTAAAAAATCCAACTTTTAAGTTGGATTTTTTACAACTATTATGCATCAATTTTTCTATCTTCAAAACTTGAATCATCAAAGAATTTCTCAACAGGAACATTCAACACTTTGCTAATTTTCCAAAGAGTAAAAACACTAATACCTTGGTCAATATGCTCACTTTCCAAATTTCCAATTAAAGCAGTAGAAACATCTGCAAGCTCAGCAAGTTGAGCCTGTGTCATTTTGCCTTTTCTTAAATTATATAATTTTCTATAATATCTAATATTTCCACCTATAATTTCAAATAACTTTTTAGACTCCATTTCAGACATAATAATCCTCCTAAGTAAAAAATCTAACTATATTTTCCAATTTTTTCTAAAAAAATGCAATAAATACAAAATGATAAAATATCATCAAAAATGATATATGCTAAAACATTTTATATAAACCAATCAAAATAATTAAAAAACCAGACAAAATACCAGATAAAAAATCAGGAATTTTGCTAATATTGTTAATTTTTTTACCTAAAAAAGTTCCAAAACTTAAAAACAAAAATTGAAAACAGCTTATAAAAATAGGAAAGAAAAAACAATTATAAGCTCCTAAGCTAAAACTAATACCAATTCCAAAACTATCCAAAGAAAGAGCTAAACCCAAAAAAATAGCTTCTTTTGTATCAATAAAATTAGAATAATCAAAATCATAATAATTATTTTTAGAATTTGTATTTTCAAAAATTGTTTTTATAATAACTCCAAATCCAATAATAATTAAAAAACATGCACCTAAAAAGCTTGAAAATGACAAAGAAAAAAAGTCATTTAGCCACGAGCCTATAAAAATAGAAAAATAAGAAATTACAATAGATATTATAAACAAAATAAGTTTACTAAGAAAGGATATTTTCATATTTTTTATACCATATGTAATCCCAATTCCTAATGCATCTATACTGCTCGAAATTGCAAGAAATAGTGAATTTAGTAGCATAATATACACCTCTTTATATAGTATGAAAATTGTCGAAAAAAGTGTGGGAGAAAATAAAAAAATATAATTGACAGTGATAACTCAACTTTGATATAATTTTTGTAATGAAAACCACTACTTAGTATAAACAAAAATCTAACTAAGGAGGAATATTAAATGAAAAGACTAAAAAACAACAGAGGAATAACATTACTAGCTCTAATAGTAACGATAATAGTTCTATTAATTTTAGCAGGAATAACAATAGGCATGATAACAGGAGATAATGGAATAATAACTAAAACAGAAGAGGCAAAATTTAAAGCTAATGTCCGAGCATTAGAAGAGGATATAGATACATATAAAGTAGGGGAACAGCAAAAAAATAAAATAGGAATTGATATGTATCCAGTAATACAATCAGAAACGCTAGAAACTGTTGATAAAGATTTGATAAATGAAAACTTAAAGAAGAGAATGGTAAAATGGGCATCAACAGCAGGAGATGGAGAGATAGCAACAGTAGATACAATTGATTATAGTAAGTTTTATAAATTAGATAAAGAAAAAGTAACCTCAGCAGAAAGCTTTGCAGGTGATTTATATTTAATATTGGTAGGAAATGATTATAAGGTAATAAGTATAGTAGGAGAAAAATATTTATCATCTAAAACATATATTTTAATTCCACCAAATGACCAAGCAGAACCAGAATATATTACAATAGCAAATAATACATATAAGTTATATGGTGACGGAACTGTAAAAGTAGTAGGAGAAATGACAACAAATAGTGGAATGACAGATGAAGAAAAAGATAGTTTGTTGGGAGTACAAACATTAGATTTAAAAGCGATAGCAGAAGGGACAGATATGGCTTTTGATGAAAATGTACAAACAGATGATGAAACAGCAAAATTATATGGAGTAAAAAGAATTCATATTAGTCAAAATGCAATATATGTAATAGATGCAAATGATGATTTATGGGGCTGGGGAGATAACTCATATAATAAAATGGGACAAGGACATTCATATTTAATTGCAAAACCAACAAAACTGCTAGAAGGAAGAACAGAAGGCGAAACAGGAGTAAAAGCAAAAAATGTATGGGGTGGCTCTATGAATACATATGTATTAGATACAAATGGACAACTTTGGGGAGCAGGAACAAATACAGCAGGAACATTATCACAAAATAATACAAATATATACAATAATTTTGTTAAAATAAATATAGATGGTGTAAACACAAGCGATATAAAATATATTCAAGTAGGAAAAAGTATGCAAAATTCATATGCAATTTGTCTATTAAATAATGGAGATGTATATGGAGTAGGATTTGGAGGAAATGGACAATTAGGATTAAACAGAAAAACAAACTATATATTATATGAATTTACCAATTTAGCAAATTTTGATACAAAATGGAAAAATATAAAAGATGTATATGCACAAGGAGTTATAACTGTTGCATTAACTAATGATGGTGTGCTTTATGGTACAGGATATAATGTGGAAGGAATGTTAGGTGTTGGAGATAAAAATATGAGATATGCTTTAACACAAATAATGGATAACATAGAAGAATTTGGGCTTGTAGGAAATAGTGTAATAATTAGTAAAGACAATAATGGAGCATTTTATATGTATAGTTCACTTACAATGAAAAAGGTTACTACATTCCAGGATAAAAATGCACATCTAATGCCAAATGGAGAAGTTTTTAAAGACAATAAATTATACGTTAGAAATACAAATACAACATTTAGGTTATATACAGGAGATGCATTTGTTGAAGATATAATACCAAATGTCGTAGCATCAGTAGCATATGTAAGTGATGGAAAATTATATATAAATGCTAGATATGATATAACAAAGCCAGGACAAAAAAATATTTATCAATTAAGAGAAGTGTTTAAAAATGCAGTATATGTACAAGGAAAAGGACAAAATTTAAGTATAGTAGATGGAGATGGAAATATATATGAAACAGTAGGAGGAAAAAATTCGGAACTTAGCAATATAAAGAAATTAGTTGCCTCAACAACTGCACGATATGCTTTATCAAATGATGGAAAACTATATGCAAAAGGTGGAACTTTAACTGGTATGTGGGGAAGCCAAACACAAAAAAATTCATATATACAAGTAACAAAAGACGGAACAACACCTTTTGATAATGTAAAAGATATATTTGCAACAAATACATTAGCAACAGGACATGCTGCAAGTGCAATATTCATAACAGAATATAATAAAATATATTGGGCAGGAAGTGATGCTGTAACTGGTTTACCAGGAGTAAAAGGAGATGAATATGCACCAGGAATGGGAGAAATAACGTATTACCCAAAAGAAGCATCATCAGAAATGTTAGACCAAATAAAAGATAAAATCGTAGATATAGAATTCCAATATATATATGCAGGAGGAATTCAAGGTAATAATACTTTAATATTAACACAAGATGGAAAACTATACACATATTCAGAGGGAAGGTCAGCAAGCATAACATCAGGATTAAATAGAACAGTAACAGATTTTGAAGAAATAACATTTGAACCAGGAACAACAGTAAAAGAAATTGCAACTCAAAATGGACTAAGTCTAGTGTTATTAAGCAATGGAAATGTATATGGTTGGGGATATAATACTTATGGAATTTTGGGTGATGGCTATGAAATAGGAGCAACATATTCAACACCAGTAAAATTAGACTTGAAAAATATAAGAACAATGAGTTTAGGAGATAACTTTGCAATATTTGCAGATTATAATGGAGCAGTATATGGTATAGGAAGAAATGATTATGGACAACTAGGAACAGGAGATAACGTAGGAGCAGAAGTATTTATAAGATGTAAAGAATTAGAAAAATAATAAATTCTAATTACACTAATTAAAAAATTGCCAATATAAAATAGATTTTAATAGAGATTTTAATAACTAAAAAGTTGTTAAAATCTCTATTTTATTATTAAAAAAACAATTAGAGAATTCATTTATAAAAATAAAATTCTAATACAAATTTGAATGTCATAAAATGGACAATCCCGCATACACTATAAATAAATAAAAATACAAAGGAGAGGATTATATGTGGGAAACACTAAGAAAAGATGAAGTCATAACAAGGTTAAATACAAATGTAGAATATGGGTTAGAAGAACAAGAAGTAAAAGCAAGAATTGAAAAATACGGTAGAAATAAAATTAAGGACAAGCCAAAAGAAAGTATTATAATAAAATTTATAAAACAATTTAATGACTTTATGATAATTATCTTAATCATAGCATCAATCATATCTGCGGGAATCTCATGGTATCAAGGAGAAAATGATTACATAGATTCAATTATAATAATAGCAATAGTAATTTTTAATGCAATAATGGGAGTTATACAAGAAGCAAAAGCAGAAAAATCAATAGAAAGCCTAAAAAAATTGACACCACAACTAACAAAAGTAATTAGAGGAAATATTCAAAAAGAAATTAATTCAGAAGAGTTAGTACCAGGGGATATAATTATTTTAGAAGCAGGAAATTGTGTACCAGCAGATTGTAGATTAATAGAAAGTTTTAATTTAAAAGTGGAAGAATCAAGCCTAACAGGAGAAACCACTGCTGTAAATAAGGAATCTGATAAAATATGTAAAGAAAATGTACCACTTGGTGATATGGTAAATATGGCATTTATGACAAGCATTGTAGTAAATGGTCACGCAAAAGCAGTGGTTACACAAACAGGGATGGATACAAAAGTTGGAAAAATTGCAAACATGATAATAGAAAATGAATCACCAGAGACACCAATTCAAAGAAGATTAAATCAAGTAGGTAAAATATTAGGAGTAGTATGTCTAGCTATATGCTTAATTATATTTATAATAGGATTAATAAAGAAAATAAATCCAATGGAAATGTTTATGACATCAGTAGGACTTGCAGTTGCAGCAATACCAGAGGGCTTACCAGCAATAGTTACAATAATGCTATCAATAGGTGTAACAAGGATGTCAAAAAGAAATAGTATAATTAGAAAATTGCCAGCAGTTGAAACATTGGGAAGTAGTAGTGTAATATGTTCAGATAAAACTGGAACATTAACTCAAAACAAAATGAAAGTAATAGAAATAAAATCAGACAATCCAGAATTTGCATTAGAATTAGGCTCTATGTGTACAGATAGCAAAATATATACTGAAAAACGGAAAAAGGGAGATTGTAGGAGAAGCAACAGAGATAGCTATTGTAGAGGCAGCACTTCAAAAAGGAAAAAATAAGCAAGACTTATATAAAATAATGCCAAGAATTAATGAAATACCATTTGACTCTAATAGAAAAATGATGACAACAATACATAAATTAAATAATGGAAAATACAGAATAATAACAAAAGGAGCACCAGATATATTATTAAATAAATGTTTAAATGTAGATAGAAAAAAAGTAGAAATAGAAAATGAACAAATGGCAAGAAAAGCTTTAAGAGTTATCGCAGTTGCATATAAAGATATAGAAAACTTGCCAACAAAAATAGAAAGTATAAACATAGAAAATAACTTAAACTTTGTAGGACTAATTGGAATGTTTGACCCACCAAGAGAAGGAGTAAAAGAGGCAGTAGAAACCTGTAAAAAAGCAGGAATAAAAACAGTAATGATAACAGGAGACCATATAGAAACAGCAAAAGCAATAGCAGAAAAATTAGGAATATTATCAAAAAATGATAAAGCAATAACAGGACAGGAATTAAACAAAATGCCACAAGAGCAATTAGAGAAAACAATAAAAGAATACGCAGTATTTGCAAGAGTTACACCAGAACATAAGGTAAGAATAGTAAAAGCATGGCAAAAAACAGGAGCAGTAGTAGCAATGACAGGAGATGGAGTAAATGATAGTCCAGCATTAAAAAATGCAGATATAGGAATAGCAATGGGAAAAGGAGGCACAGATGTAGCAAAAAATGCATCAGACATGATATTAACAGATGATAACTTTGTAACAATAGTAGATGCAGTAAAGCAAGGAAGAAATATATATGACAATATAAGAAAAGCAATACATTTCTTAATATCTACAAACATAGGAGAAATAGTAACAATATTTATGGGATTAATTTTAGGGATGAAATCACCACTACTTGCAATACAACTATTATGGATAAATCTGGTAACAGACTCTTTACCAGCAATAGCAATAGGACTAGAACCACCAGAAAAAGATATAATGGAAAGAAAGCCAGTAGACTCTAAAAAAGGAATATTTGCAGATGGACTATGGAGTAAAATAATAGTAGAAGGAATAATGCTAGGAATGATGACATTAATAGCATTTAGTATAGGAAATAAATATTGGGGAGTAGAAGTAGGAAGAACAATGGCATTTTTATCACTTGGAATATTAGAACTTGTACACAGCTTTAATATAAAAAGTGAAAAATCAATATTTAAAGTAGGTTTAATTGAAAATAAATATTTAATAGGAAGCTTTATTTTAGGAATAATAGTTCAAACAATAGTAGTTATAATTCCAGTACTTGCAGATATATTTAAACTAGTTCCATTAAATAAAATTCAATGGTTTATAACAATTATAATTTCTATTTTACCTATTCCAATAATGGAATTACAAAAATTTTTCAACAATAGGGAGAAAAATGAATTTGGAAATAAAATAATTACAAAACATAGAAAAAATGAGCAAGTTAGGATTTAGTATAAGGTAGAAATATAGTATGTACCCCAAAAACAGGCTCTGATGGAACAGAGTTTGTTATAACAGAAAAAAATTAACAACTAAAAAAGTAAGCTTGGTTAATTCCAGCTTACTTTTTTAAATATACTAAATCTTTATATTCTATTTTTTTAAGTTTTTGTTAGAGGATTCTTATTTTTTATTCTAATTTTGCGTTTTGGCTGTTAGTGATTTTTCATTATGACCATGCGTTAGCATCTAGTTCAGTATTTTTGTATTTTTTACTGCAAAAAATTTACATTATACTGGAAATTTTATTTTTTATGTTAAATTTCAAATTCTAATTCTATTGTATTTTTAATTTTCCTTTTTTAAATTTTATTTAGTTGTATTTTTGCATTATAAGATGCAACGACTGCTTTTATTTTATTTGGTCTTGTATCATCATAAAATAGATTATAAATATTTTCTGTGCAAATTAAAGTCAAACTTGCATTTTCATTTGAAATTGCAGTATCAGTAAAACATGCCTGATAATCATAATGCCTGTCATCAATCCAATTCCCATTAATATTAGCTTTTATTATAGCCCTTCCACTTAATAATTCACATCTGCTAAAAGCCTGCATCATATTTGTTACACTTTCTGGAATTTCTATATCTATATTTTTAAGTAAAGAACATCCCTCAAAAGCTTGTTGCATATTAATTAAATTTTTGGGAATATTTGGTAAATATATTAGTTTGTTACAATTATAAAAAGTTTGTGATAAATTTGTAATTGTATCTGGTAGATATGGGATAGATGTAAGTGCTGTTTCTTTAAACGCTCCTCCTAAATTTTGTAAATTATCTGGTAAATTTTCAATTGTAGTAAGATTATTACATCTTATAAATGTATTTAGCATATTTGTAACTGTTGATGGTATATATGGTGCATGAACTAAATAACTGTTTTCTGAAAAAGTACAGGTTAAATCAGTTACAGGCTTATACGTTGTACCATCATCTGTACTGATGTATTGAGGTATGGTTCCTATTATCTCTCCATCTATTACATTTTCTCCATTGTTGCCAAATTTATATCCTGGATTCTTTATAGTCTCAACATTTTCTATTACTTCTTTATCATTTAATGCAAATGTATCATTATCTAATAAAGTATATTCCCATAAATCCATATTAACAGGTTTTCCATCTGTTCCTACCCCTATTGCTGTACTTGTAACTTGGTCTGGATGTTTTTCCGCATTAGCTAATATTGTATCCCAGTCTATTCCTGTATATTCATTTATTTTGTCTTCATAACTATTTAAAATATTTTCTTCGTCCTTTTGAGACTGCTCTGTTTTATTTTTTGCATCTTGTGCTCTTGTCAATATTCCATTCTCTCCTGTCAAAGTTGCAATTGCTACTCCTGCAAGTATTAGCAATACTATTATGTTTAGTATGTTATCGATGGTTAGGCTGTAAAAAATCAGACTGGAATAGTTTACTAG
>CALXFD010000025.1 GCA_944387495.1 uncultured Clostridia bacterium | reverse complement strand
CTAGTAAACTATTCCAGTCTGATTTTTTACAGCCTAACCATCGATAACATACTAAACATAATAGTATTGCTAATACTAGCAGGAGTAAGTATATCAATGTTAACAGGAGAAAATGGAGTACTAACAAAAGCAACAGAAAGTAAAGAGGAAACTCAAAAGAAAGACTTAGAGGAGCAAATAAAACTAGCAGCAGGAAGCGACAAAATAGTAGATTACACCGAAGGAGATGGAAACTTAGAAGAAGAATTAAGAAAGATAGAAAATGCGACAGTAGAGAAGCTAGCAGAAGATGCCTATTATGTAGAAAGAGATGGAAAAGGATATACAGTATATGAAGATGGAACAATAGAGGAAGGAAAAACAGATATCTGGGACGGAACAACAATAGAAAAAGCAGAAATAGATGAGAACAATAATTGGCATATATATACAACAGCACAGATGAAGTATTTTGCAAAATATTGTAATAATGAACTAACAGAAGAAGAGAAAGCAGGGATACCAGAAATAACAGATACAACAACAGTATATTTAGAGAATAATTTAGATATGGGAGCAAGACAGAAAGATGGAGAATTATTGTCAGGTGTACAATGGAAATCAATCAATATGGTGTCAGGAATATTTGAAGGAAATGACCATAGTATTTCAGGGATATATGTTAAAGGTAACAGTCAAGAAGGGCTATTTGCTAATATTGAAAACAAATTACAAAATTTAACGATAAAGAATAGTTATATAGAGTCAACATTTCAAAGAATTGGAGGTATTACTGGGATGAATGGGGGAGAAATAATTAATTGCCATAATATTAATACAATTGTAAAAAGTAGTCATGAAGCATCCTATGTAGGAGGAATTGTTGGACTTAATTGGGGAACAATGATAAAAGGATGTACTAATACAGGTGAAATAATAGGAAAAAAAGATGTAGCTGGGATTTCTGGTGGTAATATCGAAAAAGATGCAAAAATAATAAATTGTAATAATTCAGGTAAAATTAATGGCAATACTATTGTAGCAGGAATAATAGCAAATGGCGCAAATAGTGTTAGTATAGAGAATTGCAATAATACAGGGAAAGTTAGTGGCGAAGATGAAAGAATAGGAGGAATAGTAGGCGAATTAGGCACTTCTGCTAACATAGATAGTTGCTATAACACGGGGAACGTTATAGGAAAAGAAAATAATGTAGGAGGAGTAGCAGGAATAATATTTGGAAATGTAACAAATTCATATAATACAGGAAAAGTGGAAGGAAAAGGAGAATTAGGAGGAATATCAGGACAGATAGGAACAAATTGTGAAGCCAAAATTAGTAACTGCTACAATGAAGGAGAAATAGTAGGAAATGATTTTGCAATAGGAGGAATAGTAGGCTGGACATCTGTAACAGGTTCAACAGGAACAATAGAAAAAAGTTATAATAAAGGAAAAATAAAAGGAACAACACAAGTAGGTGGAATAATAGGAAGAAATGCAGATGTGTACACAGTAACAAATTGCTATAATAAAGGAACAGTAGAAGGAGAAACATGCATAGGAGCAGTAATAGGACAACAGCTTAATGAAAAATATGATAAAGTAAGCAACTTATTTTATTTAAATACATTAAATATAAAAGGAATAAATGGACAAGACCATGAAGATAAAAATATAAAAGGAGTATCAGAAGATATAGATAGTTATGCAAATTTCTTAACATGGATAGAAGAACAAAAATAATAAAATAAGTAAAATTATATAATAAAAAGGCGAAATCAACAATTTCGCCTTTTTTACCTTCTAATCAGATGTCAAAGCAAATCTGATATTAAAGAACAACTTGCTTATATCCTTTTCCTTTTCAGGACAATAATATGTGGCTGAAAAACAAGGATTTTGGTTAATAATGCTTGCCAATTCATGTATAATCTTGCAAAACTCTTCATATGAATATGTATTGCAAAGATAAGTTACAGAAACGGCACTAAATTTTAAACCAAAATAATTTTCTTGATGAACTCCCTTAAACTGGATATCGTATTCATCAGATGCGTCCATAGTCACAATTTTAAAATTAAATTGGGTAAACATCCAGTTAAATAGCAAATCCTTATCACTTTCATTTAGTCTATTTTTTGCCCGTTGTTCAAAAAGTTTTAAAGTAGTTTCATAAAATTCACTTTGATTCATAATATACCTCCTATTATGATAAAACAGTTGCTATTAGCAATAATTAGTTCCTTATGTATATTAATATAAATTATTACAAAAGTCAATATACTATATAGTTAACATAAAACACATGCAACAATTAAAATTTTTACAATTACTTTATAATATTAAATAAATTATGATATACTATAAAAAAAAGAGCAAGGAGAAAAAACTTCTGTTTCCATTGACACTAATTTAATAATTAATGTATAATTAAAAAGGGGTAAAAGAACATGAAAATAAACGAAAAAGGTTCAGTAACAGTATTCATTATAATAGCAATACTTCTATTTGTATTTGCCTTGTTTAGTATTTTTTTCGTACAGGAAAATAAAAAACAAACTAATGATAATAGTGTAGATAAAATAGAAGAACAATATAACCAAGACATAAATAATATAAATGAAATATATGAAGAACAATTAGAACAAGTAAATCAAACACAAACAAACTAATAGGAGTGATAATAATTGAGGATAAGGTACAAAAAGTGGGCAAGACCAGAATTAGAAGCAAGTAGTTTTTATATAGATAACCCAGAAGATTTTAAAGGAAAATGGCATGACTACTTTAAAAATGAAAATCCAATACATCTAGAATTAGGATGTGGAAAAGGTCAATTTATTTCAAAATTAGCAGTTGAAAATAAAAATATAAACTATATAGCAATAGACTTGATAGATGCGATGCTTGGTTTAGCAAAGCGTAATGTAGAAAAAGAATATAATGAAAAAAATATAGAGCCTAAAAATATAGTTTTAACAAGATTTGATATAGAAAGAATTTTATTAATGCTAGATAAAAATGATAAAATAGAAAGAATATATATAAATTTTTGTAATCCTTGGCCAAAAGGAAAACATAGAAAAAAGAGATTGACACATACAAGACAATTAGAAAAATATAGAGAGTTTTTAGTTGATAATGGTAAAATATATTTTAAAACAGATGATGATGATTTATTTAATTCAAGTCTTACATATTTTGAAGAAAGTGGTTTTAAAATAGAGAAAAAAACATATGATTTACACTCAGAAAATATTTTTGAAAAAAATATAGAAACAGAACATGAGAAAATGTTTTCAGAGCAAGGAATTAAAATAAAGGCACTAATTGCACAAAAATTGCAAAGGTAAATTACAAAATGTTTTATACAGCTATAAGAAAAAGCTAAATTTGAAATTTTTTATAAGGTTAAAAAGGTTTATAGGTAACTCCTCTAAAAACCTAAATATTATATAAGGAGATTATGATGTAATTATACATCATATAAAAAGGAACAATGAACACAAAATATATTTTTGTAACAGGTGGAGTAGTATCTGGACTAGGAAAAGGTATAACAGCTGCTTCATTAGGAAGATTATTAAAAAATAGAGGATATAAGGTCACAATACAAAAGTTTGACCCATATATTAATGTAGATCCAGGGACAATGAATCCTTATGAGCACGGAGAAGTTTTTGTTACAGATGATGGAGCAGAAACAGATTTAGATTTAGGGCATTATGAAAGATTTATCGATGAAAATTTAACTAAAAATTCAAGTGTAACAATGGGAAAAATTTATCAAAGTGTTATAGAAAAAGAAAGAAGAGGAGATTATTTAGGTAAAACTGTACAAGTTATTCCTCATATAACAAATGAGATAAAAGAAAGAATATATGGATTTGAAAATACAGATACAGATATAGTTATAACAGAAGTTGGAGGAACAGTAGGGGATATAGAAGGTGTATCAATAATAGAAGCAATAAGACAAGTAGGACTTGAAAAAAATAAAGAAGATGTTTTATATATACATGTTACTTTATTACCATATATATTTGGTTCAAATGAAATAAAATCAAAACCTACACAACATTCTGTAAAAGAATTACAAAGTTTAGGAATAAAGCCAGATATATTAGTTTGTAGAACAGAACAAGATATTCCAGATACAGTAAGGGAAAAATTATCATTATTTTGTAATGTTAGAAAAACAAGTGTTATACAAAATAAAACAGCAGATTGTTTATATGCAGTACCTTTAATGCTAGAAGAGGAAGGTTTGGCAAGAGAAGTTTGCAATCATTTAAAATTAGATAAATATATTCCAGACAATTCAAAATGGCTTGAAATGATAGAAAATATAAGAAATATAAAAGAAGAAAATATTGTAAATGTTGGTATTGTAGGTAAATATGTAAAATTAGAAGATTCATATTTATCTGTAATAGAAAGTTTATACCATGCAGGATTTGCAAATAATGTTAAAGTAAAAGTAAAATTAATCGATTCAGAAAAAATAACAAGAGAAAATGTAAAAGAACAATTAGAGAACATGGATGCAATTATTGTTCCTGGCGGTTTTGGGGATAGAGGAATAGAAGGAATGATTGAAACTATAAGATATGTAAGAGAAAATAAAATACCATTTTTAGGTATATGTTTAGGAATGCAAATGACAGTTGTAGAATTTGCAAGAAATGTTTTAGGACTAAAAGATGCGAATTCAGAAGAATTTAACACAGAGACTCAAAACCAAGTAATACATATAATGGAAGAACAAAAAAATATAAACAAAAAAGGTGGAACAATGAGATTAGGAGCTTATCCATGTGTTATAAAAAATGGTAGCTTAGCAGAAAAAGTTTATAATGAAAATGAAATATCAGAAAGACATAGACATCGTTTCGAATATAATAATAGCTATAAAGAAATGCTAGAAAATGCAGGATTAAAAGTATCTGGAACATCACCAGATGGATTATTAGTAGAAATGGTAGAAATAGAAGAACACCCATATTTTATTGCTTGTCAATTTCACCCAGAATTAAAATCAAGACCAAATAGACCAGCACCATTATTTGTAAATCTAGTTAGAGTAGCAAAAGAAATGTCAAAACAATAGGTATTTACAAGAATAAGTCATATATGTTATAATTAAAAAGTACCAAAGCATAAGAGGTGAAATAAATGGCTATATTTACAGTAATATATGTACTTGTATTTGTTATATTTGCATTAATAGCATATGCAGTTATGCAAATACGATTATTTGGAATGAAAGTAAAAGATTTTTGGGGATTTATTGAAGCAAATCAAATGTTAGATAAATTATATAAATTTGCAAAACAATACGAAAGAATGACACCACAAGAACAAATTATATATTTATCAGAAGCAGAAAAAATATTTAAAGCATTTGACAAAGTGCCAAATGAATTATGGGAAGAAGAATATTCAAAATATAGTGAAGTTTTAAAGAAATATAATGACATTAGAATGATAAGATGGAATTCAAATTAAAAAATATATAAAAAATACTTACTAAACTTAATTTTAGTAAGTATTTTTTTATATAAATTTATGTATTAAAATTATTCAGATTTTTTAGGTTTTTCATTTTTATTTTCTGTCATAACTTCTTTAATTGCACCTAAACTACTTAAAGCACTTGTTGCTTCAAATGGAATAAATACTTTATTTGCATCACCTTTTGCAACTTCTTCAAGAGCTTCTAATGATTTTAATTGAACTAATTTTTCGTCTGGATCAGCTTGTTTAATTGCATCATATACTCTTTGAATTTCTTGTGCTTTTGCATCTGCAACTTCTTTAATAGCTTGTGCTTCACCGACAGCTCTTCTAATTTGAGCTTCTTTATCAGCTTCTGCCTCTAAAATAGCTGCTTGTTTTTTACCTTCTGCAATAGTAATAGCAGATTGTCTTTGAGCTTCTGCTTCTAAGATTAATGCTCTTTTATTTCTTTCTGCGTTCATTTCTTTTTCCATTGCATCTCTAACATCAGCAGGTGGAGTAATATCTTTAATTTCAACTCTATCTATTTTACAACCCCATCTATCTGTTGCTTCATCAAGAACTGCTCTTAATTTAGTATTAATACCATCTCTTGAACTAAATGTTTCGTCTAAGTCCATTTTACCAATAATATCACGAATTGTAGTAATGGCTAAATATTCAATACCTTTTTTCAAACTTTGAATTTCATAAACAGCTTTTGCTGGGTCTGTTATTTGATAGAACACAACGGTGTCAATTGTAATAGTAACATTATCTTTTGTTATAACACCTTGTGGTGGAATATCCATAGTTTGTTGTTTTAAACTAACTACACTTCTTACATGGTCAAAAAATGGAATTATAATTGTAAGACCGGCATCAGCAATTTTGTAGAATTTACCTAATCTTTCAATTATATATACTTCTGATTGTTTTACTATTTTTATTGATGAAAATGCTATAACTAAAATTATAACAAGTAAAATTAATAAAAATACCATATCTACATCCTCCTAAAAATAAAATTAAATTTTAAAATAATAATCTATTATTTTTTTATTGGTGTAACAATAGCTCTTACACCATCAATTTTTAAAATCTCAACTTCTGTTCCTTTTTCAATAACTGTGTCATCTTCTCCTTCGGCAGACCATACTTCTCCATCAACTTTAATTTGTCCGCTACCATCAATTTTGTCTATATTTTTGATAACGATAGCTTTTTTGCCGATTATAGAAAAGGCATTAGTTTTTGTTTCTGCACTAGTATTATTTTTTAAAAATTTTTTGATTAAAGGTTTTGTTGCTAAAATTAAAATAACTGAGCTTATTATAAATATAACTGTTTGCACAATAAGGTTGTCGATAAAAAAGCTTACACACATTGCAATTATTGCTCCTATGCCTAACCAAAATGCTAGAAATCCTGTTGTTATAATTTCAATTATAAAAAATATACCAGCTGCGATTAACCAATATTGCCACATAAAAAATCCTCCTTTGTTTAAACACTATATATATTATACTATATATTTATGGAAAAATAAAGGGGTTATGACAAAAAATCTCAGTTTATGTAAATTTATGGATAGGTGGTAATTAGGAATTTAAAATTAGCCGTTTAAAAAGGCAATATATAAAAATTTTTTTATTTATAAATACCTTGTGTGTCGCAACCTTCTAAATTTAAAAAGAACGTAGGTTGCTCCAATCGCACTCGCTACCGCTCGTTTGGTCGCTTACGCGGCATTTATAAATAAAAAAATTTTTATATATTGCCTTTTTAAACTACTCTACAAATTTAAAGTTTTCTAAAATAAATGTTTTCTAAAATAAATCTTGTATTTAATAGCAAAAAATGATATAGTATAAAAAGTAAATACTAATGAGAAGGAGAGAAAAAAGATGAATATAAAAAATGCAAAGGGTGTAACATTAATAGCTTTAACAATAACAATAATAGTATTGTTGATATTAGCGGGTGTTTCTATAACATCTGGGCTTGCTAGTATTAAGGATTCGAAGAAGAAAAAATATTTATCAGAAGTTAATATGGTGCAAAATGCAGTATTACAAAGATATACAAAAGCAGAATTAACACATGAAGATTATCCAGGTCAGAAAATTACAAGAGAAGGAATTAGGATTGATGATGTAATTTCAGATATTAATTCTAAAAAAGCTAGTGACCAGGGAGAAATAACTAAAAAAGATACAGATGAAAGTAATTACTATTTATTAACCGCAGATAATGGTGGACTAGATGAATTAGAAATGAGTAATTCAGAAAGTGAATTTATAGTAAATTATAAAACAGGTGAGGTTATTAATTATACATATTTAGTAACAGAAGATGGAACACCTTTATATGTATATTCAACAAAAAATAGTGATTAACCTTAAAATAGAAAATTTTATTAAACTATGTAGTAAGGAGGAAATATAGCTTTTTAAAATTTAGCTATAAGATATTTATGAGTATAAGAGAATTAATTGAAAAAGCAAATTTGAAAATTGAAAAAAGCAAAATTTTATATGACGAACCTATGGATAAACATACTACATTTAAAATTGGCGGTCCAGCAGATTGCTTTATTAAAATAGATAATATAAATGATTTACGCGAAATTTTACTTTTAGCAAAAAGAAATAATATTCCAATTACAGTATTAGGGAATGGAAGTAATGTGCTTGTAAGAGATAAAGGAATAAGAGGTATTGTATTAAGTATTAGAATTGAAAAAATAGAAATGCTCAATATGGGAAATCAAATATATGCAGTAGTTGGAGCTGGAATAAAAATGATTGTTTTAGCACATTTACTATTGCGTAATTCTATACAAGGTTTTGAAGAATTATCAGGAATTCCTGGTACTGTTGGTGGAGCAATAAGAATGAATGCAGGAGCTCATGGTAAAGAAATGAAAGATATTGTCGATTCAGTAAAATGTATGGATTATGATGGCAATATTATAGAATTAAAAAATAGAGATATGGAATTTGATTATAGAAAAAGTATATTAAAAAATAAAAAATATATTGTATTAGAAACTATTTTGAAATTCACAAAAGGAAATGAAGAAGAAATTAAAGAGAAAATGCAAAGCTATGCAAATTATAGAAAAGAAAAACAACCAATAGAATATCCAAGTGCAGGAAGTACCTTTAAAAGAGGGCAAGATTTTATAACAGCACAACTAATAGATGAGGCAGGTTTAAAAGGTGAACATGTAGGTGATGCAGAAGTTTCAGAAAAACATGCAGGATTTATAATAAACAAAGGAAATGCAAAAGCACAAGATGTACTAGATTTAATAGATAAAGTAAAAGAAAATATACATGAAAAATTTGATAAAAATATAGAATTAGAAATAGAAGTTATAGGAGAGAATTAGGATGAATGGTTTTATGCATTGGTTTAAATCAAGTACAAAAATGAAAAGATGGTTCTTTTTAATTTTAATTGGTATTTTATTAGCATGCTATGGAATGGCAGAAATAATAGTTTTAAAAGAAATATCATTCCAAGAAGTGGCAAAAACTATTGGGATATTTGTTGCAGGTTTTTTAGCAATAGTAATTGGATTAATATTTTTAAATAAAAGAACATTAGAAGTTTTAATAGAATCAACAGACAAAAGAATGGAAAATAAGAAAAATGTTAATATAAACTCATTAATTTTTAACAAAACAGTATATGATGAAGGACCAAATATTGTAGTAATTGGAGGAGGAACAGGATTAAACACAGTATTATCTGGGTTAAAACATTATACAAGTAATTTAACAGCAATAGTAACAGTTTCTGGATATGGTGAACAAATCTCAAATTCAAGAAAAGAACTACAAACATTACCTTTAAATGATATTAAAGATAGTATAATATCACTTGCTCAAAAAGATGAACAAGTAAATAAATTATTTAATTATGAATTTAAACAAGGTAAATTAAAAGGTTTAGATTTTTCTGATATATATTTTCTAGCAATGAAAGAAATAAATGGAAATTTTGAAGATTCTATCATAAAAAGTAATGAAGTTATAAATATGATAGGAAAAGTAATTCCGGTAACATTAGATGAAATGAAAATAGTTGCAGAACTTGCTAATGGATATTTAGTAGAAGAAAGAGCAAGAATTCCAGAGGTTGTATCAGAAAAAATAACAAAAATAAACAGAATAATGATAAGCCCTTCAAATTGTAAGCCAGCACCAGGAGTAATAGAGGCAATAAAAAAAGCAGATTGTATAATTATTGGACCTGGAAGTTTATATACAAATGTAATACCAAATTTATTAGTAAATGGTGTAACAAAAGCAATAAAAGAAAGTACAGCTATAAAAGTATATATAAGTAATATAATGACAGAACCTGGTCAAACAGATAATTATTCAGTTGCAGACCACTTAAATGCTATAATAGACCATTGTGGACAAGGAGTGGTAGATTATTGTATTTATGATACAGGTGAAATAATACCAGAATTTATTAAAAAATATAATTTAGAAGGTCAAGATTTAGTTGAACAAAATATAGAAAAAGTAAAAGGAATAAAATTTTTACAAAGAAATTTATCTATGATATCAGATGGTCGTATTAGACATGACCCAAATTTAGTTGCATCATCAATAATTGAATTAATATGTGATGATTTAAAATATCAAGATAAACAAAATGATCCTCAATATTTAATGCTAAATACAAAGTTAAGAGAAGAAAAAAGAATAAATAAAAAGAAAAAAATAACAGCGAAAAAGGCAAAGAAAAATAAAAATATGCCAAAAGAAAAAATGAGAAAATCAAAAAGTAAATTTAGCAATAAATATAGTGAAAGAATAGAATCAATAAGGGAAGCTGATAAAAAAGCAAGAATAAAAACAGAAAAAGAGATGGCAAAAAATAAAAGAAAAAATGTAACACAAAAAAGTGCTCAAAAAACAAATATAGAAAGTCCTAAAAGAAATACAAGAGCAAAGAAAACACCTGAGCAACTAAGAGAAGAAATGTTAAAACAATTAGAAAATAGTATTTACATGAATGATAAAGATAAAAGATAATGGAGGAATTATTATGAAAATTACGAAGGAAGAGTTAAATTTAGAACAAGGACTTACAAAAGAATGGCTAATAACAAATGGAATTGGTGGATATGCTTCATCAACAATAATAGGAGCAAATACAAGAAAATATCATGGATTATTAATTGCACCTTTAAATCCACCAGCAAATAGAAATGTTATATTATCAAAATTAGATGAAGCAATAGAAATAAGAGGAAAAAAATATGATTTATATACAAATATAGGTAAAACATATATTTCTCATGGATATGAATACCAAGAAGAATTTGAGAAAAAATATTTGCCAGTATTTAGATATAAAGTTCAAGGTGTAGAAATAGAAAAAACAATATGTATGGAATATGAAAAAAATACAGTAGGTGTATTATACAAAATAAAAAATGGAAAATATAGAGCAAAATTGACATTAGCACCAATAATGAATTTTAGAGATTTCCACACAATGAATACAGCACATAATTATCAATTAAGACAAATAATAAATGAAAATAAAGTAAAACTAATAATTGATAATAAATCCCAAATACCTATATATATTAATCTATCAGAGGGAAAATATATTCCACATGAACATGATATATTTAAAAATATGTTTTATGTAGAAGAAGAAAAAAGAGGATTTTACCCAGAAGAAGACCATATTGTGCCAGGTGTATATGAAGTAGAATTAAAAGCTAATGAAGAGAAATCTATTTCATTTGTATGTTCACTAGAAGAAAATATAGATGAAATTGATGTACAAGATTTAATAGATAGAGAAGTATATAGGTTAGAAAAATCATTTAAAGAAACAGGCCTAATAGAAGAAAAAGACAAGAAAACAAAACAAGAAAAGAATAAAGAAGAATTAATAAAAGAATATTTAACTGCAATAGATAATTTTATTGTATATAGGCCAAGTTTTAGACTACATACAATAATAGCAGGGTATCCATGGTTTTTAGACTGGGGAAGAGATTCATTAATTGCTTTTGAAGGTTTATTGTTAAAAACAAAAAAATATGACATAGCAAGAGAAGTATTATTAACAATGGTAAGAGATGTTAAATATGGACTAGTGCCAAATGGATATTCGGGTTTTGATAGTAGACCATTATATAATAGTGTAGATGCATCATTATTGTTATTTGAAGAAATACAAAAATACATAGAATATACAAAGGATTATAAATTTGTAAAAGATAATTTATATAAGAAAATGGAAGATATAATAGATAATTATGTTGTAGGAAATAATTTTGATAACAATAATATTTACCTAGATAAAGATGGCTTAATATCAGCTGGAACAGAAGATACACAAAATACTTGGATGGATGCAAAATATGATGGAAAGGCAGTAACACCTAGAAATGGAAAAGCAGTAGAAATAAATGCAATGTGGTATAACGCAAATATGATAATGGCAAGTTTAACATTAAAAATAGGTGATTTATTAAAAATAAAGAAATACAAAGACTTAGCTAAAAAATGTAAAGAAGCATTTGAAGAAACATTTTATAATGAAAAAGAAAAATGCCTTTATGATGTATTAGGAGATGAAAAAATAAGACCAAACCAATTATTTGCATTAAGTTTAACATATCCAATTATAGAGCCAAATTCTGAAATAGCGCAAAATATAATAAAAACAGTAGAAAAGAAATTATTAAATAATTATGGTTTGAAAACACTTGCAAAAGGTGAAGAAGGGTATGTAGAAATTTATGAAGGTACACCATATAAAAGAGATACAAGCTATCATCAAGGAATAACATGGCCATGGTTATTAGGTTTATATTATAATTCATTAATAAATATGGAAAAAGCAGAAAAAGATGAAGATAAAAAAGAATTATTAAATGATAAAATAGAGAAATTTAAAAATAAAACATATAAGACATTTAAAAAAGAATTAGAAGAAAATGGATGTATAGGAAGTATTTCAGAATTATATGATTCAACAAAACCTCAATTGCCAAAAGGAGCAATTGCACAAGCATGGAGTATTGCAGAAATATTTAGAATTTGTGATTTTTAATATAAGGAAATTAATATGGAATATATAAGTAATGATAAAATTCAAAAAATGAAATTAACACAAGATAATGTTTGTATAATAACAGATTTTGATAAAACTTTAACAAAATCTAATTGCAGTGATTCATGGGATGCTGCTGCAAATAGAAAAGTTTTTGGAGATGGTTTGGCAGACGAATTAAATCTTCTATATAAAAAATATGGTCCAATAGAAACTAATTATGATATAGATATGGAGCAAAAAGAAAAATATATGATAGAGTGGTATGATAAATGTATGGACTTATATTATAAATATAAAATAACTAAGGATAAACTTGATGAATCTATACAAGAGAGCAATTTAGAATTAAGGCAAGAAGCTATAATATTTTTGCAAGATATGAAAGATAAAAATATACCAGTTATAATTTTGTCAGCAGGAATAGGAAATAGTATAGAAAAATGTTTAAAAATGGCTAATTGCTATTTTGACAATGTATATATAATAAGTAATTTTATAAAATTTGAAAAAAATGGAAAAATGCAAAAATTTTCAGGAAAAATGCTTCATTCGCTAAATAAAAATATAGATGACGTTATGCAAAAAGAACCTGAAATAGAAAAAATAGTAAATTCAAAAGAATATAGAATAGTAATGGGAGATTTAATAGAAGATATACAAATGGCAGGAAAATTTGATGAAGATAAATTACTTAAAATAGGAATTTTGAATAAGAATTCAAGAAATAGTATAGAATTATATAAAAAGGAATTTGATATAATATTAATGGAATAGGTGGAAAGAAATGAACTGGAATCAGATGTTGCCAGAATTTGATGTTTTTAATTTAAAAGAAAGTTTGGATTTTTATGTAAATTTAATTGGCTTTAAAGTAATATATGATAGAAAAGAGGATAAATTTGCTTTTATACAACGTGAGAATGTTCAAATTATGATACAAGAAATAGACAAAGAAAACAATAAGTGGGAAACTGGGGAATTAAAATATCCACTTGGAGTTGGAATAAACTTTCAAATTGATGTAACTAATATTGAGGAAATATATAACAAACTTAAAAATGCAAATTATAATATATTTGTGGATATGGAAGAAAACTGGTACAGAAAAGATAACGTTTTAATGGGATGCAAAGAATTTTTAGTACAAGATTCTAATGGGTATTTGCTAAGGTTCAGTCAAGACTTAGAAGAAAAAGAAATATAATATTAAATATAAAAACGCTAAAATAAAACTTAATTTTAATTGTTAAGTTTTATTTTATATTTTAAATTATAAAAATACATATTCAAATAGTTAAAAAGAACAAAAAATAGTGAAAATATATTGACATTATTTACATAAAATTGTAAAATGTTGTTGATTACTTATATTATAACGGTTTTAAGTTATTTATGGATTAATATACAAATGTAACTATATTATATGAGTTACAAGTTGTAAAAAAATATTAGTAGATGAATTTCTTCTAAATATAGAAAAATTGAAGTAGCAACAAATGATTGAGCGATACAAGGACAAGAGAGTATTTTTACAAAAAAAGATTAGAACGATTAAAAGTAGCATAAAATATATTAATTTGGCTAGATAAAAGTGGTATTAAAGGAGTTTTTAACATAAGATACTTAAATAAATTAGTATTAAAGTAGCAATGCCATCTTACATTGTCTTTTTAGTGTGTCTATTAATTTAAATATAGGAGATAAAATAATGAAAATTGTTCCCGAAAAATTAAAAATAGGTGATGAAATAAGAATAATAGCACCTTCAAGAAGTATGAAAGTATTAAAAGAAGATGTTATAAAATTAGCAATAAGAAGATTAGAAAAAATAGGTCTTAAAGTTACATTTGGAAAGAATGTGATGAAATATAAAGATGAATACTTTAAATGTGCAACAATAGAGGAGAGAATAGAAGATTTACATGAGGCTTTTAAAGACAAGAACGTTAAAGCAATTATGACAGTAATAGGTGGATATAATGTAAATCAAATACTAGACTATATAGATTATAAGTTAATACAAGAAAATCCTAAAATAATATGTGGTTTTTCTGATATTACAGCATTAGTAAATGCTATATATGCTAAAACAAAGGTAATTACGTATCTTGGAGTACAATTTTTTAGTTTTGGCATGAAATATGGGTTTGACTATTCAATGGAATATTTTAAAAAAATGTTTTTTGAAAATAAGAAAATAGAAGTATCAACTTCGAAACAATGGAGTAATGATAAATGGCTAAAAAATCAAGAAGATAGGAATTTTATTAATAATGAAGGAATGAAAATAATAAATGAAGGAGAAGCAGAGGGAAAAATAATAGGTGGTAATTTATGCACATTAAATCTATTACAAGGAACAGAATATATGCCTGATTTAGATAATTCAATTCTATTTATTGAAGATGATGGAGAAACAGGAAAAGCATTTATTAAAGAATTTGATAGAAATTTACAATCATTGTTACATTGTGCAAAAGGAAAAAAAATAAAAGGATTAGTAATAGGAAGAGCAGAGAATGTTTCAGAGATGAACTATGATAAATGGAATAAAATAATCGAAAGTAAATCAGAGTTACAAAATATACCTATAATAATTAATGCAGATATAGGACATACAACTCCAATATTTACATTTCCAATAGGAGGAAATGCTAATATAGTAGCAAAAGATAAAAATATAGAGATAAAATTTAGTGATTAAGGGGGGAAATATTAATTCACAGTATTGTAGAATTAAAAAAATTATGAAAGGATTATTAAAAAGAAACACTACATTATTTTATGCAATGTCTTTAGCGGCAACATGGGCATGGGGAACATCATTAGTGGTAGGAATGGAAACTGTACAAACAAAAGGTTGGATTCCATTTATTATTTGGGCTGTAGCAAATTCACTTGCAATACCGCTATTTGGTTTTATTGCTTATAGAATTCCAAATTTGGATAAAGTAGTAAATTCAAAAATAGTTAGTATTTTTACAACAATAGTAAGTATATTTTGTATATGGATTCAATTAAATGCTATTTATCAATATTTATGCAATTTAGAATTCGTAACAGATATAGCAGCAAAAATAATAGCAATTACAATAATGGTATTTATGGCTATAGCATTATACAAAAATGGATTAATTAAGAGTATATTTTTAGATAATCCATTATGGTATTTATGTTATGGACTACTTATAGCATTATTGATATGTGGATTAGTGGGAAATGTAGAAACATTTAACATTGTTAATTATACTGACAAAAGCGAAATCTCATGGGCTTTAAATTCTTGTATTATACTATTTTCAGGTCCTATTATGAGCTTACAAAATTGGCAAATGGCAGAAAAATTAAGAAGAGAAAACAAAATGAAAGCACATTATTTAGCAGGAGTATTATTTGCTATATATATGCTATTTGTAGGAATATTAGCAAACTTCAAATTTAATGGTATTATGAATATGTTATTAGTATTTGTTGTTTTGTGTGTTGCTTTATCGACATCAGATTCCGCAATTGTAGGAATTCAAAAGGTATTAAAGAAAAAATGGGGAACCATAGTATCTTTAATAGCAATAGCATGTTGGAATTGGGTTATTCCTATGGGAGTAATGGGATTGTGGACTACTATGGGAAACATGAGAAAATATGTAGCAGGAGCTTGTATAATAGTTGCAATAGCAATGTATTATATTCAAAAGAGGAAAAAGATATCAAAAGAAACCGATAAAAACCAAAGATATACAAATAGTAAAGAAGAAGTACAAGTATAATTTGGAAAGAGGTTAGAATATAATGGATAATAATGAATATTTAAGATTACCTCATGGAATGTTTGACAGAGAAGAAGAATGGATAGAAAGAGAAAGAAAAATTTTAGAGTTACACAATAAAAGTGGAAAAAGAATAGGTTGTAAATTACAAAAGTATGCACCTGTAGGATATGCATCAACATTTATAAAAGGGGCAAATACAGCAAAAGATAAAGTATATACTTTAAATAGTAAATCTGGAAAATCTCTTATACTTTCATGTGATTCAACGCCGTCTGTATTTAGAAAGTATGTAACAAACAATAATGGAGAAGCACAAAGAATTGCTTTTATTGCACCTTTATTTAGATATAGAAATAGTCATTCAAGACATTTTACACAATTAGGATATTCTTTAATAAATGAAAAACCATCAGAAATGGAAGATATAGATGTAAATCTAGTACAATTAGCAAAATCAATGACAGATTTATTTTCTAGTGCAGGTATAAAAACAAAAATACATATTAATGATTACGAAGCTTTAAGAAAAATTTTAGGAAATTATGTTTCAGCAAAAGAATTGCCGGAAATTTTGCATAAACTTCAATTTTCATCAAAAGAAGAAAGATTAGAAATATTTCAAAAATTGATAACAGATAAAAATAAATGTGAGGAATTAATAGGATTATTTAGTCAAGAACCAAGAATTATTAGATATAAAGACAGTAAAGATAATAAATTAAATTTACCGGAAGAATACAAAGAATTATATAAGATGAGTGAAGCATTAAGATATTTAACAGATGTCCCAGTATATTTTGATCCAACTGATTTACATAGCATAGAAACCATAGATAAATTTGCATTAAGGTTTAGAACTCTCGATAATAATATTGCATTGGGAGATGGTGGAGAATATACAAGATATGCACAAAGATGGAATGACAAGATAAAAAATTTTTGGAGTGTGGCATCAGGAGTTGAAGCAATAGAAAGAAATAGTCCTGAATTATTACAAGATGAAATAAAAAGAAAAATAGCATTATACAGTATAGATGCTACAGATATATTTACATTACAAGTAATGAAAGAATTAGAAAATATGGGAGAAAATGTAGCATATAAGGGAAAAGTAAAAAATATAGGAAAAGCGATAAAGAAGATAAAAAAAGATTATACGCACGTTGCTATGTTAGGTAGTAATGAGGAAAATGGAGAAGATATAAAAATTAAGTCATTAAATACAGATGAAACAATAATTATCGAATCTCCAAATAAAAAAGATAATATAAAAAATAAAACAGAAGAAGAGGAAGAAAGATAAAATAAAAAAGAAAGGGTGAAAAAAATGTCAGCAGTTATATGGAATTCATTAAAAGAAGCAAAAGAAGGATTAAATAAATTACATAAAGAAGGAAAAACAATAGGATCAATACATACATTAGGAGCATTGCATATTGGACATGGAAAGTTAATAGAAATGTCATCAAAAGAAAATGATTGTACAGTAATTAGTATTTATCCTAATATAGCTCAGTTGGCACCAGGAAGTAAGTACGAATATGATATTGAAAAGGATTGTAAATTTGCGGAAGAACATGGAGCTACACATATAATTTGTCCAAAAACAGAAGAAATTTATCCTGAAGATTTTAGAACATATTTAGATCAAGGAGAATGTTATAAAAGACTAAATGGAACAGCTCAACCATACTTATTTAAAGGAATGATAACAATGAGTGTGAGATGGATATTATTTACAAGACCAACTAGAACTTATTGGGGATTAAAAGATATAGGACAAACAATATTAGTAGAAAGAGCATTAAAAGATTTATTCCAAGACGATATTATTGTTAGAGAAGTACCGTGTGTTAGATATAAAAGTGGAATTGCAATATCTTCAAGATTAATGAATCAACCTGAAAATAAAATAAAAGAATTTAGAAGACTAAATGAAGCATGTGAAAAAGCAAGAAAGGCATTATTAAATGGTGAGACAAATGCAAATAAGATAAAGGATATTATAAGAAATGAGATAACAAGAGAACCACTAAAATATTTTTCAATAGAATATATAAAAGTTGCTAAACCTTTGGATTTTACAGAACCGGAAGAAATCACATTACCAATAATATTTCATGTAGATTTGACAGATGGTAAAAAAATGTATTTTGATGGATTATTTATAAGAAATGAAGAAGAATTAAAAAATGGTCCACCGGTTATTTGGCTTGATGAAGAATATCCACCATTTCTTAAAGAGGAATAAAATGGTGAAGTATAAAAAAATATTATTATATGGTCAAGGAAATGGAAGAGACCATATAAATCATATAGAGTTAATGAAATCTAAAGGTATAGAAGTAATATCACTTATAAAAAATGAAAATGCTTTGATGGAGCAATATGAAAATGTGAAGAAAATAAAAGATTTAAAAGAAGCAGTTATATTTGCAAAAGAATATAAACCGGATTTAGTAATGATAAGTAATAGAGCAGATCTTGCTGAAGGAGCAACAGAAGTTTTTCAAAAAGCTGGATTTAAAGTTTTTGGTATTTCAAAAAAAGCAGCACATTTAGAAACATGTAAAGAATATGCAAAAGAATTTATGAAAAGAAATAATATCTCTACACCTAATTATTATATTACAAGTAATGAAGAAGAAGCTATTAAATATGTATCAAATAATTGGAATAAAACGAAATATGGATATGTTTTTAAAGTAGATCAATTCTCAAAAAATTCATTTGCAAGAACGGCTGTACCAAATAATTTAGAAGAAGCCATAGAAGATATTCATAGATTGTTTAGTCTTACACAAAAATGTAGATTAATAATAGAAGAAAAAATAAAAGGATATGAATTATCAGTGCATGTATTTATTAATAAAGATAAATATAGTATTTTACCAATGGTTCAAGATTATAAGAAAAAATATCCAAATGATGAAGGTCCTATGACAGCAGGAACTGTATCAGTAGCAGAGGGAAAATCTTACCCAACAAATATAGAAAAACAATTGAAAAAAGATGTAATAGAGCCAACTATAAAAGGTATGAAAAATGAAAATATTGAATATGACTACATTTTATATATAGGAGTAATGGTTACAGATGATGGAAAACTGTATGTATTAGAATATAATACAAGGACAGGTAATCCTGAATGGTTAGCACTATTAGGATTATTAAATAAACCATTTATAGAACTAATAAATCTTTTCTATGAAGATGTTGAAAAAATAAACAGTTGTTGGAAGAAAAAAGAAATTTCGATAGCTATGTATGGATTTTCAGCAGGATATCCCGAAGTAGAGAGAAGTAACTTTAATGAGCCAATTCTATTTTTAGACAAGGTAAAAAAGACAACTGATGTTATTGGAGAACATATAGTATCAAAAAATAATATATTATATCCTTCAGGTGGTAGAGTATTTGCTTTAAGAAGAGTAGGAAAAGATTTTGAAAAAGTAAAAAATGATATAATAAAAGACTTTTATAAAATTAAGATGAATGGATTATATTTTAGATATGATATAAAACAAATTTGACATAATGTGTAACAAATGATAAAATTCTGTATGGAAAGCAATGGTAGTAATTAAAAGATTTCACAGCGAATGGAGGAATGTAATATGAAAGGAAAAGAATTTAATGGTAATCGGATAATTATTATGACATGCTCAGATTGTAATACTAAATGCAAACATTGTTATATAAGTTATAAGGGTAATTTTAATGCTAATGAATTATATAATATTTGTGAACATTTAACAAAAAAATACTGGGTACAATTAAATGGAACAGAAATATTATTGGATAAAGATTATTTTGATTCATTACAACTTGTAAAACAAAATTTCATATTAACTAATGGTATTCAATTTCAAAAAGAGCCACAAATTATAAAAGAAATTGCTAAGATAGGAATAAAGTATGTAGGAATATCATATCATTTTGGAATACATAGGGATATTTCTTCTGTTGATGAAAAAATTATTCAAAATGATTTTTATAGACTAATGAGTGAAGGAATACAGCCGGATATTAGGGTAACTATAACAAAAGAAAATCTTAAGTTAATTCCTGATATGTGTTCGAGGGCTTTAGAATTAGGTGTAAAAAGAATAAAATTTACAAATTACCTTCAGTTAGGTTCAGCAGAAAAACTATCATCTCAACAAATTCTAATGAAAGAAGATTTGGAAGAATTTTTTTCTATATTGAATTTAATGAGAAAAAAATATTCTGAAAATATTTTAAGAATTAGAAGATGTGGTTCGTTTGGAAATGATGATAATCCAAGAAGAAAATGCAATTTTAATTGTCCAGCTTGTAGTGATACAGTAGTTATGACTCCAGATTATAATATATATCCTTGTATTTTTCTATCAAAACCAGGTTTTGAAATAGGTAAAATGATAGATGGAAAAATTATAATATTTAAGGATATACAGCATACTGGAAGAATGTGTTTGGCACAACAAGTTAGCAATTATGGAGAAAAAATCTTTTAGATTAGTCAAGTATGAAATAATAAAGACTAATTTTATTTTGAAACTATTAAACAAAAAAGACACAATATATGATTATATTGCGTCTTTTTTTATCAAAATATTATGTAAACAATTGACAAATGCACTAAAATACAGTATAATATGGACGAAGAATGTTCATATAGACTAAAGAGAATTAACAATATAATTCTCTGTGATTTTCAGAAAGGAGTAATTTTATGAGCAGAAATTTCGAAAATTTAAAAGGAACTTATGATTATTTACCGGAAAAGCAAATTATCCGGGAGAAAATCAAGAGTGTACTACAAGGCATCTTTGTAAAGTATGGATTTTCACCAGTCGAAACTCCAATCCTATGTATGTATGACTTATTAGCATCTAAATATTCAGAAGGTGCAGACATTTTGAATGAGATGTACAAGTTGAGTGATCAAGGAAGGAGAAAATTGGGGTTAAGGTATGATTTGACAATCACTTTTTCTAAATTGATTAGTTCAAATAAAGGAATTACCTTGCCATTCAAACGGTATGAGATTGGTAAAGTCTTTAGAGATGGACCAGTTAAAGTAGGAAGAAACAGAGAGTTTACTCAATGTGATGTTGATGTTGTTGGAGTAAAAAGTGTTTTAGCAGAAGCTGAATACATGACAATGACAAGTGAAGCTTATAAGAAGTTAGGGCTTGATATTGAAATTGAATTCAACAACAGAAAGTTACTTAGTGGCATTATCTTTTCTATTTTCGGTGATATTTCAGAAGAAATATTGAGAAAATCAATCATGTTGATTGATAAGTTCGCTAAACTTACAGACGAAGAGCTGTTTACAGAGTTTGCAGTTATTGGCATAGATGCTGATAAAGTGGAAACATTAAAAAATGTTTTAAACTCTGATTATGAAACACTGAAAAAATTGTTATCAGTATATGACAACGAGTTGATTGCTGAAGGGCTTGAAGAAATCGATGCATTATATGATTATCTGTCAGGAACAGAAGCAGAAAAATGTATGAAGTTCGCTCCTTATTTGGCAAGAGGTATTGATATCTATACTGGTACGGTTTGGGAAATTTTTTTGAAAGATAGAAAAGTTGGAGAACAAGATTTCAACATGAGCATCGGTGGAGGAGGTAGATATGATAAAATTATCACAACATTCATTGATGATGGAAATGAATATCCAGCAGTAGGAATGTCTTTTGGATTAGATGTCATATATGAAATTTTAGTCCTTAAGAATTCTGATAAAAAACTTTCTACTGTTGATTTGTTTGTGATTCCAATGGGAACAGAAACGCAGACATTTAAGTTTGTGACTAAAATGCGTGAATTTGGAGTCAAAACAGAAATGGAGAAAAAATCTCAGAAACTGAAAAAAAGTATGAATTATGCTAACAAGATGAACATTCCTTATGTTATTATTATTGGAGAAGATGAAGTCAAGCAACAGAAAATTCAAATCAAAGATATGGAAACTGGTGAAAATCAGGAATTCCCCATCTATGATTATGAAAAAATGGTGCAATTCATCAAAAACGGTAATAAAGACTGAAAATCACGGGAAGCTGTGTTTGATACATAGCTTCCCAAATTTTTTGTTTGATAAAATTAGATATATATGATAAAATGAACAAAATAAATTTTAGGAGGTAATCTATATGTCAAAATTTGAAGGTAGAGAAAAAAGAGAAAGAGTACGGATGGATATTGAATGGATTAAATTCAAGGTAAAAATTGCATTAGTATTTTTCAAAAAAGTTCAAATTGAAAAAGAAAAAAGAGAAGTTGATATTGTGATGATAAAAGAATTAGAAAAATGGACAAATGCTAATGGCTTAAAAATTTCTATTAAAAATGTAGAAAAACCAATTAACATTAGAGGGCATTCATATTATCAAATTGATTCAAAGCGACATTATACGATTATATCTTTCTCTAAATAAGATTTAAAACATGCTATACTCATAATTCATTATAGCATGTTTTAAAAATTTTTAATTTATGCTTGACAGATATAAAAAAATAATGTATTATTATAAAAAAATAGAAAAAGAGGAATAAAAATGAAGTTTAGAATTAAGAATATAAACAAAGTGCATCATCATTTTTAAACTTGTGTCTAATAAATAATGGGCACAAGTCAATTTTGATGTGCCTATATAAAAATAAAATATAAAGCTATATAGGTAAATAATATTTATATAAAAGATATTGTTTAACTATATAGCTTTTTTGATGGAAGGAGAAGTTTTATGGAATTATATAAGTTTTCAATACCAGAAGAGAGTAGTGGAGTAATTACTGAAAATGTTAATAAGTTAAGAACTTTTGAGGGTTGTTTAAGAAAAATCTTTTATGATGAAAAATATATAGAAACATTAATGCCAACTTTTGAATATGTAGAACTATATAAAAGTGTTTATAAAAATTTAGATGAAAGTACATTATTCAAATATATAAATAAGGAAGGAAAGGATGTAGCATTAAGATGGGATTTTACAGTTCCAATAGCTAGATATTATATCTCACAGAAAAAGGATGAAATAGCACGATATTGTTATTTTGGAAAAGTATATAGAAAAGAAAAAGAGCATAAAGGAAAAAATAGTGAAATATATCAAGTTGGTATTGAATTAATAGGAAAAAAAGCAATTGAAGGAGATGTTGAATGTATATCATTATTGCAAAAATCATTGCCAATTTTTGGATTAAAAGATTTAAAAATAGAGTTGGGTTCAGCAAGTTTTTATAATAGATTATGTGAAATTATTGGAAATGAAAGAAAAGAAGAATTTTCGAAATTATTACTTCAAAAAAATATAAGTGGACTCAAAAAGTTTTGCATAAAATATAATTTAGATGAGAAAATAAGTAATTTTATAATATCATTACCTAGACTTAATGGAAATATAGAAATACTTACAAAAACTATTGAAAAATTAAAAGATAAAGAGTTAAAAAATAGTTTGAGAGAATTAAAAGAATTATATGAAACAATGAATATGAAACAACAGGATTTATTTGATTTAGCTTGTGTTCCTAATATGGAATATTATACAGGAATAATATTTAAAGTATATAGTAAGTATGTGGAAGAACCAATAATAAGTGGTGGAAGATATGATAAGTTATATAGTAATTTCGGTAAAGATGTATCAGCAATAGGGATGGCTTATTATATGAATAATATACTAAAAGCAGTTGAAAGAGCAGGTGAAGAAAATGTTAAAAGTAGCATTAACAAAAGGTAGGATAGAGAAAAAAGTTACAACAATGCTAGAAAAGTTAGGGTATGATGTAACATCAATGATAAATAAAAATCGAGAATTACAAATCAATGTAGAAGATAAAATGGAAATAATATTTGCAAAGTCAAATGATGTAGTTACTTTTATTGAACATGGCATAGTAGATATAGGAATTGTAGGTAGTGATACATTATTAGAAAATTCATTTAAAAACTATTATGAATTACTAGATTTAGAAATTGGAAAATGCTCATTTGCAGTATGTAGTTATCCTGAATATAAAAATATAAAATTAAATAGAAGAAAAAGAATAGCAACTAAATATCCTAATGTTGCAAAAAAATATTTTGAAAGTAAAGATGAAGATGTTGAAATAATAAAACTTGAGGGGTCAGTTGAATTAGGACCAGTTGTTGGCTTGACAGATGCAATAGTAGACATAGTAGAAACAGGAGCGACATTAAGAGCAAATGGATTAGAGGTAATCGAAAAAATAACAGATGTGAGTACTAGATTAATTTGTAATAAAACTAAATTTAAATACAAAAAGGAAGAAATTTTAAATTTAATTGATTTAATAGAAAACAATAATAGGTAAAAGGCTTGAATTTACTGAACTTCCTTGACTTTTGCTTAGAAAAAATATATAATAATAAATGTAATTTATTCATTACTAAGTATAAAGAATTTTATACTTACCTGCAATTCAAGAAAGGAGAACATTATGAGCGAGAAACATTGCAAAGCATCTGTAACTAATGTGGAATATTCAATTTATAGACCTGCTGGTAATGATACAGCTTTTGTCTATGGATTAGGATATACACAAAAACAGAGAAAGAAAATCAACGATTTGATTATGGCAAAACATCCTAATGTCGAACAGGTAGGATTTATCGAATTAAATCCTAAACCGGAATTACAAATGGCAGGAGGAGAGTTTTGCGGTAATGCAACAAGAAGCGCAGCATCCATTTTCTTAAATGGAAAGCCAGGAGATTTACAAATGTTTGTAAATTCTAAGGACTTAATCAATGCTGGAGTTGATAAAGAAGGAAAAGCATGGTGCGAAATTCCACTTTATCATGGTGATGATGTAATCACTGAAAAAGAACCAGGAATTTTTATTGTAAAAATGAATGGTATGGTAACTGTAGTAATTCAGGATGAAATTGCTAAAAAATATCTTGTAAATAAAGATAATTTAAAAGCAATGGGAATGAATTTTATTCATAAATATCATCTTGAATATAGTGAAGCAGTAGGGGTTATGTTCTGTGAAAATGTAGAAGGTGTAATAAAAATAAATCCAATTGTTTGGGTTAAAGAAATAAATACACTATTTTACGAAACAGCTTGTGGATCTGGCACTACTGCAACAAGTATGGTAGAGGCTTATTTAAAAAAGCAAAGTGTAAAAATTGATATTTTACAACCTTCAGGACTGATTATTACAGCAGATATAATCTATGATGAAGGCAGCTTTAAAAAAGCTACTATCTTAGGCAATGTTGAAACTGACGGAAAGACATAC
>CALXFD010000024.1 GCA_944387495.1 uncultured Clostridia bacterium | reverse complement strand
ATGTCAGAAAAATATATTCATGATAGATTTTTACCAGATAAAGCTATTGATATTTTAGATGAAGCTTGTTCTAGAATTAATTTAGAAAATAAAGAATTAACTAAATTAGCTAATTTAAAACAAGAATTAGAAAAAGTAAAATCTGAAAAAGATGAAGTTATTGAAGCAGATTCTACTGAGGATTATCAACGTGCAGCTGATTTAAAAACTCGTGAATGTCAATTAGTTGAAGAAATTGCCCAATTAACTAAAACAATGAAACCTAAACAATTAACTGTTCAAGATATTGCAAATGTAATTGAAAGTTGGACAAAAATTCCTGTTAAGAAAATAACAGAAGCAGAAACTCAAAAATTACTAAATCTTGAAACAAATCTTCATAAAAGAATTATTGGTCAAGATGAAGCTGTAAGTAGTGTTGCAAGAGCTATTAGAAGAAATAGAGCTGGTTTAAAAACTACAAAAAGACCACCTTCATTTATATTTGTAGGTCCAACTGGTGTTGGAAAAACTGAACTTGCAAAAAGTTTAGCTTATGAAATGTTTGGGTCTGAGGATTCTATTATTAGAATTGATATGTCTGAATATATGGAAAGTCATTCAACTTCTAAATTAATAGGTGCTCCTCCTGGATATGTTGGTTATGATGATGCAGGTCAATTAACTGATAAAGTTAAGAGAAAACCTTATTCAATAATTTTATTAGATGAAATTGAAAAAGCACATCCAGATGTATTTAATATTTTATTACAAGTTTTAGATGATGGTGTTTTAACAGATAGTCAAGGTAATTCTGTAAGCTTTTCTAATACTATAATTATTATGACATCAAATGCTGGTTCAAACTTGAATAATAATTCTATTGGTTTTGGAAATACTACTATAAATAAAAATAAAATACTTGATAGTTTAAAAGATGTATTTAGACCTGAATTTTTAAATAGAGTTGATGAAATAATAGCATTTGACCCATTAAATAAAGAACAATTATTACAAATTGTAGATTTAATGTTAAAAGATACTGAAAAAGCATTAAATGATAAAGATATTAAAATGACACTTACTGAAAATGCTAAAAACTTTATATTAGAAAAAGGTACTAATATAAAATTTGGAGCAAGACCATTAAGACGTGCTATACAAAGATATATTGAAGATGAATTGTCTGAAATGATTTTAAAAAGTGAATTATTAGATGGTCAAAATGTGCAAATAGATTTAGTAGATGAAAATTTAAAATTTGAAGTTAAATAGGAGAATTATATGTTTAAATTTGTACCAAATATATTAACAATAATTAGATTTTTACTTATACCATTTATCGTAATAAATATATTTTTAGGACAATTTATATTGGCTTTTGTATTTTTTACAATTTCTGCATTAACAGATATTGCAGATGGATTTATAGCAAGAAAATTTAATTTTGTATCTAATTTTGGAAAACTAATGGATCCATTAGCTGATAAATTAACACAAATTATCACTCTTGCTTCTCTTACAATAACTAATATAATACCATTATGGATTTTAGTCATTGTTTTATTAAAAGAATTTATAATGATTGTAGGTGCTTCTTTCCTTTATGGTAAGGATGTTGTGGTATATAGTAGATGGTATGGTAAACTTGCAACTGTTTTATTTTATATAGCAATTGTTGCTTCTTTATTAGTAAAACAATTTAATTTAGCAGATATATGGTCTACTATCACACTTGCTCTATATACATTAGCATCAATTACAACAATTTTTGCTTTAATTATGTATATAAGAGATGTTTATAATAAAGGATTTATTGATAAACAAGATTTAAATAAAGAAGTTACTGTTGATAAAAAAGAGAAAAAAGAAAGAAAACCAAAAAATTAGTTGTAAATTAAATATTTTATAATTATAGATTAACTAATATTTATAATAATTTAAAAACCTTCTTATAATAAATTATTTTATAAGAAGGTTTTTTAGTAGTTTTTTATTCATAATTTTCTATTATTTGATTAAGTTCTTGTTTTCCATTTGCTCTAATTCCATTTTGTAATTCTATTTTGTCTGTCTCAGGTAAAAATTCTGTTGATATATCAGTTTTTGCATATTCACTTTCTGTTCCATCACCAGATATTAAATAAACTATAACTTGTCCCTCTACATCTCTTAATACATAATGCTCTCCACATTGACTTTGAAATTCTCTATACATTATAACTTCATTACTTGCAAATTTTTCTATTGTCCACCCTTGATATTCTTTTTCAAATTCTTCTTGTGTTTTATTTACCATTTCTTTTGATATGTTTGAATATTCTTCTATTGTATGTCCACATTCAATATAATGTCTTTTCATTATTACTGAACAATTTGGTGATGTTTTTTCTTCTTGCGAATCTGTTTCTTCTATTTCTCCTTCATTTTCTAATTGCATTTGCTCATATTCATCTGTACATTCATCTGTAACAGTTTCATTATTGATTTCTGCCACCTTCTCTTTTTTTATGTTTTTTGAAATTATTATACCTGTAATTATTGAGGCTATTAAAACTATTATGCATGATAATGTAATAATTATTTTTTTACTCATAATCTTACCTCCAAAATATTTAGTTTTTACTATTATTTACCGTTTTTTGAATTTATATACAATTATTTGATTATTGTTTCTATTTTTATTTTTCCTAAATGATTTATTTTTATTGTTATTTCTCCATTTTGAGCTGTTTTAAATATTTTGGTTTTTAGTTTTTCTAACCTTTTTATTACTTCAATATTAGGATGTCCAAATTTATTATTTTCTCCTACTCCTATTAAAGCTATCTTTGGTTTTACCTTTTCTAAAAATTTTTGTGTTGATGATGTTTTTGAACCATGATGAGCTATTTTTAATATATCTGCTTCTATATTTTCTTTTATAATTTGTTCTTCTGCTATTTCTTCTATATCTCCTGTAAATAATGCTGTAATACTTTTGTATTTCATTTGCATTACAATTGAATTATTATTCAAACTGTTTTCTTCTATTGGATTTTCTATATCTGGAAATAATATATTAAATATAATATTATCAATTATTATTTTGTCACCTTTTTTTATTTTTGTAACTTCGAGCTTTTCTTGTTTTACTATATTTATAAATTTATCGTAATTTTCACATTCTTCAAATTGTTCTCCTATAAATATTTTTCCTATCTTTATTTCTTTTAATAATGTTAATATTCCTCCAACATGGTCTTGGTCAAAATGTGTTATAAATATGTAATCTATTTTTGTATATCCTCTATCTAATATATATGGTAATAATGTTTTTTCTCCCACATCAAAACTTTCAGATAGGCTTCCTCCTCCATCTATTAAAATTGTTTTATTATGTGGCGTTTCTATAAAAGTACTATCTCCTTGACCTACATCTATAAAATGTATTCTTAGGTCTTTTGGTATTATATTTAATATTATTATTGATAGGCTCAAAATTATTGTTATTTTAATTTTTAGCTTTTTTATTTTATATTTAACTATTGATATTAAATTTCTAAATCTAAATTCACTATTTGTTATTTTCTTTTTTGAATTATATAGTTTATATATTTGTCTTATTAACAATATAACTATATAGTAAATTATAATAAAAAATAAATTTGGAGTTGGTAAATATATTTTTGCTTTTGGTAAATTGCTTAAATCTGATATTAAAATTAATAATGAGAACAAATTTGATAATATTAATGAAACAATTTGAGTAATAAAATTGATAGGTGTTATTATAAATATTATTGATAATATTAGTATCGGACCTGTTATTATTCCTGCTAATAAATTTGCTAATATAAAATAAATCCCTAAGATATTAAAATTATATATTAAAACTGGAAAGAGCATTATTTGTGCTGATAACATTATTGCCAAACTTTCTTGAAATATTTTTATAAATTTTCTTAATTTTGGTTTTGTTTTTATATAGATATTCTTTTTTATAAATTTTAAATTTGAAAAATAATGTATAAACATTTTATTGAACAACACTATCCCAACTGTTGCTAAATATGATAATTGAAGTCCTATATTTAATATTGAGTATGGATTATTTATTAATATTAGTAATAAAGAAATTGATATTGATGTAGCAAAATTATTTTTTCTTGAAACTAAACTTGCTAAATTATATAGTATCCCCATTATCCCTGCTCTTACCATAGATGGTGTAAATCCTACTATAAACATGTAAAATATTAGGATTAATATTATCAATATTTTTGTTTTATTTTTTCCTATTAATTTATTAAATACTAGATTTATAGCTGACACTATATATACTATATGTGTTCCTGATATAGCTAATATATGTGATATATTTGTTATTCTAAAATTTTCTTGAATTTCCTCTTCTATATCACCTGTTCTTCCAATTATTAATCCTTTACATATACTTGCCTGTGTTGGCTGTAAATTTTGAACTATTTTTTCCTCTATCTTATTTGCTACATTATTTGCTATACTAAATATCGTATCTTTATGTCCTATCTTTTCTACTTTACTTGTTGTAATTGTTCCATATATTTTGTTTGTTCTTAAATATTTTTCATAATCAAATCCTTTATAGTTACGCCTACCATTTGCTTTTTCAAACTTTCCATTAATTTTTATAATATCTCCATAGTTTAAATTAATGTTTTTACTCGTATTTATATATAAATATGTATTTTGTTCTTTTTTCTGCTCATTGCTCTTTATCACTTTAAATTTATATACATTTTTATATTCTTTCTCTTGCTTATTACTAACAATTTCTCCATATAATGTGTAATTCTTTTCTTGATATAAATTTTCATATTTATTATTTTGGTAATTTATAATTATATTTGAAATTATTGAAAAAATCATTATTAGTATAAAACTTCTTTTATTTATATATAATTTTATATATTTGAAATATCTTTTTATTGAAAAAATTTTAAATTTATTTGACTTAAAAATTTGCTCTAAATAATATATTGCAGTAATTAAAATATAAAAAAGGATTATACTAAAATTAAAGTATAACCCCCATAATATACCGATTATATATCCTACTACTGCAATTAAAAATATTTGTTTATTAATATTTATTCCTCCATTTGCTGTTATTTAATTGCACTTTTTAGTATTTTTTATATTATTCTTCTTGCCCCTGTATAGTTTTTACTATAATAACCAGAATTTAATGAATCTATTCTAACACCTGTTGATGGTGTAGATGCATGTATAATTTGACCTCCACCTATGTATATTGCTACATGGTTTATTGGAGAACCAAACATTACTAAATCTCCTGGTTGTAAATTTGCTCTACTAACTGAAACACCATTACTATATTGTCCTGCTGCTGTTCTGTTTAATGATATTCCATGTTGTTTATATACATATGATGTAAAACCTGAACAGTCAAATCCTGTACTTGGTGATGAACCACCATATACATATTTATAACCTAAATATTTTTTTGCTGTTGCTACTATTGAACTTCCTGTTCCTGAACCACTATTACTTACTGTGCTTTGTGATTTATTTTGTGTTGTACTACTTGCTACTTCTGATTTAGTTTGTTCTTTTTTAGTTGTGCTTTTTCTTGATGTAGTCATACTTCTTGATGTTTCTTGTTTATTATCTGATAAAAGTGAACTTGCAATATATCCTTCTTTGTTATTTACTTTAACTTTACTCCATCCATCTGTTTCTGACTCCACCTCAACTTCATCATTTAGGCTAGCATTTGCTACAATTTCACTTGATGAATTTGGTTCTTTTCTTACATTAACTGTTCCTACATTTATATATTTTATTTTTGTTGTTGGTTTCTCAGTTTGTTGTTCTACTGGTTGTTCTTGAACTTGTTGTTCTTCTTGTTTTTGTTCCTCTCTTTGTAATTTATCTTTTCTAATCCAACCTTTACTTGTATTAAATTCTACACATGCCCAACCATTTATTATTTCTGTTACTTTTACTTTTTCATCTTTTTTTAGAGCAATTACATCTGTTGCATTTATAGTTGGAACTAATTTTAATTTTGTATCACTATTTACAACATAATCTCCAAGCTCTGAATTTGCTTCTGTCAAAGTTGCATTATTATTGGTTGAATTATTTTGTGTATTATTTTGTGCAGTATTTGTGTTCTCTGCATTTGTATTTTCTACATTTGTATTTTGAGTATTGGTTTCATTGTTTTGTGTTTGATTTTCATTATTTACTGTAACCAAATCTTTTCTAACATAACCTGTGACATTTTCACATTTTATTTTATACCAATCACCCTCAGTTTCTAATACTTCAACTTCTTGATTTATAGGAAGCTGTTTTAAAATCTTACTCTCAGCATCTGCTGTTTCTCTTACATTAACAGTTTGAGCATTAATTACTCCTGTATTTGCTGCTAAACTGATGTTTATAAAAAGCATTATAATTAATAACAAAGCTGTAACTATAAGAATGCTTTTTATATTAATTTTTCCTTTCATTTTAATCCTTCTCCTTAAATTATATTAATCAAAAAGTAGCACGTTGCTAGTATACTATAAAAAGGAAAAAATGTCAAATTTTAAGCTATCTGTGTTTTTATCATTAGCTGAACCATGCTATATATAAGCTTTTGCCTCTTCTTTGTACATCCAATAATTAATTCATATAATTCTTTATCCATATAATTATTTATATTCTTATATTGAGTATTTAATACCTCATAAACAGAAATATCTAAAAAATTGCATAACTCTATAAACTTTGCCAAAGATATTTTAGCCTCTCCACATTCTAATTCTTCTATATATATTTCTGGTAAATCAAGTTTTAATGACATATCTTTAATGCTAATCTTTTTCTCTTCTCTCGTTGCCCTTATTCTTTTTCCAATTTTATCATAATCAACACACATACTATCACTTCCCTTTCAACGGTAAATATAACATTATAAGTTTCATTTGTCAATACAATTTTAACATTATAGTAAAAATAAATTAATCACAAAATTCATTATTCACAATCTCCTCATATGGCACCTTATTATCTAATTCCCCAGCAGACTGCATCACTTCTTGTAATCTATCAAAACTTTCTTCTTTCAAATATGGAGTCTCATTCCAAGCATCTATATCTTTATATGTCTGAATAGACTGTGCAAGCATCTCTACACTTGTATCTGGGAAAAAGTCTTGTATCACCTCTGCAATTTCTTTTGCACTATGTTCTTTAACCCATTTTTCTCCTTTTGCTATTGCATTTGTAAACCCTTGTATCACATCTTTATTATTTTCTATATAACTTTTCTTAGCAAAATATGCTGTATATGGTATTTCTCCTGCTGCTTTTCCAACAGATGCTACTATATATCCTTTTCCTTGTGCTTCTGTCATTGATGCTGTTGGTTCAAATAATGTTACATATTCTGCATCCCCTGCTGCAAATGCTCCTGCCATCAAGTCAAATTTAATACTATCATCTAATACTAAATCTTTTTCTGGGTCTATATTATTTTTTCTTAACACATATTCTAATGTCATAAAAGGTACTCCACCTTTTCTACCTGGTATAACTGTTTTGCCTTTTAAATCTTGCCAACTAAAATTTTCTGTATCTGTTCTAGATACTAATAATGAACCATCTTTTTTAGTCATTTGTGCAAATACTTGTGTATAATCTTCTTTCCCTTCATTATATACATATATAGATGCTTCTGGTCCAGCAAACCCTATATCTGATTCATTTGCCAATACTGATGTCATTACTGCATCTGCACCTTGACCTGTTGATAATTCTAATTTCAATCCATTTTCTTCAAAAAATCCATTATTAATTGCTACATATTGTGGGGCATAAAAAACTGAACGTGTTACTTCACAAACATTTAAAGTTTTTAAATTATTATCTTTCCCACCATTTTTATTTACTAATGTAATTGTTATTGCTAATATCAAAATTATTAAAATTACAAAAATATATTTAATTGTTTTTTTCTTCATAAATGAACCTTCCTTCCATTTTTTATCTAAATTTTTTTGTTCTTTTGAACATTCTTTCCAATAGAATTACTGCTCCATACATTAGAGCTGCAACAATACATAAAATTATTATACTTGCCATAACTAAATCTAGTTTAAATACTTGACCTCCATATACTATTAAATATCCAAGACCTGCCTTTGATACTAAAAATTCTCCTGATATTACACCTACTAATGAAAGTCCTATATTTACTTTTAATGAATTAATAAAAGTAGCTCTATTTGCTGGCAATACAATTTGAGTTAATATTTGTAATTTATTTGCTCCAAAGGTTTTAGCCATTTTTATTAAATCTGTATCTGTTCTCATAAATCCATTTAAGTTTTCTAATATTGTTACTATTAAAGAAATTGCTACTCCCATTGTTATTATTGCTTCTGTTCCAGAGCCTACCCATATAATTATTACTGGTCCGAAGTGCGACTTTTGGTAAACTATTTAAAACTACTAAAAACGGTTCTGCAACTTTTGATAAAAACTTTGACCACCATAAAATTATTGCTATAATAATACCTAAAACTGTTCCTATTAAAAATCCTGCTATTGTTTCATATACTGTTACCCATAAATGTTTTAATATATCATTTGAACCTAAATTCATAAATGTTTGCCATATTCTACTTGGGCTACTCATTATAAAACTATCTATAATATTTAATCTTGCAAGTACTTCCCATAATACTAGAAATATTACTAAAACTGAAATCTGTGTTATATGAATTATCCTTTTTTCTCTTTTTTTAGATTTTATATATTGTTTTCTTTCTTCTGATAAAATCAATTTATTCATCAACGCCCAGCTCCTTCCATAATGTATTAAAATATTTGCTAAATTTAGGACTTTCTCGGCAATTTATTGGTGTTCTATTTTCTATTTCAAAATCTATTTTGTGTATATCTTTTACTGTACCAGGTCTTTTACTTAATACTAATACTCTATCACTCATACTAATTGCTTCTGAAATGTCATGTGTAACCATTATTGTTGTTATATTTTCCTTTCTTAAAATATTATAAATATCATTTGTTACCATTATCCTTGTTTGATAATCTAGTGCTGAAAATGCCTCATCTAATAGCAATATTTTAGGTTTTGTTGCTAATGTTCTAATTAATGCTACTCTCTGTCTCATACCTCCTGATAATTCTGATGGATATTTATTTTTAAATTCATATAAGTTATATTTTTTCAATAGTTTTTCTACATACTCTTTATCTTCTTTTGTTACTTTCCCTTTTACTTCTAATCCAAAAAGTGTATTACTCCATACATTTCTCCAATCTAATAAGCAGTCTTTTTGTAACATATATCCTATTTGTGAAGTTCCACCCTCTACTTTTTGATTTTCTATGTAGATTTCTCCTGATGTTTTCTTTTCTAATCCACTAATTATAGAAAGTAATGTAGATTTACCACATCCGCTAGGTCCTATAATTGCTATAAATTCGCCCTTTTTTACTCTAAAATTTATATTTTCTAGTGCTAATACTTCATTCTCCTTGCTCTGATATTTTTTACTTACATTTTTTACTTCTAAAATTGTTTCCATCTTTAACCTCCTTTGCTAATATATATTATGTGAATTTTAATAGTTTTGTTCTTATATATTTACATAGTTAAAGCCGTTTTTTCTTTATAAAAATTTTAATTTTTCTACATAATAAAAAGTGTCTCAAAATTAAATTCATAAAATCTAATTTCAAAACACTTTTTACTTTTAAATTATTTTTAAAGTTTTTTATATTGTTTTTATACTCTCTATTAAAACTAGTTTTTGAATAGTATTACAATTATACAATACACTTGATTTCAACATTTTATTAAGAGCTATAAAATTATAGCCTAATTCTACTTTATTTTTTTCAAATGTTGTGAGTTTTGTTTCTACTCTTTTAAAATTCATAAATATATTCCATTCTTCTTTACCAGAATATATTATTATTGGAATTATTACTGGATATATAGCATTTTTATTCATTTTGTTACTTTTTTTCCAGCTTCTTATAACTTCCATACAATATCTCAATACTGTATATGGGATATTTGTATCTATTTTTGTTATATACATTAATAGGAAAAATATATTTTTTGTTTTTTCTTTATATATTACTGTTTTGTTTTCTAAAATTTCTGAATCTACTTTTATTAGCTCTTTTTTCTTTTTACTTCTAAAATATATTCTAATAAAAGTTGAAATTTCTTCTTCATTATTTAAAATTGCTTTTATAAAATTATTATATATTTTATCTAATTTTTTATTATTTTGTTCTGTTAATTTGTATGTTATCTCATCTTCTTTTATTGCTAAATTATTATTTACATTTATGGAATGTATACTTTTTATATAATCACTATATGTAAAAAACTTCAAGCAATTTCCTCCTTTCTACATTCCTGTTACTGGTAATCTTTTTACTTCTTGTGTTTTCACCTCTTTTTGTGATTTAGAGATTTCTACTTCTGGCTTATCCTCCTTTTTATTATTTATTGTTACAATTACTTCTTCATTTAATTCTGTATCAACTGCTATTAATTCTTCATATTTATTATATCCATCTTTTGCATTTATTTCTTTAATATAATATCTACCTGGTACTAAATTTTCTATTATTATCTTTCCTTCTTCATTTGTTTTTAAATTTGTATAAAGAACATTTTTATTTTCATCTAATAATTGAAATTCAACACCTTCTAATTTTTCTTTTGTTTCTTCATCTTGTTTAATTATAATTATTTTTGTTTCGTTTTTTATGTATTCATCTTTTGCATTTCCTGTTCCATCTTCATATGTAACACCTGTTAATGCATAATCTTGGTAACTACTATTTGGCGCTCTTCCATAAAGTATTGGTTTTGTTTCTACTTTTGTTTGAACTGATATATTAAATTCTTGTTTTTCTTTTGCTTGTTTTATTGGTACTAATACCTTAAATTTTTCATTTTGGCTAAATTCTTCTTTTTCATTATTATTTTCATCTGTTAATTTTATATAATCTATTTTTTCTCCTTTTTCATTTGTTATATTTACTTTATAATTATCAATATTTGTAGGTGCAGTTATTGAATATGTTTTAGAAATATACTCTTTTTCTTTATCATCTTGTTTCCATTGAGTATCATTTTTATTTATAACAATATTTGTAGAAACTTGTGTTTCTGTTGAACTATTTGCAGAATTTACTATTTTATACATAGCATCTAATGTTCTTCTTCCTGCTTCTCCTATTGGTTCATAATCACTCAATTGATTCCCATGTATGTAACAATATAAAGCTTGTTTAGTTGCTGTAAATGCCTCTTCTTTATTTGCTACTCCTAATTCTTCTATTGTTTTATATGGATATCCATTAATAATTACTCTCCATATCCCAACATCTTTTATACTATCTTCAACTGTAACATTATATTGAAAGTTTCCTTCCACTCCTGATTTAGTCTTATCTAAGCAATATGCTGGAAAAGCTTTTCCATCTTTAATATATTGAGCATATGCTACCTTTACAACAATTCCTCTATATTTTAGTAAACTTCCACAATCACCAGCTGAATGTATATTAACTTCTCCTAGTGACACTGCTTTAACTGAATTTATAAAATTCAAAAAATTAAGTGCCAATAAACTTATAATACATAAAATTATTAATATTGTTTTCTTTTTATTATTCAAATATATCATCCTTTCTTATTCATTTATTTTATTCATTCTTCTTATCTTTGTATACTTTTTTACTTATAGTAATTTATTTTAACTCCTCTGCCTGTATACATCTTCTAAACTCAGGCTCATTTTCTACACAAGTAATTAATGTAATCATATTTTCTTCTGTATTCTCTAAATTTGTCCAATCAGTATCTTTTATAATTTCATGCTTTTGTACTATATATCTTTTTTCTACATTTTTATATCTATAAATAATTTCATCACCTTTTTTTAATTTCTTCAAATTTGCAAAATAATTATTTTCATACCCTCTATTATGAGCTGCTAAACATATATTACCACTATCTCTGGGGCTTTCTTCAAAATGACCTATATATGTATCCATCACCTCCTTAGTAGTCCCTTCTGAAATATTAGCTTTAAGTGAAATAATAGGAATTTCTAAACTCCATTCATTTGTATTGTCTACTTGATTACTCACAACTTTTTCAACAATATTATTTTCCAAATTAACATTTTCTACTTTATTAGGAATTTCATTAAGATTTTGCCCTGAAAAACTTACATTATAATCTGCTTTATTGATATTAAAATTAAAAATAGTAAAATTAATAATAGAAAAAATCATAATAGATATAAATAAACTTAATAAATTTATATACTTACACGTATATCTAATCATACATAGGCATGCCTCCTTTTTTGTTATTAATCTTTTTTGGATTTTGAACGATTTTTAAAAAATCTGAAATAAATTTTTTCGAAAAAATTTCAAACATGTTTGTATATATATTAATACATTTTTTACCATTTGTAAAGAACTTTTCATCGCAAAATTCGACAAGAAAAAAAGCAATAGCACAAATTACTATTGCTCCTCCCCAATTTTTAAATCCAAATCAAAGTAGAACTCTACTCCATTTTCTTTATTTACTACTCCATAGTCATTTTTATAATTATTCATTATAGCTTTTACAAAAGACAATCCTATTCCTGTACCACCATCAGCTCTATTTCTTGACTCATCTGCTTTGTAAAATCTATTCCATATTCTATTCAAATCTTCTTCTTTAATATTATCTCCTGTATTAAACACTTTAATTCTAACTTTATTTTTTTCAACATCTACTTCATTATATAGCTTAATATATTTCTCCCCATTAACCTCTTTAACATGTTTAATTGCATTTGTTAAATAATTTGTTATAACTTGCTCAATGTAAAAATCATCTGCCATAACATTTATTTCTTCTGGTGATTCCATTTCTATTCTAGCATTGTTCTCTTGTAGCATTACTTGTGATTTCACAACCAATTTTTGTTCTAATTCTACAAGATTAAATTTTCTATCATTAAATTCTCTTTTTCCATATTCTAGTTTCATTAATTCTAACAACTGTTTTACCAGCTTATCCATTTTATTTGTTTCATCTAATATTACTTCTGCATAAAATTTTCTACTTTCATCATCTGTATTGACATTTTCAAGTAACCCTTCACTATATCCTTGTATTAGAGCTATTGGTGTTTTTAATTCATGAGATACATCTGATATAAAGCTTTTTCTCATTTCGTCTATTTTTGATTTTTCTTCTATATCTTTTTCTAGTTCTATATTTGTATTTCTTAATTGCTTTATAGTTCTTTCCAATTTATCAGACATTAAGTTTATACTTTTTCCTAAGTTATTAATTTCATCATCTGTATCTGTAATTCTGTACTTATGGCTAAAATCTAGATTTGCCATATTTTTCGCTATTTTATTTAACTCTAATATTGGGTCTGTAAATTTTCTTGTTACAAATGATACAATTACTGCTGATATTAATATTGTAAAACCTGCCATTAGATATAAGAAATTGTTTGAAATCTTAACGCTTTCTTCTATTGAAGTAACTGGTATTCTAATATATAGTAAATATCCATTATCCAATTTTGCTGATAATAATATGTATGAAATTCCTGTTTTTGTATCTTTCATTTTTTTAATATTATAATTTTCATTTTCTTCTAACATTTGTCCTGAAAATATTGAATTCGTCATTTCTGTCATTTGTCCTAATGTTGAAAAAAAGTCTTTATTTGATGTAAAAACATTTATGTTTTGGTCATCTTTTATTAAAATATCAAAATTATTTCTTATTGCTATTTTTTCTAATTCTGCGTCTATATCTATATTTGTAGGTGAATTATAATAATTATTAATATTTTCATAAACTGTTTTTAAGCTTTGCTTTTTGCTATATAAATAAAACTGCCCAAATACAAAATTATTTACTAAAATTAAAAATACAATAATCAATAGAATTATTAATGACAACATTAAAAATAGTTTTACTCTTACTGATTTTAATGCATTTTTTATTTTTTCCATTTTTACCTTCCTTTTATTTTACTTCAAATTTATATCCTATTCCTCTCATTGTTTGTATATATTTTCCTTTTTTACCTAGTTTGTGTCTTATTTTCTTAATATGACTATCAATTGTTCTAGAATCTCCATAATAGTCATAATTCCATACATTATTTAAAATTTTATCTCTTGATAATGCTATATTTTCATTTTCTACTAAGTATATTAATAATTCATATTCTCTTAAACTTAATTCTATTGGCTTTCCGTCTACTTTTACTGTCCTTCCTTCTTTATCTATTTCTATTCCGCCATAATCTTTTACTTCTTTTACATCTTGGTTTGTCCTTTTTAAAATAGCTTCAACTCTTGCTACTAATATTTTTGGACTAAATGGTTTTGAAATATATTCATCTACTCCTAATTCAAATCCAAATAATTCATCTTGTTCTTCTCCTCTTGCTGTAAGCATTATTATTGGTACTTTTGAATCTTGCCTTATTTGTCTTAAAACTGACCATCCATCTAATTTTGGCATCATTACATCTAGTAATATTAATTTAATTTTATTTCTGTTTTCCTCAAATACTTGTAATGCCTTTTCTCCATCTTCTGCTTCTAATATGCTAAAACCTTTGGCTACTAAGAAATCTTTTATTAGTTTTCTCATTCTTTGTTCATCATCTACTATTAATATATAATCATTTAACATAGAATTTCCTCCATTTCTTTTTTGTATAAAATTTAACTTTTATGTTAGTAATATAGATAGAAAAAATTATATTTTTAAAGTAGAACTCTTTTTATTATTACTATTATATAAAAAATAATAATTTTTTTCTAGCTCTATATATACTTTTTTATACTTCTTATGATTATAATCTGCTTTTGACAATTTCTAATATATTATATAACTCTTTTATGTCTATTTTGTGACCAAAAAGAACTTTATTAGCTATATTATTAAGCTAGTAAAGTTCTTCTTCTTATTTTTCTATGCTTATATTTTTTGTATCATATGCTAATTTTACTTTTTCTTCTTCCATAATTCTCATTATTTTAAAGTTGATTTTCTCTACTTCTGATAAGTAACTAGCATAATTGATTGAGTCTGTATATGTGTATATTAGCATATTAATTCCATTTTCATTTATATTATCATATCTTATTATTGTAGCATCATCTACTATGCTTTCTCTTTCTTTTAGCATTTCTTCTATTCTTGCTTTTACTCTTTCTAGTTTTTCAATTGAAGTATTAAAATCTATTCTTAAATTTGCTTTATATCTTCTTGTTTGCATTTTGCTCCAATTAATTACAGAAGCATTTGATATTATTGAATTTGGCACATTTAATAGTGAATTTTCAAATGTTCTAATTCTAGTAGTTCTAAATGTTATATCTTCAATTGTTCCTTCATATGCATCCATTTGTACCCAATCTCCAACATTAAATGGCTTGTCTAAAAATATTACTACTCCTCCAAATAGGTTTTTAGCTGTATCTTGTGCTGCAAGTGTTACAATTACACCACCTATTCCTAATCCAGCAATTAATCCTGTTAAATCTATTTTTAATAGTGCTAATACCACAAATATTGCAATAATATATATTAATACTCTAACTATTTTTAGTATAAATTCAATAGTTGCATCATCAAGTTCCCTTTTTGAAGTTTTCTTCATTTTTTTAATTAATGATGATTGTATTGTAAAACTTTTTGCAAGTGCTATTGCAAATGCTATTACACTTATTATTTTAAATATTGTTGTAACCATTTGCATAGTTGGTTCACTTATATTTAATGGCACTTTTAAGAATAATATTGCCAAATAAATTCCTAATATTATAAAAAATAGTTTTAATGGTTTAAAAAATGCACTTTCTTTTATTTCTTTTGCACTTTTTGCTTTAAATTTAAACATTCTTATTATTGCATAAGATATGGTAGAACTAAGAACCCTAAATATTACTATTATTAATAATGCTATTAATATATCAATTATTTGTACAGATGTTATATTACTTATTATATTACTAATTTGTTCCATACAATTTTCCTCCGTATTTTATCCCATGTAATCTCTTAATTTTTTGCTTCTACTTGGATGTCTTAATTTTCTTAATGCTTTTGCTTCTATTTGTCTTATTCTTTCTCTTGTTACTTGGAATTCTCTACCTACTTCTTCTAGTGTTCTTGATTTTCCATCTTCTAATCCAAATCTTAATTTTAATACTTTTGCTTCTCTTGGTGTTAATGTACTCATTACTTCTTCTAGTTGTTCTCTAAGCATTGTATATGCTGCTGAATCTTGTGGTGCTGGGCTATCATCATCTTGTATAAAATCTCCTAAATGACTATCATCTTCTTCTCCTATTGGTGTTTCTAATGATACTGGGTCTTGGGCTATTTTTTGTATTTCTACTACTTTTTCTACTGGTATTTCCATTTCTGCTGCTATTTCTTCTGGGGTTGGTTCTCTACCTAATTGTTGTAATAGATGTCTTGATGTTCTTATTAATTTATTTATTGTTTCTACCATGTGTACAGGTATTCTTATTGTTCTTGCTTGGTCTGCAATTGCTCTTGTTATTGCTTGTCTTATCCACCATGTTGCATATGTGCTAAACTTAAATCCTTTTGTATAGTCAAATTTTTCAACAGCTTTAATTAATCCCATATTTCCTTCTTGAATTAAATCTAAGAATAACATTCCTCTTCCTACATATTTTTTAGCAATACTTACAACTAATCTTAAATTTGATTCTGCTAATTTTTGTTTTGCTTCTTCATCCCCATCTAAAATTCTTTTTGCTAATTCTAATTCTTCATCAAATGTTAAAAGTGGTATTCTACCAATTTCTCTTAAATACATTCTTACTGGGTCATCAACATTTATTCCTTCATAACTTGTATCAGTTATTTCATCTAATTTTAAATCTTCTACTTCTTTTAAGTCTTCTAGGTCTGGTTCTTCATCTAAATCATCTGACATTAAGTTTACACCTAATTCTTCAAATGCATCAAAGACTTTATCTATTTGCTCTGGATTAGCGTCATCTAATTCTGATGCTAAATCTCCATATGTTATTTGTCCTTTTTCTTTTGCCTTTTTTAAGATATTGTTTACTTTTTCTTGTTTTATTTTTTCGTTTTCATCATTTTCGCTTTTTTCATTTTTTTCATTTTTTAAATGTTCTTCTTTTACTTTTTTTCTTGTTTTTTCTAATTTTTCAATATTTTGCTCTTTTTTGTTAATTTCATTTACTTCTTCTTTTTTATCTGACATTTTATTCTCACCCCTATTTAATCTTTACAAGTTTAATGATTATATCATTCAACTCTTTTTCTAATTTTTTCTTTTCTTCATTATCTATTTCTGTTTCTAACAATTCTAAGATTTTATATTTTCTTTCATTTAGTTTGTCTTTCTCATATCCTTGAATAATATCATCTATTGCTTTTTCTACATTTTCAATCCCATAATCTTCTGCCATTATCATAGTGATATGATTTTGTTCTTCCTCTTCTAAATTGTCTATTATACTATTTATATTACTATTTCCTTTTTCAAATTCTTCATACACTTTTTGTGCTATTTTTTTGTCTATTTCATATTGAAAATCATTTGGAGATATATTTTGTTTTATTATTTGATATATATTTAAATCTCCTGTTAGTAATATTGCAAGTATTGTGTTTTCTCTTCTTTTAATTTTTTCTGAAACATTGTTTTCTTCTCTTTTTACATGTCTTATTACTGGTTTTGCCTTTTCTAATATTTTACTATCTTTTGCATCTTTATACGTAAGTTTATTAACTTCTGCGTATATTGCTTCTTTTGATACATCATATTCTTTTGATATTTTTTCCACATAGATTTCTCTTTCCATGCTATTATCAATTTTTGCTAATATTTTTGCTATTTCATTTAAAAATTTGATTTTGTCATTTACACTTTCTAAGTTTAGCTCTTGTCTTAACAGTTTTACTTTAAATTCTACTACTGAAATAGCTTTGTCTATTACATTTTGGAATCTTGCATTTCCATATTTTATTATAAATTCATCTGGATCTTTTGCACCTTCCATTTGTAATATTCTTATATCACACCCCATATTTTGCAATATTTCCATTGCTCTTACTTTTGCTGTTTGTCCTGCTTCATCTGAATCATAGCTTAATATTATTTGTTCTGTATTATTTCTTAGTAAATATCCTTGTTGTTGTGTAAGTGCTGTTCCAAGGGATGCTACAACATTGTGTATTCCTCTTTGATGTAATGAGATTACATCCATGTATCCTTCTACTATTAAAAGCCTTTTTTTAATATCATATTTTTTTGCAACATTTAATCCGAAACAGATGTCTTCCTTTGCTATATACTATATTTTCAGGTGAATTTATATATTTTGGTTTAGAATCATCTAAAACTCTACCTCCAAACGCTATTACTCTACCTCTCACATCACAAATTGGAAACATCAATCTGTTTCTATATCTATCTATGTATTGCCCTCTATCATTTCTATTTACTAAGCCAGATTCTAGAATTTCTCTATCTTCAAATCCTTGTTTTTTTAATTCTTTATACAATTCATCAAATTTTCCAGAAAAACCTATTTGAAATGCTATTAATGTATCATTTGATAATTTTCTTTTTTTCACATATTCTTGTGCTTCTTTTGCTTCTGGCTTATATAAATTTTCATGATAATATTTTGCTGCAAATTCATTTACTTTATATACTTTTGCTTTTAATTGTTCTTTTGCATTATCTAAATTATTGTCTAATGCAGGTAATTGGATATTAGCTCTTTCTGCTAACATTTGTACTGCTTCGACAAAATTTATTCCTTCAATTTTTGTTAAAAATGTAAAGACATTTCCTCCAACTCCACATCCAAAGCAGTGAAATATTTGCTTTTCTGGCGATACTGAAAATGAAGGTGACTTTTCATTATGAAAAGGACAAAGACCAAAATAGTTTCTTCCACTTCTTTTTAGATGTACATATTGAGAAACAATATCAACTATATCATTTGTTTGTCTTACTTCATCAATTATTTCGTCACTATATCTTGCCATTTTTACCTCTCTTTTCGTAAAATATTATTAAATACTATACATAATTATATTATTCGACGCATTTTACATAAATCCTTCATAGTATAATAAAAAAAATTAAATTTCTTTTTATTTCTTATATTTCTTTATATGCTATATTATCACTCTTATAATTTATCTCTTACATTATTTTGTTTTTTTATTTGCTTCTTACACAGCAAAAAACTAGCAAATTGCTAGTTTTTTATGTATCTCCTATTGCCATCATCTTGTTATCTATTTTATTTATTATTTTTGCATATGATACTAAATCTTTTGATTCTTTTTTACTTATTTCATTTTCTGTTTTATATTTCATTTTATGTTCTAAACTTGCCCAAAAATCCATTGCCATTGTTCTTATTTGAATTTCTACTTTTACATATAATATTTTTTTAGATAAAGTTACTGGTACTTCTATTATCATGTGATAACTGGAATACCCACTTTCTTTTGGTTTTGATATATAATCTTTTTCCTTTAATATATGTATCCCTGGTATTTGTGTTATCAATCTTCTTACTGTATAAATATCTTTCTTTAATGGTGTTATTACCCTTATCCCTGCTATATCATTTATATTTTCAAGCATTTCTTTATATGTTAATTCACATCCTTTTTTCTTTAATTTATTTATTATACTTTCTGGACTTTTTATTCTGCAATTTATATGGTCTATTAAATCATAATTGTAAAATATTTTATATTCGTCTTGTAATATCTCTAATTTTGTTTTAATTTCTTTTGTTGCCATTTGATATATATGCATTAATTTTTGAAATGTATTTTCTTTTTCTTCTACCTTCCCATTATATTGTAAAAAATTTTCCACCTTTACTAATTCCAATTGCTTTGTTCTTTTTTTCATACGCAATCACTCCTATATTCATCTTCTTATTATATGCGTATTTTATACTTAAATTGTTTCTTTTTAATATATTTATTGTAACTTTTTGATGAACTTTAAAACCCTTTGGAGAGTAAAAGAAGAAAGATTTTTCTATCTTTCTTCTTCATCTTTTGGTTCAATTTTTGCGTCTACTATTTTAGGAGTTTCTTCTTTGCTTTTTGTATTTTTTCTTCTTTCTAGACTATTCATTAATGTATCTATTACTTTTTTTGCTTTATCTACTCCTAATTCTGATAATGATTTATATAGACCTACTTCATTAGAATAATCACTTATTTCTAGTGTATTTGGATTAGATATTATTTCTATACCATTTTCAATAAACTTGTCTTTTTCTTCTTTTGGAAGTTCATTTATTTTTGCCACATAATCTTCCATTTTTTCTTTTGCTTTTACATTTCCTCTTATTTGCGCTCTAATATCCATTTCTGTTAGTGTATCTATTATTCCATTTTGTCTTTCTACTGCATCAGATATTTTCTGTACAAAATATTGCTCTTCTTCCTTAGTTAATTTTTTCATAGTTTCTGATTGTGGAATTTCTATTCTTTTAAATCCATCATTTGCATATCTCTCTGCTACACGGCCTGCTATTTCTTCTAACAATTTCTCTTTAAATACTTCTTCCTTATATTCTTTTTTGTATTTTTCTCTTTCTTGTGTTGGTAATTTTCTATACTCACATTTAGCCAAATATGGTATATCATTTTTAAGCATATCTTCTGGTAATTCAATTCCGGAAAATGTTGTTATCATTGTGCTGTTATATTTTAAATAATTTTGCATTATCTTTTTTGCAACTATCTTATTAATTATTTGTTCAGCTTTTTTCGTTTTTTCTTCTTTATTTCCTATTATTCCTTGAATTCTGTTTACTACATCTGTATCTCTTGCTATATTTTCTACATTTTCATATAGTAAATTTAACTTTTCTTCTATCTTTTTTTCTTCATCAGAAACAGCCATTTCTAATATTTTATTTTTACCTTCAATACCTAATGCAACCTTTTGTGCTAATTCAATTGCTGCGTTATCTGGCAATTTATCTGCTATAACTTCTGTTGCTTTAACTGTACTTCCTTCTGGCATTTTATCACTTTCTGAAACTTCTTTTAAAACATCTGTTGATAATTTTATTTTTATTTCCTCTGGTAATTCTATTCCTTCTTCGTACAATTGTCCAATTACATCAATTAATATTTCTTTTCTTTCTTCTGGATTTCTTCCTAGGTCATCTACTATCCCTTTTGCTATCTTTTTTCTTTCTGCTGGACTTAATTTTTTATCTTTATCCTTTACTTGTTCAATTGTTTTAGCTACTATCTGTTCTGCTTTTTTACTCTTAAACATTTTCATATTATCACATCCTTATTATTAATTTGCTTTGCATATTATACCAGATATTTTATAAAAAATAAAGAGCTCTTAAAATTCAAATTATATTCATACAAAAACTCGAAAGGCTGGTGCTTTTATTTTGCACTAGCCTTATCTTAAAGTTTTTTATCTATTTTCCATAATAGCTATCTAATAAAATTTGTTTAATCTCTCCAACTAATGGAACTCTTGGGTTTGCAGTAGTACATTGGTCTTCAAATGCTCTATCTGCCAATATATCTACTTTTGCTAAAAATTCCTCTTCATTTATTCCTGCATCTTTAAATGATTTTGGAATATTCAAATGTTCATTCATTTCTTTTATTTTTTCTATAAGGTTGTTTACACCTTCTTCTACTGTATCTGCTTTAAGTCCTGCTTTTTTTGCTATTTTTGCATATTTTTCATCTGCTATAAAATATTCATATTTAGGGAAAGATACAAATTTTGTAGGTTTGCTACTATTATATCTTACTACATATGGTAATAGAATTGCATTTATTCTACCATGTGGCAAATGGAATTCTGCTCCTATTTTATGTGCCATTGAATGGCATACGCCTAAAAATGCATTTGTAAATGCCATACCTGCTATTGTACTTGCATTGTGCATTTTTTCTCTTGCTAGTTTGTTGCTTCCATCATTATATGCTTGTTCTAGATATTCTATTACAATTTCTACTGCTTTTTCTGCTAGACCATCAGTATAATCTGATGCCATATTTGAAACATATGCTTCTAATGCATGTGTTAAAACATCCATTCCTGTATCTGCTGTAACAGATTTTGGTAGGCTCATTACTAAATCTGGGTCTACTATTGCTACATCTGGTGTTAGCTCATAATCTGCTAATGGATATTTTTTATTTTTATGCTTGTCTGTTATTACTGCAAATGATGTAACTTCTGAACCTGTTCCAGATGTTGTTGGTATTGCTACCATTTGGCATTTTGTTCCTAATTTTGGGAATTTATATGTTCTTTTTCTTATATCCATAAATTTTAATTTTAGACCTTCTGGGTCTGCATCTGGATGTTCATAAAATAGCCACATTCCTTTTGCTGCATCCATTGGGCTTCCTCCACCTATTGCAATAATTACATCTGGGTTAAAGCTTTTCATTTCTTCTACACCTTTCATTATTGTATCAAAAGATGGGTCTGATTCAACCTGACTAAATATTTTTGAATGTACATATTTTTTTCTATTTCTTAGATGATATAGTATTTTATCTACATATCCTAATTTAACCATACCTTCATCTGTTACTATAAATGCCCTTTCTATATTTGGCATTTTTTCTAAGTATTGTATTGAACCTGCTTCAAAATATATTTTTTCTGGAACTTTAAACCATTGCATATTAACCCTCCTATTTGCAACTCTTTTTATATTTATTAAATTTACTGATGATACATTTGCTGTTGTTGAATTTCCTCCAAATGAACCACATCCTAATGTTAATGATGGCATATTTGTATTATATATATCACCAATTGCTCCATGAGTTGATGGAGAGTTTACAATTATTCTTCCAGCTTTCATCGTTTCTGAAAATTTTAAAATAGTATCTTTATTTTCTGAATGGATAACTGCTGAATGTCCAAGTCCACCAAATTCAAGTAATCTTTCAGCTTTATTAATTCCGTCTTCTTCATTTTCTACTATATAATATGTTAAAACTGGGCTTAATTTTTCTTTTGAAAATGGTGCTTCTCTACCAATTCCTTCTTCATATACAACTAAAACTTTTGTATCTTCTGGTATTTCAAAACCAGCTTCTTTTGCAATTGTATATGGTGATTGTCCTGGCACATGTGATTTTAATTTATATCCATATTCTTCTGTATACTCAAACATGCTATTTGCAAGTTTTTGTTTTTCCTCATCATTTGTAAAATAGCATCCTGCTTCTTTCATCAATCTTTCAAATTCATCATGAATCTCTCTATCTACTAAAACTGCTTGTTCAGATGCACATATCATTCCATTATCAAAAGCTTTTGACATTACTAAATCATTTACTGATGTTTTTAATTTTGCAGTTTTATCTATATAACATGGTACATTTCCTGGTCCAACACCTAATGCTGGTTTCCCACAAGAATATGCTGAACGCACCATACCTGTTCCACCAGTTGCTAAAATTAAATTTACATCTGGATGATTCATCAACATTCTAGTTGCTGTTATTGATGGTTCTTCTATCCATAAAATACAATTTTCTGGTGCACCTGCTTTTACTGCTGCGTCTCTTAATATTCGTGCAGCCTCACTACTACATTTTTGAGCAGATGGGTGAAAACCAAAAATAATAACATTTCTAGTTTTTGCAGATATAATTGATTTAAACATAGTTGTAGAAGTTGGGTTTGTAACAGGTGTTACTCCTGCTATAATTCCAACTGGTTCTGCTATTTCTACATACTCCTCTTCTTCATTTTCATCTATTATTCCAACTGTTTTTTCATGTTTAATACTATGATAAACATATTCTGTTGCAAACATGTTCTTTGTTATTTTATCTTCATATATTCCTCTTTTTGTTTCTTCAACTGCCATTTTAGCAAGTTCCATATGATGTTCAAGCCCTGCCATTGACATTGCTTTTACAATATTATCTACTTGCTCTTGATTTAGTTGCAAGTATTCTTGTGAAGCTATTTTAGCTTTTTCCACTAAGTTGTCTATCATTTCTTTTACTTTTACTTCGTCAACATTGTTTTGTTCAGACATATAAAATTCCTCCTTTTCTTTGGTTATTTACATTATATATGAACGTTATTTTTTGTCAAGAGATTTTTTGTCGACAAATAAATTGGGGATAAATTGGGGACGTTTCTTTTTGGACATTTTTGTCCAAAAAGAAACGTCCCCAATTTATCCCCAATTTATCCTATTTTTCTAATTCTCTACATCTTATAAATACTTCTGCTCCTCTGTTATCTCCTGTTCCTAATTGTCCATAGTCATTTTTTCCTATTCCATACACTTCTCCATTATTTGTTTCAAATATTGCAAAGTTGTCTCCTAAGCTCATTGTTCTTATATTCTTTAAATCTAGCTTTACTGGTGTTGGATATACTTCTCCTAATTCATATCCATCTCCTAAAATTCCATATGTATTATATCCCCAACCATATACTTCTCCTGTATTTAATAATGCTAAGCATAGTCCATCTTTGGTTTGAATTTCTGTTACTGATGTTCCTGCTTCTATTTTTAATTCTTCTAAGTCTGATAATGTTCTATTTAATCCTGTTAAGTTCTTAGCTGAGCCACCTACTGAATAGGTGTATAATTTTCCATCTTCTGTTAATAGCAAAAGATTTGAACCTTGTATCCCCCCTTGATTTATATAACTGTATTGAATATCTACTATTTTGTCTTTTATTTTTTCCATATTATTTGATTTTACTTCTGTTAAATATTTAGTAATTTTACCCATACCTGTTGTTTGTACTTCTCCATCTATATTTGGCAATGGTGTAACTGCATCACTTCCTGCCCAGTATATTTTATTATCTTCTGTTATTACTATTGCTGATGCGCTATAATAATTACTTATTGCATTTGATGTAAATAAGTCTTTTATCTTTCCTAAGTTTCCACTATTAGTTTTTGCTATTTTTTGGTAAGAACTTCTGCTTATTATATCTCCCCATACTCCTGTGTATTCTGAACCTTTTGCATAAAGTTCTCCGTTTTTTGATATTGCATATCTTGCATGTGTTGATGATATTAATTTTCTAATATTATTTAATTCTGTGTTTTTATTGTTTAGGTTTTCATATATATTTCCATCACTATCTACTATACTAAGTCTATTTCCGCTTCCTTGCACAAATATCGCATTATTAAATACTTCTTTTAACTGATATATTGCTTTTATGTTTGGATATATGATATCTTCCTCATCTTCTAAGTAAATCTTATTATTTGCAACAAATCCACATGTACTTCCTTCAAATATTTTTGATGTTTCATTTATACTATATTCATTACCATATTCCGTTATTTGGTTGTTTGCATAATTTATTTTATATAATTTATTTTCTGCACTAAAAAATACTCTATTTATAAATTTTGCATTTTGTAATGTATAGTTTATATCTCTAACTTGTTGGTCATATATTGCATACAACTTTCCATTTTTATCTTGGATTAGTGTTCTAGTATTTCCCATATATTGTACTTGTTTTATATTATCTGCAATTTTTGTTAATGAATATATTTTATAATCTTTTGGAAGTCCTAACATGCCACTATCATTATATCCTGCTCCATATAATGTTCCATCGTTTGTTATTATAAAAGTATTTATTCCTGTAATTTCAATTTCTTTTACATTGTTCCATTTAGTGTCAAACTGTCCTAGTTCAATAAAAGACGTTTGAGTTGGTCGATTTCCAATCCCTAGTTGTCCAAAACCATTGCTTCCAACTCCGTACATTTTTCCATTTTCTAATCTAACAAATGCTGTACCTGCTTGTGAGCTGTCACTTACAATAATTTCAGTAATTCCTACATTATTAAAATCCACTCCACTAATTTGTATCTTTACATATTTTTCATAAATATTCTTATTTCCCTGGCTTAATACTCCATCTGTATTATTCCCACATGCCCATAATTGATTATTTGTATCCAACACAAAGGTATTCATAGAACCTGCCCACACATTTTTTGCTTTTACTCCTGCCTCTCCTTCTGTTCTTCCTTCTAATATTTTTGTTGGTTCTGTTACTAAATATGAATGTCCTAATCCCAATTTATTATATGAGTTATCTCCCCATGCCCATAAATCATCATTTGCATCTATTACATATATTGTATGACAAGAAATATATATTTTTTTAACTCCATATTGTTTTGCTATTTCTTCATCTGTTTCTACATTTTTGTCTATTGCCATATCTGTTCCTTTTGCTATCTCTTCTAAATTTAATTCATGTATTCCATTTATTTTGTTTTCTTCATCTTCTGTAATCCCACTATTTTCTGCCAATTCTCCTACTACTTTTAAAGTTCCATCTCCATATAATTTATATGTATTATTTGCTACTGTTATATATTCTGGTTTTGCAATATCATTTAGTGGAATTAATACATGCACTTCTTTCTTTTGATAATTTTCTCCATGTAAGCTTATTACTTTATACTCATTACCAACTTTTATAAAATACAAATCTCCTTCAAAACTGTTTGCTGATTGCATTTTTTCTTTGTTTAATTTGTAAAATTGGCTATAATCTATCGTATCTATTGTAGGTATTTCTCCATCTTTTGCCGTAGATGCCCATTCTAGCATTTTTTTCTTTAATTCCATATCTATTTCGTCTTTATCTAAACTCTCCATTGTTTCTTCTTGTATTACTGGATACATATCTATTCCTGTCTTATTTTTTTGCTGTTCTCCTACTTTATATAAATCTATCTCTTCTTCTAGTTGTCTTACATTACTTAAAAATTTAGCATCTTCTGACTTTGTTATTATTCCGTTGTCTCCTGTTATCATTCCTATCGTAATTCCTGCTAAAATTAGTAGAACTATAATGTTTAGTATGTTATCGATGGTTAGGCTGTAAAAAATCAGACTGGAATAGTTTACTAGACCAGCCTGACCAT
>CALXFD010000023.1 GCA_944387495.1 uncultured Clostridia bacterium | reverse complement strand
GAGTTTTGCTTACTCCTGTCTACTGTTCATTTACTTTTTTCTTGAATTTTTGTTGCATTTCAAATGAAATTTTCGGAAATTTTTAGAACCGTCAATATTAAGTGCTCTAAATAGTAAAATTCGTTACAAAATAATTAGTCAATCCCTGTATTAGGCAAAACTTTACGATATTTACTTGTACATAATAAAAAAATGTAGTATATTAAAAAACGAAAAAGTTTAACAAAAATAATCTATTTCAAAAAGGTGAAATATATGAAAAACAAAACGAAATTTATATTAATAATATTTATTTTTAGTATTGCAATAATGTTACTAGATGTAAAAAATGGATATCTAAAAGGACATGATACAGACTTTCATTTAGCAAGCATAACAGCAATAGCAGACCAATTATCATGGGATAATTTAACAGTCCAAGAACCACTAAAATATATGGCAAATGACCTGGGGTATGGAACTAGATTTTTTTATCCACCTATTCCACATTTAATGGCAGCATATATAACAAAATTATTAACAATATTTAATATAGATAATGTAGCAATAGGAATGCGAATAACCCAATGGCTAACAATATTTTTATCAGGAGTGACATTTTACTTTTTAGGAAATAAAATTTTTAAAAGTAAAAAAGTATCAATGGTGTTATCTATATTTTATATGACAGCACCATATCATTTAGCAGAAATATTTGTAAGAGATGCATTTTCAGAGATGTTTATACCAATTGCTATACCATTAATAATATTAGGATTATTATATTTAACTGAAAATAATTATAAACAATTTTTGCTCTGTTTTGTAGGAGGTTATACATTAGCAATATACTCTCATCTAGCGATGACAATTTATTTTACACTAATTATATTAGTAACATTTTTTACAGTATATTTTAAACAAATATTTACAAAGAAAAATATTTTGTATCTAATTTGGGCATCAGTATTAATACTTTTGTTAACAGCATCATTCTGGCTACCAATGCTAGAAATAAAATTAACAGGAAGTTATGGCGTCTTTATGCCATATTTTATGACAGGTAAAGGTGATTTAAGATTTAGTACAATATCAATAGCAGAATTATTTATGTTTGATAATGAAATAGATTATACATATATAAGATTTAATGTACAAATATTTGTGACAATCATGTTTGCATTAAGCATATATTTAACCATAAAAAATAAACTATATAAAGAAAAGATTTGGAAATTCCTATTCGCTTTTACAATATTATCTGCAATAATGGTAACATCACTATTTCCATGGTATTATACACCAAATATTTTGCAAACTCTGCAATTCCCATGGAGATTAGCACTTTATGCAACATTTGGAATAATCATAATTGCTGGAATTAGCCTAAAACGTATAGAAAAAACAAAATATTTCAATACATTATGTTGTATATTAATATTTTTAACATTAATTACAGCATATATAAATATAGACCATTCAACTAGCGAACCAATTGATTTAAATGACTTAAATAATCAAAAATCTGTTGGAAATCAAGCAGAATATTTACCTGAAAAAGCATTGAAAAATATGGAATACTATAAAAGTCGTACAAAAGATATTATAATTGAAGAGGGAAATGGAAAAATTAATAAAACCTTAGATGAAGTACCAAACTTAACTTTTGAGGTAGTTCTAGATGGAGAAATTAAAATAGAATTACCAAGAATTTATTATCAAGGCTATAAATTAGAAATAAATGGAGAAGAGGTAGAATTACAAGAAAGTGAAAATGGCTTTTTAGAAGCAGTTATTAAAAAAAGCGGAACATATAAATTGACATATGAAAAAACAACTATAATGAAAATTGCTAATATATTAAGCTTAATAACTTTTTTAGCTATTTTAGTAATACTAATAAGAAGAAAAAAATTAAGAAAGCAAATACCTAAGCTAAAATCAACTAACTAATTTTAGTAAATAAGCAATGAAAAATTAAAATCCAACTTTGAAAAATAAAGTTGGATTTAATTTTTTAGAGTTAATATTTCATGATATTAATATGAAATCAAAACATCCTCTATAATGTCAGCAATATTTGACACATTACTATCAGATTGAATTAAAAAATTAGGATGTCCTTTATACTCACCATTATAAATCGAAATTGTAATTTTACCAGTAACTTTTCCTACAACACGACTATCTGTTCCTTCTAAACTAACAACTTCCACACTTCCACCTCTTTTCATTAGTTAATAGAACTAATTTATCACTAAAAATTGAAAAAATCTGTCGAAAGGTGTCAATGTTAAAAAATATATAAAATTAATTGCCAAAAATCTCTTAAATGAGTTATAATAAAAAAGAATTAGGAGGGCACAGATGAAAAAATTCATTGTTATTATAATAATTTTGTTAATAATATTTATAGGATTATATATTTATAGAAAAAATGAAATAAAAGAAAAAACAGTAACAGTTGATGAAATAACACAAATAGAAACATATTTACAAAAAATATATATGTGGAAAGAAATTACAAATGAAGCATTACCAACATTTCAGAATATAAATGAAGCACCAGATAATTGGATATGGCAAGTTGTTCAAAAAAATTTAGAAGAATATGCATTAGGTTATGAACAAATACAAGAAAAAGCCAAAGAACTTTTTGGAGCAGATTTTACTAAACAATTTCCAAAAGAAGGAATACAATATTTACAATATAATCAAGATGATGGTAAATATTATGCAGTAGGAATGGGATTAGATGATGAAGAAGATAGTTTTGTATTAGATACAATTGATAAGGTACAAGATGGATATGAAGTGCAAATAATTGAGTATTTAGAAGATTATTCAAAAATATATGAGCAAGAAAAAAATGGGCAAGATGTGCAAGAAAATACGGAATATGAAATAGGAATAAAAAATATAAATGAAGAAGATATATTTACAGTAAAAAGCACAGATAATGAAACAACAATAAAAGAAAAAGTAAAAGAAAATGTAGATAAATTTACTAAAAAGAAAATAACTTTAAAAAAAGATGAGAATAACAAAATATATGTAACAAAGGTTGAGGAAGGAGCTTAAAAATATATTAAAAAATGTATAAAGAATTATTAGAAAAATGCGAAATATGTCCACACAAATGTAAAGTAAATAGAATAGAAGGAAAAGTAGGAAGATGTAAAGCAAAAGACACAGTAAAAATTGCATTATATTCAATACACAAATTTGAAGAACCATGTATAAGTGGAAATAATGGTTCTGGTACGGTGTTTTTTTCTAACTGCAATTTAAATTGTATATATTGCCAAAATTATGAAATAAGCCAAGAAGGAAAAGGTAGAGAAATCTCAATAGAAGAATTAGCTGAAATATTTATAGAAGAACAAAGACAAAAAGCAGATAATATAAATTTAGTAACACCAACAAGTTATGTACCACAAATAATAGAAGCTATAAAAATTGCAAGAAAAAAAGGATTAAATATACCAATAATATATAACACAAATGGATATGAAGAAATAGAAACATTAAAAATGCTAGAAGGATATATTGATGTATATTTACCAGATTTAAAATATTATGATAATGAACTTGCAAAAAAATATTCTAATATAGATAATTATTTCGAAATAGCAACAAAAGCAATTAAAGAAATGTATAGGCAAGTTGGAAATCCGATATTAGATGATAGAGGAATAATCCAAAAAGGCTTAATGATAAGACATTTAGTATTACCAAATAATATAGAAAATAGTAAAAAAATATTAAAATGGTTAAAAGAAAACATAGATGAAAATGTGTATATAGATATAATGGCACAATATTTTCCTACATATAAAGCAAAAAATGTTCAAGAATTAAATAGGAAGCTTAATAAAAAAGAATATGAAGAAATTGAAGATTATGTGTATAAATTAGATATAAAAAATGGGTATATGCAAGATTTAGGAGAACATGAAGAAGAATATGTACCAAAATGGGAAGATTAATATAGTCGAGTTTTGTCGAACGATTTTAGTTGAATTATGTTGCAAATAGTGATATAATTCAACTAATTTATTTTAATTATTTTTTTCAAAGATTTATTTCTTTTAAAAATCAAAAAAATCAAAAAAATCTTGACAATACGTACTACACGTGTTAAAATATGAAGGAAGTGGTAAATTGAAATTTAAACAATTAGAAAAGATTTTAAAGCAAGATGGATGGTATTTGTATGATATAGTTGGTTCCCATTATCAATATAAGCATAATATAAAAAAGGGAAAAATAACAATACCAAGACATAATAAGGATATGAAAATAGGAACGATTAAAAATATTTTGAAACAAGCAAATATTAATATAAAGATATAAAATTAAATTGGAAAGGAGATTTAAAAATGAAATTAGTCTATCCAGCGCGTTTTTGTAAAGAAAAAGAAGGAGGATATAGTGTAGAAGTACCAGATTTAAAAGGTTGTATAACACAAGGAGATACATTAGAAGAAGCAATTGAAATGGCACAAGATGCAGCATTAGGATGGTTATTAACTTCAATAGAAGATGAAGAAGATTTACCAGAAGCCTCTGAAATTAAAGATATAAAGTTAGATAATAAAGAACAATTTGTAAGTCTATTATTATTAGATATAGATAGATATACTGAAAAGTATGGTAATAGAAAATCAGTAAAAAAGACTTTAACAATACCAATTTGGCTAAACCAAAGAGCAGAGAAAATAGGGGTGAATTTTTCCAAAACATTGCAAGATGCTTTATTAAATAAAATTATAAAAGAACAAAAAAGATAGTTTGATAAAAATAATATGTTATGATATACTGTCAAAGATTAAAGAAAAAAAGGAGGTATTATCCATGACACAAGCAGATGAACAATTTATAAAAACATGTAAAGAAATATTAGAAAATGGATATTCATCAAAAGGTACAAATGTACGTACTAGATGGCAAGATGGAGAAGAAGCAAATTATATCTCAATAGTAGGAGTGCAAAATAAATATGATGTAGGAAAAGAATTTCCAATGATTACATTAAGAAATAATAGTAAAACAATAAAAAATGCAATAGATGAGATATTATGGATTTGGCAGAAAAAATCAAATAAAGTAAGTGAATTAAATTCACATATATGGGACCAATGGGCAGGAGAAGATGGCACAATTGGTAAAGCATATGGTTACCAATTAGCAAAAAAATATAAATTTAAAACAAAAGAAGGAATAAAAGAGATGGACCAAGTAGATTATTGTTTATATCTATTAAAAAATGACCCATCAAGCAGAAGAATAATGACAAATCTATTTAATCATGAAGAATTGAAAGATATGAATCTAGAACCATGTGCGTATGGAACACAATGGCTTGTAAAAGAAAATAAATTACATTTAATATTAAATCAAAGGTCACAAGACATGCTAACTGCAAATGGATGGAATGTGATGCAATATGCAGCATTACAATGTATGTTTGCACAAGTTTCTGGACTTGAAGTTGGTACATTAACACATAATATAGGTGACTGCCATATTTATGATAGACATATACCATTAGTAGAAAAACTAATAGAAGCAGAGTCAGTAGATGTAACACCAAAATTAATAATAAATAATCCAACTAAAAACTTTTATGATTTTAAAGTTGAAGATTTTGAAATACAAAATTACGATTATAATAAAGAAGTAAAAATAGGTAAAATACCAGTTGCAATATAAAATTATAAAGAAAATAGTTAATAATTTTAAACAATAAAATAGAAGTAGCGTGAAGAGGAGAGAGAATAATGTTAAGTATAATAGTAGCAAAAGCAAAAAATAATATAATAGGAAAAGATAATAAATTAATATGGCATATATCAGATGATTTAAAAAGATTTAAAGAATTAACAACAGGTCATCCAATAATAATGGGAAGAAAAACATTTGAATCATTAGGAAAAGTATTACCAAATAGAAAACATATAATATTTAGTCACAATCCTGATTTTAAAGTAAGTGACGAAAATGTAGAAGTAGTACATTCATTATTACAAATACAAGATTATATAGATGGAAAAGAAGAAGCATTTGTAATAGGTGGAGCGATGATATATAATTTTTTAATGCCATATGTTAAAAAAATGTATGTAACACAAATAGAAAAAGACTTTGAAGGTGATACATTTTTCCCTAAAATAGATACAAATATTTGGGAAGAAGTAGAAAATGTTGAAGGACCAAAAGATGATGAAAATGATTTTGAATATAGATATATAACATATGTAAGAAAAGATAAATAGAATAAAAGAAAAGCTTTGGGTTAAAATATTTTTAAGGAGGAATAAAAATGTTTAAACCTGAAGCTATTTTTTTAGAAAAAGGAATTGAAAATTATCAGTTAGGAAAGGAACTTTTAGAAAAATATAAAGATGTTCCTAAAATAGAGATAGAAAACCATAAAACATCAGATTACCTTGTACCATATACATCATCAGGTTGTACTGCTTCATGTATGTATTGCTATTTAGTATGTAATTATAATAAATGTGCATATTTAAGATTATTTGTAAATAGGGAACAAATGCTATAAATCAATTAAAAGAAGCAGGATATAATGTGGGGATTTTAATTGCTCCTGTTATTTTGGTGGATGATTGGAGAAAGCTTTATTTAGAGTTGATACAGACTTTGAGCCAGAATTTGAGTGAAAAGGTTAAGAAGGATGTGTTTTTTGAGATTATTTTTATGACTTATAGTTATGTTCATACGAAGATAAATGAGGAGGTATTTTCCCAATAATACTATTGAGTATATTGTTTAAAATGGATCGTTCAAAAAGTAAAGTTATAAATATTGTACTGCTCAGTGTTCTATCATATTATATATTTTTTATTATTTCTAAATACCTTGTGTGTCGCAACCTTCTGAATTTTAAAAGAACGTAGGTTGCTCCAATCGCACTCGCTATTGCTCGTTTGGTCGCTTACGCGGTATTTAGAAATAATAAAAAATATATAATATGATAGAACACTGAGCAGTACAACATTTATAACTTTACTTTTTGAACTACTCTAAGAAATTAAAATAGATAATAAAAATTGTTCATTAATTCATTTATATATGATATAATATTAAAAAGAAAATATTTCCTTTAAAAGGGAGTGATTTTTATGTCATATATAGAGTTTAAAAATGTATGTAAAGAATATAAAATGGGTGAAGTTATAATAAAAGCATTGGATAATGCTAATTTTAAAATAGAAAAGGGAGAGTTGGTTGTAATTGTTGGCCCAAGTGGGGCTGGGAAGACTACTGCTTTGAATATTTTGGGTGGTATGGATAGTGCTACTTCTGGTGATGTTTTGGTTGATGGAAAAAATGTTTCAAGTTTGAAAAATAAAGAATTGATAAAGTATAGAAGAGAGGATATTGGTTTTGTTTTTCAGTTTTATAATCTTGTACAAAATTTAACTGCTATTGAGAATGTGGAACTTGCTACTCAAATTTGTAAGAATTCATTAAGTCCAGATTCTGTTATGGAAAAGGTGGGGTTGGCTGATAGAAAGAAAAATTTTCCATCACAATTATCTGGTGGGGAACAACAGAGAGTGGCTATTGCGAGGGCAATTGCTAAAAATCCAAAGTTGTTATTGTGTGATGAACCAACAGGTGCTTTGGATTATAAGACAGGTAAACAGATTTTAAAATTATTGCAAGATACAGCTAGAAAAGAGAATATGACTGTTTTAATAATTACGCATAATGCAGCAATTGCACCTATGGCAGATAAGATAATTAGATTTAAAAATGGAAAAGCAGAGAGTATAGAAGTAAATGAAAATCCAGTACCAGTTGAACAAATAGAATGGTAATAGAAATAAAGTTGATAGAGAATATAGAATGGTAAATAACAATTAAAAGCAAAAGAAAAAGGAGGTGCATGTATATGAAAAAAGGGAAGATACATAAACCACCAAAGCATAAAGAAAAGAGAAAAACTGTAATGAAAAAAGCGTTGTTGAAAGATGCTTTTAAGGAAATTAAAGTTTCATATAAAAGATTTATATCAATATTATTGATGGCACTTCTAGGTGTAGGATTTTTTGCAGGACTAAGAGCAACTTCACCAGATATGGTAAATACAATAGATGAATATTTTAAAGCTCAAAATGTCTATGATATACAAGTGATGTCTACATTAGGGTTAACTGATGGTGATGTAGAGGCTATAAAAAATGTTGAAAATGTAGAAAGTGTTTATGGAACATATAGTAAAGATGGATTAATAAATTTAGATGATAAAGAAGTGGTTTCTAAAATTTTATGTGTTGAGGATATAAATAAACCATTATTAGTAGAAGGAAGCATGCCTCAGAATCAAAATGAATGTGTAGTTGAAGAGGATTTTTTAAAAAATGCAAATAAAAATATTGGTGATTATATACAAATAGAACCAGAAAAAGATGAAAATTCTTCACAAGAAAGCGAAGATTTTCTAAAAGAAAAAGAAATGAAAATAGTAGGAACTGTAAAAAGTCTATTATATATATCAAGAGATAGAGGGACTAGCAAATTGGGTTCAGGAACAGTGGATTATTATATATATGTTTCAAAAGATAATATAAATTCAGATGTATATACAGAGATATATGTAAAACTAAAAGATTCACAAAAATATACAACATCAAGTAGTAGATATGAAAAATATGTAGATGAAACTAAACAAAAAATAGAAGAGATTAAAGATGAGAGACAAAAAGCTAGATATGATGAATTGATAGGAGAAGCAAATTCAAAAATACAAGATGCAGAAAATGAATTAAATACAGAAAAACAAAATGCAGAACAACAAATAAAAGAAGCAGAAGAGAAAATTCAATCTGGAAAAGACGAAATTACAAATGGTGAAAATGAGATAAAAGCAAATGAAGAAAAGGCACAAAAACAATTTGCAAATGCAGAGGCACAGTTAAATACAGCAAAAAATAAATTAAAAACAAGTGAAAATGAATATAATACTAAAAAAGAAGAAGCTCAAAAAAAATTTCAAGAAGCAGAGGCACAAAAACAAACATTACAAACAAATTTGACTACAATAGAAAATGGATTAAATGAATTAAATGCAAGTTATAATGAAATAATACAAAAACTACAAAATCCAAATTTGTCACAAGAAGAGAAAGTGATTTTAGAACAAACAAAAACACAATTAGAAACACAAATTGCAGAATTAGAAAATAATAAAAAATCAGTACAATCAGGAATAAATCAAATAGATACACAAATACAAAGTGGAAAAGCGGAATTAGAGAAAGCTAAAAGCCAAATAGAAAGCGCAAAAGCACAGATATCAAGCCAAGAAAAACAACTTACAAGAACAAAAGCAAGTACAAATTCACAAATTGAAACAGCCAAATCACAAATAGAGACTTCAAAACAGGAAATACAAAAAGCAGAAGAAGAATTACAAAAAAGCAAGACAGAATTTGACGAAAAAATAAAAGAAGCAGAAGGTAAAATAATAGATGCCAAAGACGAAGTAGCAAAAATAGAAAATCCAACATGGTACATATTAGACAGAAACCAAAATTCAGGTTATGCAAGTTTTATACAAGATACTGAAAGTATAGAAAATTTAAGTATGGTATTTCCAATAGTATTTTTTGCAATAGCAATTTTAGTATCATTAACATCTATGACAAGAATGGTAGAAGAGGAAAGGCAAGAAATAGGAACATTAAAAGCATTAGGATATAATAAATTTCATATAAGTTTAAAATATATAATATATTCAAGTTTAGCATGTATCATAGGTGCAATAATAGGAATGAATATAGGGTTCCAATTATTACCGCGAATTGTATGGGATATGTATGAAATGATGTATACAATGCCATCTATTACAGTATTATATAATTATGAATATTCAACACTTGGATTATTCTTGATATACATATGTATAGTAGGTGCAACATTATATTCAATCTTAAAAGAACTAAAAGATGCACCAGCCACATTATTAAGACCAAAAGCACCAAAACTAGGGAAAAGAGTATTATTAGAGAGAATTACACCTATATGGAAAAGACTAAACTTTTCACAAAAAGTAACAATTAGAAATATATTTAGATATAAAAAGAGATTTTTAATGACTATAATTGGAATATTTGGATGTACATCATTAATATTAGCTGGGTTTGGTTTAAAAGATTCTATATCAAAAATATTACCATACCAGTATGAAAAAATATTTAACTATGACATTCAAGTAAGTTTAAAATCAGGGCTAGATAATGAAAATAGACAAGAACTTATAACAAATCTAAAAAATAATGCTCAAATAAATGAAGTGGTTGAAACTTATATGATATCAGGAACAGCAAGTAAAGAAGAAAACCAAGAAGATATACAAATAATAGTTCCACAAGATAATAATGAATTAGATAAAGTTATAAAATTATATGACCTCAAAGAAAATAAAATAAACTTAAATGAAGATGGAATAGTAATAACAGATAAATTAGCACAATTAATAAATGCAAAAGTTGGAGATACAATAACTGTAAAAGATACAAATGATGTGGAAAAAGAATTAAAAATAGTAAATATTGCAGAAAACTATATTTCACATTATGTATATATGTCAAAATCACTATATGAAAAAATATATGAAGAAAATTGTATTCCAAATGTATTATTAATTCAAGATAAAGAATTAACAAAAGAGCAAGAAAGTGATTTATCAAGAGAAATAGTAGAACAAAATCAAGTATCAACAGTGTCATTAACATCAACAATAATGACAACATTAGATGATACAATGAACTCACTAAATTATGTAGTAATAATCTTAATAGTATCAGCAGGATTACTTGCATTTGTTGTATTATATAATTTATCAAATGTAAATATAAGTGAAAGAATAAGAGAACTTGCAACAATAAAAGTTCTAGGATTTTACGATAAAGAAGTATATTCATACATAAATAGAGAAACAACATTATTAACAATAATAGGAATAATACTAGGACTTGGTGGAGGATATTTATTAAACTTTTATATAATAGGAACATGTGAAATTGATATGTTAAGATTTGTAAAAGTAATAGACCCTCTAAGCTATTTATACGCAATATTAATAACAGTTGCATTTACAATAATAGTAAACATATTTACATATTTTGCATTGAAAAAAATAGATATGATTGGAAGTTTAAAAAGTGTAGAATAATATAAAAATGGAGGAAACAAAATGGATAGCAAAAAAAGAAAAGATTATTTATCATGGGACGAATATTTTATGGCAATAGCAAAATTATCAGCAATGAGAAGTAAAGACCCATCAACACAAGTTGGAGCATGTATAGTAAGCAATGACAACAGAATACTATCAATAGGATATAATGGAGCTCCAAACGGATTTGATGACAATGAATTTCCATGGGATAGAGAAGGAGAAAGCTTAAACACCAAATACCCATATGTATGTCATGCAGAAATGAATGCAATATTAAATTATAGAGGAAGTAAAAAAGACCTAGAAAATGCCAAAATATATGTAGATTTATTCCCATGTAATGAATGTGCAAAAATAATCATACAATCAGGAATAAAAGAAGTAATTTATTTATCAGATAAATACGCAAACTCAGAAAATAATATAGCATCAAGAAAATTATTCGAAAAATGTGGAGTGAAATACAAAAAAATCCAACTAGAAGAAGGAAAGGAAATTGAAATTAATTTTACCCAAAAAACTATACAAAATAAAGAAATTAATGATATAATAACTTAACAAAAGGACAAGACGTGTAAAGTGGAGGATGAGAAAAAATGGGAAACATAGTATTATTAGATGATTTAACGATAAATAAAATAGCAGCAGGAGAGGTTATAGAAAGACCTGCTTCAGTAATAAAGGAAATGGTAGAAAACTCAATAGATGCAGGAGCAACAAATATTGTTGTAGAAATAAAAAATGGAGGAATATCATACATAAAAGTCACAGACAATGGAAAAGGAATTGCACAAGATGACTTGGAAATCGCATTTGAAAGACATGCAACAAGTAAAATAAGATCAGCAGATGATTTAGATACAGTTACATCAATGGGGTTTAGAGGTGAGGCATTAGCAAGTATTGCAGCTATTGCAAATGTGGAATTGGTATCTAAAACAAAGGAACAAGATGTAGGCTATAAAGTTATTGTAGAAGCAGGAGATGTTTTAGAAAAAGAAGAAATAGGGTGTCAAACAGGTACATCTATAACAGTTAGAAACTTATTTTTTAATACACCAGTAAGATATAAATTCTTAAAAAAAGATTATACAGAATCAGGTTATATTGAAGATGCAATAACAAGAATAGCATTAGTAAATCCAAATATTGCAATAAAACTTATAAATACAGGAAAAACTGTCATTCAAACAAATGGCAGTGGAGATATGAAAAGTGTTATATATAGTATTTACGGAAAAGATATAGCAAATGGAATAATGGAAGTTTCATATAAATATGATGATATCAGTGTTTCTGGTGTTATCGGTAAACCAGAAATTGCAAGGTCTAATAGAACAAATCAATTATTTTTTGTAAATAAAAGGTATATAAAAGATAAAACATTAACAGCAGCAACAGAACAAGGATATAAAGGACTAATTCCAATTGGAAAATTTGGATTTGTTGTTTTAAACTTAGAAATAAATCCTGCAAAAGTTGATGTAAATGTACACCCAGCAAAATTAGAAGTAAGGTTTGAAGAAGAAAATAAAGTTTTCCAAGCAGTATATCATGCAATAAAAGATACTTTATTAAAAACAGAACTTGTAGCAAATTCTGAAAAACAAATTCATTCAGATAATGAGCCACCAAGAAATTCTGTACGTGAACGAACTTTTGAAGAGAGATTAAGAGATTTAAAACGAACAAAATTAGAAAATCAATCAGGAGGATTATTCTCTTTTAGAAAACAAAATGAAAGCAAAATAGAAGAATATACAGACCAAGAAAGTAAAATAAAAACAAATAGTATAATAGAACAAGATAAGCCTCTAAATCAAGATAAAAGTGCTTCAAAAGTGGGTGAACCTATTAACACAGCAGATATATTATTAAAACTAAAAGAGATGAAACAAAACTTAGAAAATGAAATCAAAGAAAAAGGTTTAGATGTTAGTAATGTAAATGAAAGTGAAGAATCTTATAATATTAAAGGCGAGGATTTAAAAGAAGAACAAGATATTGAAAATGCTGATAAAATAACAGATAATGAACAAAAAGTGGATAATAATCAAGAAGTAACTGCAAATATAGAAAATGAAAATATAAATTCTGATGAAACAAAAATAAGTGATAAAGAAGATAATAATACTAATGAAATAGATACAAAAAAAGAAGAAAATATTAATGATGAATTGGCTCAAAAAAGAGAAGAAAAGAACAAAGAAATAGCTCAAAAAATAGAAAAGCTAGAAAACCCAGAAATAAAACAAGAATTTCAAGAAATTAAAGAAAAAATGGTTCAATTAAATGACAATCCAGAAGTTGTTTCAGATAATTTTAATGAAATGTATGCTAAATTATTTGGAAGAATGCCTATAGGGGAAGATGAAGAACCAAAAGCTCAAAAAAGTGAAGAAGATGCAATTGATATAGTAAAAGATAATATTTCTATGTTCGAAAATATAGAAGAATTTAAGAAACCAACATATAAATTTATCGGGATAGTATTTAAAACATATATTATAATAGAAATGAATAAAGAAATGTACATAATAGACCAACATGCAGCACATGAAAGAATAATGTATGAAAAGGTAAAAAATAATTATTATAGTGACCAATCAAAAGATTCACAATTATTATTGTTACCAGATGTAATAACATTAACACATAAAGAAATGGATATAGCAAAAGAAAATATGCAAATGTTTGAAAAAGCAGGTTTTTCACTTGAAGAATTTGGAGAAAATACTATAAAATTAACAGGTGTTCCAACTGTATGTATAGATTTAGACACAAAAGAGTTGTTTTTAGAGACATTAGATGAGATTAATACAGTTGCAAGGACTGCAAAACAAGAAAAAGAAGAAAAGTTTATAGCAACAGTTGCATGTAAGGCAGCAGTAAAGGCAAATATGGCATTGGATGAACAAGAGGTAGATAGCTTGATGGATAAATTATTGGAACTTCCAAATCCATTCACATGTCCTCATGGTAGGCCGACAGCTATTAAAATGAGTCAGTATGATATAGAGAGAAAATTTGCGAGAAAATAAGCCGGATGGTTTATTGAGCTTTCGAACTACTCTATGAATTTGAGAATTGTGAAGAGTTTGAGGAATAAATCGAATGTTAGAAAGGAAAAGGTAAGATGGCAATTATTATAATTGGAGCGATTTTGATATTTATAGTAAGTTGTGTGTGGACATGGCATAATTTAGGAGTGATAGAAAAATCAAGGAAAATAGTATTTATAATAATATCTTTGATAATAATGTATTTAATAACTCTTATGGTATTCCAAATGTCAAAAAATGGAATTAGCTATCCAGACTATTTAAATGAAAAGGTAGAAGGAACAACAAAAAATATGATAGTATTAATTTTTACTGGACTAAATTCTTTAATACTTACTCCATTTTTGGCATATATATATGGCAAGTATACAGAGGAAGATTTAGAGGCAGGAAAAGCAGTAAAAAGAATAATAATTGGAATTGTAATTTTTATTATTTGTATTTTTATGGAAACAAGTTATATGAAAGATGTACAACAAGGAATATTAAATGATTATTATAGAGAGGTACAAAATGCAAAAGGATAAGGTAATAGTAATATGTGGACCAACAGCATCTGGAAAGACTGCTTTATCAATAGAATTAGCAAAAAAAGTTAATGGAGAAATAATATCTTGTGATTCTATGCAAATATATAAGGATATGAATATAGGAACGGCAAAGCCTACAATTGAAGAGATGCAAGGTATAAAACATTATTTGCTCGATTTTGTTTCACCAAATGAAAGATATAGTGTCGCAGATTTTAAAAAAGATGCTAAAAATGCAATAAAAGAAATATTGAGTAAAGGGAAAGTTCCTATAATAGTAGGTGGAACAGGGTTATATTTAGATAGTTTGATATATGAAATAGAATATCAGAATATAGAATTTGATGAAAATTATAGAAAAGAATTAGAACAAGAGGTTGAAGAAAAAGGACTAGAAGAACTATATGAACAAGCAAAAAAAATTGACCCAGTAGCAATAGAAAAAATAAGTAAAAATGATAAAAAAAGAATATTAAGAATATTAGAAATATATAATGCAACAGGTAAAAATAAGACAGAACAAGAGATTGAGTCAAGGAAAAATGAAGTAGAATATGATTATAAAGTGTATGCTATTTCTTGGGACAGAGAGGAATTATATGCTCGAATAAATAAAAGAGTAGATTTAATGATTGAACAAGGTTTAATAGATGAAGTTAAAAATATATTACAAAAATATGAGCAATTTCCAACAGCTATGCAAGGATTAGGATATAAAGAAGTAGTAGATTATTTAAAAGGTAATTGTACAAAACAGGAAATGATAGAAAAAATCAAAATGGAAACAAGAAGATATGCAAAAAGACAAATGACATGGTTTAGAAAAAATAAACAAACAATATGGATACAAGGAAATAATAGCATACAAAATAATATAAACATTATTTTGGAGGGTATAAATTGGGAGAAGAACAAGTAAAAGAAAAAAATGAAAGAAAACCTAAGAAAATTAAAAAGAAAGTAATTATATATCTAGTATTATTATTAGTGCTTATTTATGTGATTTATACTGTATATCTACTAATAAAACAGCCTACAAAAATTTTTACAGTAGAAGAGGGAACTCTTTATTCAGAAGAGACAGATATAGGATATGTAATAAGAGATGAACAAGTAATACAAGGTGAAAATTATAAAAATGGTATGGAAAAAATAAAAGCAGAAGGAGAAAAGACTGCAAAGGATGAAGCTGTTTTTAGGTATTATAGTAAAAATGAAGAGGACTTAAAAAGTAAGATTGCAGAGCTTGATACTAAAATACAAGAAGCAATGGCAAATGAAACAGATATATTTACAGCAGATATGAAATCATTAGAAACACAAATAGATAATAAATTGAAAGAAATAAATAAAATTACAGATGTTACTAAATTACAAGAATATAAAAAACAAATAAATGAAATGGTAACTAAAAAGGCTAATATTGCAGGAGAAGAAAGTCCGCAAGGTTCATATTTAAAACAATTGATAAATGAAAGAAAAGAATATGAAACACAATTAAATTCAGGAGCTGAATATGTTAATTCAACTATGAGTGGAGTTGTATCATATAAAGTAGATGGACTAGAAGATGTTTTAAAGCCAACAACAGAATGTTTTGCAAGTTTGAATAAAGATTATTTAGAAGGGTTAAACTTAAAAACAGGAAAAATAGTTCCAACAAGTGATGAAAAAGGAAAAGTAATAAATAACATATATTGCTATATTGCAACAGTTTCAGATTCAGAACAAGCAAATAACGCAAAAGTTGGAGATGACGTAAAAGTAAGACTTCCAAGCAATAATGAAGTAAATGCTGAAATTACATATACATCAAAAGATGATGAGAATAATGTATTATTAGTATTACAAATAGATAAAAATGTAGAAGAACTAATAGATTACAGAAAGATTTCATTTGATTTGATTTGGTGGAGCCAAAAAGGTTTAAAGATTCCAAACCAAGCGATTGTAAAAGAAAACGATTTAGCATATGTAGTAAGAAATAGAGCAGGATATTTAAATAAATTATTAGTAAAAGTGAAAAAAGAAGGAGAAAAATATTCAATAGTTGAACCATATGATACAGAAGAACTAAAAGAATTAGGCTTTACAAGCGAAGAAATTATGTCATATACAAAAATAAGTTTATATGATGAAATTATTTTAAATCCAGATTTAAGCAAAGTAGAATAAGAAAAGAAATATTACAAAAATATTACAAAAATATTAAAATAATATTACATTTCAAAAAACTATTGACAATAAGTGAAAAAAAGTGGATACTTATAACAAATAAATACAAAGGAAGTTATTTTAGGAGGTTTTTTTATGTCAGGAGCATTAATGGATAAAGTATGGGGATTATTCGGGATGGACCCAGCTGAACCAGAAGAATACGATGATGAAGAAAATATATATGATTATGAAGATGATACAGAAGAAATAGAAGATAGAAAATTATTTGGAAAGAAAAATAGAGATAAAGTTGTACAAATGCCACAACAACATACACAAGCAAATGCAATAAAAATGGTTATATCACAACCAACAGCATTTGAACAATCAGACGAAATTTGTAGCTTTTTAAAAGAAAAGAAATCTATAATAGTAAACTTAGAATATGTAAATAAAGATGTAGCAAGAAGAATTATAGACTTTATTAGTGGTGGTGTATATGCATTAGATGGATATATACAAAAAGTATCTAACTCAATCTTTTTAGTAGCACCATCAAATTATGAAATTACAAATGAAATGGCAAGAGAAGAAATGAAAAATAAACTTTCAGTATCTTGGTTAAAAAATAATGGACTAAATTAATGTAATTTTAAGTAAAGGGGTTATTATACCTTTTTTCAAGGAGGAAGTAAATGATTACACCATTAGATATAGAAAATAAAAAATTTTCAAAGCAAATGATGAATGGCTATAATGTAGAAGAAGTTGATGATTTTTTAGATGATTTAACAGTAGATTATAGTAAAAATTATAAAGAAATAACAGAATTAAGAGCAAAAGTTGAAGAATTAAATAAAAGTTTGGAACATTATAAAACAATAGAAGAAACCTTACAAAATACTTTAATAATGGCACAAACAACAGCAGATGATATAAAAAATGTAGCAAAACAACAAGCAGATCAAATAATAAATGAAGCAAAAGGTTCAGCAAAAAAACAAGCAGATGAGTTAGAAAATGAAATAGTAGCTAAAAAAAGAGAATTAGATGACGTAAAAAAACAATTTGATATATATAAAGCAAAAATGGAATCATTATTAATATCACAATTAGAATTATTAAAAGATGTAAACAAAGAAGATTAATTTATTATTTTACAAAAGACAAAGACTGCCCAAAAGGTAGTCTTATTTTTCTTTAAGAAAAATATTACAAAAGAACAAAAATATTACAGAACTGTTAAATGTATGTTACATTTCTATGAATATTATTGACAATATGGAAAAAAGGAATAAAATAGTATTAATAAAGAAAGGTAAAAAAATGAGGATAATAGGTGGAACAGCAAGAGGAACAAAATTATATACATTAAATGGTGAAAATACAAGACCAACATTAGATAGAGTTAAAGAATCACTATTTAATATAATTCAAAATGAAATTATAGATGCAAATGTATTAGATTTATTTTCAGGAAGTGGAGCAATAGGATTAGAGGCTGTAAGTAGAGGTGCAAGAAAATCTATACTTTGCGATAAAGAAAAACAAGCAATTGAAATAATTAGAAAAAATGTGCAAAAAACACATATGGAACAAAAAGTTGAAATATATAATTTAGATTTTAAGAAAATTTTAAAAGAAAAAATAAAAGAAAAGCAAGATATAATTTTTTTAGATCCACCATATAAAACAGATTATATAGCTCAAGCCTTAGAATTAATATATGAAGAGCAATTAATAGATGCTCAAAGTATAATTATAATAGAAACAGATGAAGAAGAAAGAATAATAAAAAACATTGATAATGAAAAATTTGAAATATATGATAAAAGAAAGTATGGACGTGCATATCTTATTTTTCTAAGGAAAACATAAGATAAAAGAAAGGGGCAAAACCATGGAGATATTTACATTATTAGAAACATTAGAAGATTTATTAGAAAGAAGTAGGAATTTACCTTTTTCTTCTAAAAGTGTTGTCGATAGAGATGAAATGTTAGATTTAATAAAAGAAATTAGAATAAAATTACCAGATGAATTAAAACAAGCAAAATGGGTAAAAGAAGAAAGACAACGTATACTAGTTGAAGCACAAAAAGAAGCTGATGGAATTGTTAAAGAAGCAGAAAATAGAATAATAGCAATGATAGATGAACATGAAATAACAAGAAAAGCATATGACCAAAAGACAGAAATCATAGAAACTGCAAATGAAATGTCAAGAGAAATTTCAAAAGGTACAAAAGAATATGCGGATAATTTATTAGGAGATGCAGAAAATGTAATGAAAGAAACATTACAAAAACTTGAAACTAATATGAGTGAAGCATTGAGATTAATGCAATTATCTATGGAAGATACAATAAAAACAATTCAAAATAGTAGAAAAGAATTAAAATAGTAATCAGAAGTCAGATTCAGAAGTCAAAGAAACTAAGACTTTTGATTCTGGCTTATTTTATTTGGAAGAAGCAACAAGAAAGGAATGAGGCAAATGGCGAAAAGAAGATATAAAAGCACAGGAAAAAGAGCAAGTACACAAAATTCAAGAAAAAGAAGTACAAGAGCCAGAAAACAAGCATCAAAATTAGACTTAGCCATAATTGTTTTAATGATGTTAAGTTTATTATTAGGTGTATTAATATATACAAAATCAGGAGTTGTAGGAACAAAACTAAATGAAATATTAGGTGGAATGTTTGGAATAATGGAATATATAGTTCCAATAGGTACTTTTGCAATAGCAATAAAACTTGCATGTGAAGGAAGAGAAACATTGACATCAAAACTTATTCAATATGGAATATTTATTATAAGTTTATCTGTATTATTTAGTGTATTTCAAATATCAACAGGGGAACTACAATCAAGTGAAGAATTGTCAGTAGTAGTAAAAGATGCATATTATTTAGGTTCACAAAATAAAGGTGGAGGAGCAATAGGAGCAGTAGGAGCAGTACCACTTGCAAAACTTTTAGGTGATGTAGGAGCAGTAATATTATGCATAGGAGTTGCAATAGTTTTATTAGTATTTACATTTGGAATTAGTATGACAGATATAATAAATATGCTCGCAGATAAATTGGAAGAAAAGAAAGAAGCAAGATTAGAGGCAAAAGAAGAAAGAAGAAAACAATATGAAGAAATAGAAGAAACACCAGCAGAAAGAAGAAAAAGAGAAAGAGAAGAAAGAATAGCAAGAAGAGAAGAACAAAAACTAGAAAAAGCAAAAAAATTAGAAAAAGATAAAGAAGCCATGGATAATCAAATAAAAATTAATTTTGGTGGAAGAATATTAGAAGCAGATGATAAAGGACTAAAAAAATATGACCATAGCAAAGATAATTTAATACCATTAACAAAAGAAACTAAAAATGCGATGATGGAACCAGATGTTATAGAAAATAACTTATTTAAACAAGAAGAAGAAAAGAAAGAAGATAAGAAAAGAGAAGTATTACAATTAGAACATGCAATGACAGTAGAAGATGAACATTATGAATATCCACCAGTTGAGTTATTGAGTAAAGGAAAAAATAAAACACTTAAAGGTGGTGCTAAAGCTTTAACAGACACAGCAACAAAATTACAAAAAACATTATATAGTTTTGGTGTATCTGCAAAAGTAGAGAATGTATCAGTAGGACCAGCAATTACGAGATATGAACTAAAACCAGCAGAAGGTGTTAGAGTAAGCAAAATAGCAAACTTAGCAGATGATATAGCACTAAATTTAGCAGCAGAAACAATAAGAATAGAAGCACCAATACCGGGAAAACAAGCAGTAGGAATAGAAGTACCAAACAAAGAAAAAGAAACCGTACATTTAAGAGAAGTTCTAGAAAGTGAAGAATTCCAAAATAACAAATCAAAATTAACAGTAGCATTAGGAAAAGATGTAGCAGGAAATACTGAACTTGCAGATATAGCAAAAATGCCACACGTATTAATTGCAGGTTCAACAGGTTCAGGAAAGAGTGTATGTATAAATACAATAATTACAAGTATAATATATAATGCAAAACCAAGTGAAGTAAAACTTGTAATGGTAGACCCGAAAGTTGTTGAATTGTCAGTATATAATGGAATACCACATCTATTAATACCAGTAGTAACAGACCCTAAAAAAGCAGCAGGAGCATTAGCATGGGCTGTACAAGAAATGGATGATAGATATAATAAATTTGCAACTAAAGGTGTAAGAGATTTAAAAGGATATAATAAAGCAATAGAAAAAGAGGATGGCTCAGGAAAATTACCACAAATAGTAATAATAGTAGATGAGCTTGCAGACTTAATGATGGTAGCAGCAAAAGATGTAGAAGAAGCAATATGTAGATTAGCACAAAAAGCAAGAGCAGCAGGAATGCATTTAGTAATAGCAACACAAAGACCATCAGTAGATGTAATTACAGGTTTAATTAAAGCAAATATACCATCAAGAATAGCATTTGCAGTATCATCACAAGTAGATTCAAGAACAATATTAGATACAGTTGGAGCAGAAAAATTACTAGGAAAAGGTGATATGTTATATTTCCCATCAGGAGCACCAAAGCCTGCTAGAGTACAAGGAGCATTTGTATCTGATGAAGAAGTAGAAAAAATAGTAGATTTTGTAAAATCAAATGGAACAGCTACATATAGTGAAGATATTTTAGAAAGTATAGAAAACAATAATAAAACAGAAAAAGAATTGGCACAAGAACAAGCACAAGACGATGACACAGACCCATTTTTAATGGATGCAATTCAAACAGTAGTAGAAACAGGACAAGCATCAACATCATTTATACAAAGAAGATTTAAAGTAGGTTATGCACGTGCAGGAAGAATAATAGACCAAATGGAAGAAAGAGGCGTAATATCAGGATATCAAGGAAGCAAACCAAGAGAAGTATTAATGACACTTGAAAGATTAAATGAACTAAAAATGGGAACAAGTGGAGAAGTTAGTGAAAGAACTTAAAAATTAAATTGTAAGTAATTATAATGGAAAGGAGAAGAAATGCAAAAGAAAAAAGAAAAATTTTTCACTCAACTAGTAAAGAAAGATTACAATAATGAGTTAGAAGAAGTTTTAGAGAAAAAAATGTTTGATGAAAGTGTAAAAAACCTTCTCCTTAGCATTTTATACAAAATAGAAGTATCATACAATGATTATAAAACAATAAAGAGAAATGTAGAAAATAAGGAAGATTATATAAAAAACTTTATAGAAATGATAAATAAAAATTGTGATGATATAAAATTAGTTAAAATGAACACAGAAGAAAAGAATATACTAGGAAATAAAACATTTTTAATAGAAAAAGAAAAAAAGAGAATAATATGTTATCCAATAGAAAGAAAATTGCTATATTGTATTTCAAAAATAAGTAAAAACGAAAAAATTGTAGATACAAAAATAGAAATACTAGATGAGAGTTTAGCAGAATTACTAAATGTAGGAAGAAGTATAGAAACAGTAGAGCCATTAAGAGATTTTAATGGATATTCATGGACAACTATCCCAAAAGAAATAGAAAGTATAAAACATAATTTAATATATCAAAACCTAAGAATACTATTAGGTTATAAATTTATGAATAAGTGGATAAGTAAAGAAGAGTTTATGATAAACTATCTAGATTCTGCAAAAATGAAATTAGAAGAAAATTATGATAAAAAAATAGCAAAAGATTTAATAGAAGAAATTAAGAAAATATCAGTATTATTAAAAATAAAATATGACAAAAATGAAAAGAAAAAAATAGAGCAGGAAGAAAAAGAAACAAAAGAAAGACTTGAAAAAATGCAAAACAAAGAAGATTTTGTAAAAGTTCTTACACAAGACAAGAAAAAAATAACAGAAGAAATAAAAATACTTGATGAAACATTAAATAATAAGAAAATGTTACAAGATGAATATAAAAAAAGAAACGAAAAATTACCATTAGAAAAGAAAATATTTAGTGCAAGAATATTAGCAAATATGCTAATAGAAGAAAGAGAACAAAAAATAGCAGAATTAGAAAAATTAAATGGATTATTAAATCCTAAAAAATACATTAGCTACAAAAAAGAACTAGAAGAAAAATATAAATATTTAGAATTAATAAATAAAGAAGATATAGAAAAAGAAATAGAAGAAGAGACAATAAAAATTCAAAAGAACTTCTTAAAAGCATATCAAAAATCAACTGAAAAAATAGTAGAAAAACAAGATTTAGAAAAATTAATGTATGAATTTAGATATTATAATCTATTACCATTTAGTGAGACATTACAAATATATGAAGTAAAAGAATTAAAAGCAGAATTAAAACAAACAATTCGGAACGATAATAAAAAAAGCAGAAGAATTAAAGATGGTAGATAAGATATCAAAAAATGAAAAAATAAATTATGATATATTAAAACATATATTTCAAGTAAGAAGTATAAGATTAGAAGATTTAAGTCTAAAAATATTAAAGGAAAAAACTCAATTTTGTGTAGAATTTTACAGTAATGAATTAGAAAAAGTATTTGAAGATAAAATTCAATTAAAAAATGTAACAGAGAATATAGATAAAAAAGATTTTGAAATAAAATTAAATAAAAAAGTAAAAATTTTCAATTAATAACGTATAACTAATAAAATATGTAAGAAATTTACCATTAAATAATAATGAAGGGAGAAATTTTATGAAAATAACTTTTTTAGGCGCAACAAGAACAGTTACAGGCTCAAACTTTTTAGTAGAAGGAGCAGGGAAAAAGTTCTTGGTAGACTGTGGGATGTGGCAAGGCAAAGCAGAACAAGAAATGGAAAATGAAGCAGAATTTGAATTTAATCCTGCTGAAATAGATTTTATGCTATTAACACATGCACATATTGACCATTCTGGAAGAATACCAAAACTATATAAAGAAGGATATAGAAATAAAGTATATGCACACAAAGCAACATGTGACTTATGTGCATTAATGTTGCCGGATAGTGGACATATACAAGAAACAGAAGTTGAATGGAAAAATAGAAAAAGAAAAAGAAAAGGAGAAGAACCATTACCACCTTTATATACAGCAGAAGAAGCAGCAAGATGTTTGGAAATATTCGAACCAGTACAATATGACCAAATAATAGAAATAACTCCTGAAATTCATGTAAGATTTAATGATGCAGGACATATGTTAGGTTCAAGTATAATAGAAGTATGGGTAAATGAAGATGGAAAAGAAACAAAGACAGTATTTACAGGAGATATAGGAAATAACGATATTCCACTATTAAGTCCACCAACAATGATAGAAGATACAGATTATCTTGTAATGGAATCAACATATGGAAGTAGACTACACATGAGAAATGATGAAAAAGCAAAAATCTTCTTAGATGTAGTATCAGAAACATTAGATAATGGAGGAACAGTAGTAATACCTTCATTTGCAGTAGGTAGAACACAAGAAATATTATATGAAATAAATAAACTAAAAGAAGAAAATGATGATGAAGAATTTAGAAGAAAATATAAAACACTTATGAAAAGCCCAGTATATGTAGATAGTCCACTTGCAATATCAGCAACAGAAGTATTTAGAGAAAATACAGAGATTTTTGATGAAGAAACAAAAGAAGAAATAATGAGGGGAGATAATCCACTAGAATTTCCAGGACTTAAATTTACAAAAACAGCAGAAGAATCAAAAGAATTAAATGAAGATAATACACCAAGTATAATAATATCAGCAAGTGGTATGTGTGAAGTTGGAAGAATAAAACATCATTTAAAACATAATTTATGGAATCCAAAAAGTACAATATTATTTGTAGGATATCAAGCACCAGGGACACTAGGATATAATATTGTAAATGGAGCAAAAACAGTAAAAATATTTGGAGATGAAATAGCAGTAAATGCAAGAATAGAATATATAGAAGGCTATTCTGGACATGCAGACCAAGAATTATTAATGAATTTTATATATTCATTTATAAAAAAACCAAAACATATCTTTTTAGTACATGGAGAGCCAGAATCACAAGATATTTTAGGAGCTAAAATAGAAAATGAAACAGGCTTAAATGTTACAATACCAGAGTTTGGAGAAACATATGAACTTAAAGATAATATTCCAATGACACATAAAATACAAAGAAAAGTAGCAAATAATATGAAACAAGAAGTAGCTAAGAGATTAGAAAGACTAAAAGATGAATTAAAAGATATGGAACAATATGTAAAAGAAGATATACAAGATGAAAATTTACGTGATGAAGACATGTTTAGAATAAATGAAAAAATAAAAGATTTAGAAAAACAAATTTTGAATGTGATAGAAGGGTAAAGAAAGAGGAGAATATTATGGAAAACAAATATCTAAATGAAGCAATAATTGGAAATAAAAATATGATAGCAACATTTACATCAAAAGGAGAAATGCAAAGAATATATTTCCCAAATAGAGAAAATAGACAATATATAAACTTTTTTCATACAGGTGTAAAAGTAAACACCTCAGATTTAATATATTTACATGATGATATAAATAATGTATATAAACAATATTATGATACAGACACAAATATATTAAATACAGAAATAACAAATACTTATTTTAATTTAACAATAGTACAAACAGACTATGTACTAATAAAAGAAAATGTATTAGTAAAAAGATATACATTATTAAATGAAAGCAAAATAGATTTAGATATTGATTTTTACATCCATTCAGAATTACTAACAAATGAAAATAACTGGGTAGGGTGCAAAATAGTAGATGGTGGAATGATGCAATATGCACATGATTTCACATTTTCTACATTTGCCAAAGGATATGAAATATATAAACACCAAATAAATGGAAGCAAAGAAAATATAAAAAGATGTGATATACATGACAAAGACTATATAGGAATGTCAAAAGATTCAAGTGTAGGATATCAAATTGGAACAATAAAACCTAATGAAAAGAAAACAATAGAAATATGTATATTAATAGATGAAAATAAAAGTGGAACACAAATAGAAGAAGAAATAGACAGAATAAAAAGACTTGATTTAAATAAAGAATATACAAGCACAAAGACATATTGGAGAAAATTTGTAAAAACACATAATGGTTTAAATATGAAAGAACCAAAAAATAGTTATGAAGAAAAAATCTATGAAATATATAAAAGAAGTATATTATTATTCCCATTATTAACAAACCAAGAAACAGGAGGAATAATAGCTTCACCGGAAATAGATGAATATTTCACCAAATGTGGAAGGTATGCATATTGCTGGCCAAGAGATGCAGTATTTATTACAAGAGCAATGGATATATTAAATATGAATAAAGAAACAGAAAAGTTTTATAAAATATTTTGCAAAAACACACAAAGTAAAAATGGTATGTGGGAACAAAGATTTTTTACAGATGGAAAATTAGCACCATGTTGGGGATATCAAGTAGATGAAACAGCAAGTGTAGTATATGGAGTATATGAACATTACAAATATACAAAATCAGAAAAATTCTTAAAAGACAATTTAAAAATGTGTGAAAAAGCAATAGACTTCTTAAAAAAATATATAAAAGATTGGCTAGATATAAAAGATGAAGAAAAAGATATAGTAAAAGAAGAAATAGAAAATGAAACAAATAGACAAGGACACAAATATCATATTAGTTATGATTTGTGGGAAATGCATGAAGGTGTGCACTTATATTCATTAGCAAGTATATATGGAGCTTTTGATGCTATAAAGAAAATATATGATATATTAGGAGAAAATATATCAGACTTCAATAATAATAGATTAAAAGAAGAAAAGAAACTAAAAAATGAAAAAGAATTAAATTATTTACAATTAGAAATAAAAAAATATATAGATAAAAATATGTATGATGAAAAAGCAAAAACATATTTAAGAAATACAGAAGATGAAAAAATGGATATAAGTATGTTAGGAACAGTAGTGCCATTTAATATGTTTGGAGCAAAAGACAAAAAAGTACAAAATACAGTAGAAAGAATAAACTTGCATTTAAGAACATATACAGGTGGATATCAAAGATTTGAAAATGACCATTATATGAATGGAAACCCATGGCCAATATCAAATTTATGGATGACATTATATTATTTAGAAACAGGAGAAAAGAAAAAAGCAAAAGAAACATTTGATTTTGTAGTAAAAACAGCAGGAAAACATTACTTTTTAGGAGAACAAATAGATAATTCTACATTAAAACCAAATTGGGTAATTGGATTAGGATGGTCTCATGCGATGTTTATAATAGTATTGGAGCAATTATCTAATATGTTTAATTAGTCTAAATATAGTATTGAGTAAAATAATCATTTTATTATTCATAGGGGATGTAATTTTTAGATTAATATAATATAAGTAGAAAAATATTTAATAAAAACTTATTGTTCTAATTATAAGAAATAGCAAAATTGAACTTTAAAAATAATAGAAGGTTTAATTTTGCTATTTTTTAGAACCTCAATTTATTAGTAAAAACATAGATAAAAAATAATAAAAAGCATATTATATTTAGTAGAAAAAAATTTAGCAAAAAATTCCAGTAAAAAAACTGGTCAATTGAAAAGTTAAATGCAATTTCGAAAAAGTAAATGCAATTTACCTATAAAATGCAATTTTTAAGCAATATT